>NZ_JBCOMH010000005.1:0-165013 GCF_040924265.1 Ruminococcus sp. RTP21198st1_G1_RTP21198_201120
CGCTGTCTTAAATCAGCTTATCTATTATATCATATTAGCTAAGCTTTGTCAAGACTTTTCTTTGTGAATTCTTTATGAATTCGTTTGAACTCTTTCAAAAAGTGTTCATCGTCATCACCTTATTCACATTCATCGCTCTCGTCAAGCGACTTTTATATTTTATCATCTACAGCGACATTTGTCAATAGCTTTTTCATCGTTTCTCTATTTTATACATTTTCTACCCGATAATTTAGATATTTTTCACTATGTTGTTCATTTTATACTATAATATAAAAGAAAAAGCAGGGCAATGCCCTGCTCTGATGCTCTTAATTATTAGAAGATGTATCAAATCCGCCCCTATTAAAGAACAATTCTCTTATTGCAAGCGCACAACCTGACAGGAATCTGTGCTTGTCCTCAATAATAGAAAGCTCGATCTTGCTTGAAACAAGCGCTCCGCCTATCTCTGTCACAGCGTCCTTTAATTTCTGGAACGCCTTTTCATTCTGGAATTTGAACTGATGAAGCACTATCTTCTGTGGGTTGGTAGAAAAATACAAGTTGTTAAGAAGCACCGCTAACAGCGTAAGCTCACCGTTAAGTATCTCTTTTACAGCCTTGTCGTCTTTCTCGTATTCCATCGTTATCATATCCTGATTGACATTCTCAAAACTTCCCCTTGCCGCCTCATAGAGAAAAGGCGTCTTTTCAGCAGAAAATACTTCCCTAAGCTTTGACATAGTAGCCGATGGAGTGAGTTCACTCTCAACACAGCCCCTTCTTCCGCAAGGACAAGTCCTGTCAGAATAAGGGTTGATTATCATCTTATCCACGAAGTTAGTTCTGTTATCATATGAAACGATCGGATCGTTAAGATTCGTCACAACAAAGTGCATAGTGTTGCCATACTGCAAAAAGGCTATGTTGTGTCTGTTTATATCCTTTGTTTTAAGGAAGTCGATATTTGCCATAGCCGTACCCTTTACAGAGTTGTCAAAAACCAGCGGAAGCTCAGTTTTCTCTCTTATTGCAGCCTTTAGCTTAGCATAATCAGGCTCACCATCTTCAACACTGATACCAAGTCTTGAATACATAGTCGGGAATATACCGAAACCGATACCGAGAATAGAGTTCTTGTCAAGGCAGTTGTCGCCCAGTACCTCGTTTATAGACTTCTCAGTGAAATCAAAAATGGTGCTGTAGTCCGTCTTTTCGTTGATAGCCAGATTTCTCTTATCGAGAACTGCACCTGCCAGAGTTGACAGACCAACGCTTACGATATCCTCCTCTACCGTTACGCCTATAACGAACTTGTAGTGGTGATTTATGTCGATAAGTATCTTTTTTCTGCCTCTCGGAGCTTTTTCTGTAACGTGCTTGTATTCGCCTATTTCCTGTATTATCCCCTGCTCGATCATTTCATTTGTTATGATCGTGACAGCGGCTCTTGTAAGCTCTAAAGTTCCCGCAATGTCGATACGGGAAGTAGGGCCTCTCTGCTTGAGTATCTTGAGGACCTGCATACGGTTGCGCCTCTTGAGATCAAGCTTGCTAATGCCATGCTGTTCCATATAACTATAATTCCCTCCGAATATATTATTACCTGCCCTGTACGTTCAAAGCGTTCCGTGTCCTTTAAATACTGATACGAAACGCCTTTTATGTGCAAGCTTCCGGCGGCAGCCATGCATGAAATAACGCACAACTCCGCCGTTTAATTGTTCTTCTCGGAAATTATAGCAAACATTTTTAAACTCATGATTAACAATTGATTATCATTTAACTGTTTACCGAACATTTACAATTTTTTAAAGAATGTCAGCCTCGTTGATATCGTCCTCTATCTCCTCACCGTTGAGAATAGCCTTGAGAGTTTCCACTTCTTCGTCAGTAAGAGTGATACCCTTGCCCATTCTGCTGTGGTCTGGATTCCATTCTCTCAGGTCATATTTAGGCTCTCTCTCGTTCCAGGAAACCTTGTTAAGCTCCTTTGTCCAGCCCTTGGCGTTTTCAGAAAGTACGCCTATACGCTCTGTGATCTCAAATTTCAATTCTGCCATGATAAAAACCTCCATTGGTGTAATAGGAGCATAGCCCCTTTATCTATAAAACGCAGTATCTCTACCGCTTTTTATATGCCCATTCAATAAGCTTATCCCATATCTGTCTGCGGAATATAAAGCCGCATACAAGTGTCTGCACAGCCGCCGCAAGCACGCCGAACCAAAGTCCTGCCGCCGCACCAAGCAGTATATCAAGTGCCGCAATGCCAATGAAAACATCTGCTGGTCTGCGGTTTTTGATAATAACAGCCACCGCCAGTATCAGAAATGCCACCGCTGCCCATACCATGCCGTGCCTGAAAACTAGACTCAGCGGCATAAGCACCATAAAGATATACATAAGCCTGTTCTTGTTTTTGTATATTGCAAAGACAAAGCCTGCCAGAAGCAAAGCATACACAATAATGCCCCTTGTGAGCAAGTCTATGAGTACAAATACAGCCAAGCCGCCAATAACTGCGCAAAGCTTTGCAGTGCTAAGGCTCACAAAATGTGAAGCTATCCTTGCAGGAAGCACCTTGTAGAATATGCTCTCTACAGCCTTTCGGTTGAGTATAAAGACCGCAAAGAAAAGCAGTGTCACGATAGCATACAAAGGCAGGTGGTGCATAAGGTCAGTTTCAAAAAGACAAATGAACATCATCACAAGGATAACGATGTTGTTCACTATCATCTTTTTCATATCTATCCTGAACGGCACTAGCTTTCTCGAGTCTATGGCTCTTATGATGAACACAGTCATATAAGCTGCCACCGTGGATATAGGCGGACCGTAAAGTCCTATCCTCGGTATGAGTATAACATTCAGCCCCACGTTTATAACGCCTGAAACAAGGCTCGTAAAAAGTGACCTCTTCGTCTGCTTTGAAGCAAGATAAATAGACCCCATAAAAGTGGTGAAGCATGAATAAATGGTCGCATATATGATGATAGGCGAGTATTTTACGCAGTCACGGAAATCTGCGCCTATCCAGAAGTTAGTCACAGGCTGAACGATAAGCAGACAGCCTGCCACAAGAATATACAAAAGGCTCTGATTGAAGTCAAAAACATTCTCATAGAACGAATCTCTGTCATCAGAATCGTCCTCAGTGATAGCCGACATATTCCAAGCCTGACCGAACATAAGATATACCGTTGACACAAGGTTAGGTATCTTGTAAGCCGCCGACAGCACGCCGTTGTAGTCCGAGCCAAGATAGTGGGTAGTCATAAATGAATCCGAGCTGTTTGTTATGAGCCACAAAAGCTGAGCAGGGATAAGAGGCACAGAGTATTGAAGCATTACCTGCAAAAGCTCTCTGTCAATATCCTTGAAGTTTATATATCTCCAAAGCTTTGACTTGAACGTGAGAAATACCACCGATATAAGGTCAGAAAGAATGGTGGCGAGCAAATACTTCTCGATACCCGTGCCGTGACCGAGAAATCCCTCAGGAAGCACCATGTAAAACATTGCCGTCCAAAACAGCGTAAAGAACGTGGTCAGTATGCCGTTAAAAGCAAACAGCTTTACCTGCTCCATTGCACGCACGAAAGTTGAGTAAAGCGACTTCATGCTTGAGGTGAATACATATATATATAGTATCAAGCTGTATCCACCAATATACTTGTCAGCAATTCCCGTCAGCGACACAATAGGCAGCAAAATACCGAACACCGCCAGACCAAAGAAGCATATAAGATTGCCAAGAGTAAAGACCTTTACCTTGTCATAAGCCTTGTCAAGACCAAATCTGATTATAGCCTCCGTGATAGTCATGGTCACAAGAGGTATTATCCAGTTAGCTATCTGAGTGAGAACGTCCGTAACGCCCAGCTCAGCCGTAGTAAGATAGTTGGTGTATATAGGCACAAGCAACAGCACAAGGACTTTTGAGCTGAAAGAGCCTATAGCGAACACCAGCGTATTTGAAAACAGCTTTTTGTAGCTGCTTTGTTTGCCTGTTTCTGCCATTTAAAATTTCCTCATTACATAAAAATATAACACATAGAGATATTATAACACAATGCTTTGATTTTTGCAAATATTTTTATAAAAAGCCGTATTTTTTCACAAACCGCTTGCAATCAGAGCAAGATTATAGTATAATAGACCTAAAGAAAAGGGCTGTAAAAACAGCGTCACAGAATTACAGGAGGAAGATAACATGAGCAAAGCAACAAAAGTATTTCTGATACTTTTCGTATCTGTATTCACAGCAGGAGTAGCTGCAAATATCATCTGTGAGATATTCAAAACAAGACTTCAGAAATATTATTCTGTAGACTAAACACAGCGTTTTTATCCGGACGGCTTCTGCCGTCCTTTTTCTTTACGCAGTTTTTTCACCGCAAGTGAAACTTTTTCAGCATTTTTTTCGACTATTAGGGTGAAAGCTCACAGAGCAAAAAGAAAGGGGGAAAAACCATGGGAACAGAACTAAAAGATACATTCGTGCAGGCTTATAATGATACATACGATTATATAGACCGCTATCTTACCTCAAAGCTTCCCACCAGAGAGCTTATAGAAGACGCACTCCAAAGCGTGTATCTTGATTTTTACCGCTCCCTTATCACCACTGAGGGGAAAATAAAAAACGTCAGGCATTACGTCCTGCGTATAGCCAAGCATTATGTTGCAGACCATTACAGACAACAGCCCAAAGCCACATTCGAGGATATCACCGACCTGAATATCCCCGACGAAAAAGCCCTTGCCGACCTTGAAAGCGCCGACTTTTTCGACTATGAGCAGGTGATGAGCTATCTCAAAAGCTCCGACGATACCACCTACCGCATTTTCGTACTGCATTATCAGTACGGCTATACAATAAAGAAAACCGCATCATGCCTAGGCTTGTCCCAGTCCACCGTAAAATCAAGACTATACCGCACCCTTGACAAGCTGAAAAAAACATACTGTGAAAAGGAGGAACAAAGCAATGAAAATGACAGATATAATGAAAAAGTCCCACAGCGAAAGCAAGTCTGAAAATCTTGACGCTATCCTGCAAAAAATAGACAATAAAGCCTTTATCACCAACTCAGCCGACAGCGCACACACAGAAACAAAACCCCAGCCTATAAAGCTTAGAAGAAAATCCGTCGGCATAGCCGCAGCAGCAGCCTGTGCCGCCGTAGCAGTGGGAGCATTCGCATTCAGCGGACTTTTAAAGCCCGATATCGACGCCACCACCCCTGTCCCATCAACAGCCTCCACCGATACCACAACACAGCCGCCCCAGACCCCACAGCCTATCACAGTGCCGGACGTCACCAACAAGACCTATGCCGAAGCCGAACAGCTTATCGCACAGGCAGGCGGCACGCCCGTAAGACGTGATAGATATAACGATGCTGTCGCCGCCGAAACTGTCATGAATACCGAGCCTGCCGCAGGGGAAGAGATACAAGCAGGGCAAGAAGTCAACCTGTTTGTGAGCAAAGGTCCAGTTCCTGAGCAAAGAACGTATATCCACAATGACAGTTCACAGACCGACTCTGACGAACAGACCGATAAACAGCTCACCGAAGACGAGCTTGGCACATATGAAGCGGCAGATATAGAGATACCGACCTTTACCGAACGCCTCACCGACCTTGAAAACACAGACGATCTTGACATAATACTTTCCGCACTAAATTCAAGAACCTCAGACTTCGGCATAATCTCCGCCGAAAACCATGAAACCTACCTCGACGTAACAGTAAACACCGAAAATGACGTCACCTGCACAAAAGCCTACCTCCAAGCATACGGCGTAAACATAGACCTTGTGGACGTCCACACCGCCTACCCAGAGCCGACAGGCGATCTCCCCGTCAGCGATACGCCTATAACAAATCCGTATAAAGTATCAAATCTTTTGTGCGACCTGGAAGAAATGGGTTACCGCCCAACTTTCACCTCCTGCGGCATTTATGACCAAGGCAACAGATGTGAGGTAACAGTGCTTTACGAACACAACATCAATGAAATGGAAGAACTTCTGCAAAGCTGTAACGTTGATATGTCGATAGTCACAATAACCCTCGGCGGAAAAGCAGAAGTCACCCCCGGCTACAGAAGCCCAAGAGAGATACTCGAAGAAGTAAAAGACGTTTTCCATATAAATGATGTAAGAATAGCCATAACAGGCAAGACCTCGTATGTTGACGCCTATGCCATAGACATCTCCGATACCGAAAAGCTCGCCGATATAGCAGGCTACATCTCCCGTAAATTCACCGACGATATCCTCTATTCCATACCAATATCCCTAAACGGCAGCGATTACTTTTTCGTACATAAATAGCACAAAACCGCTCTGCATTTTTGCAGGGCGGCTTTTTTTCACATACAAAACCTATGGCTTCCAATAACCGTCACCGTAGGCTTAGCGTGCATATAAGCGTTTGAAGTCTTAGCAGGATTGTAGTAGTAAACACAGCCGTTTGTGGGATCCCAGCCGTTCAAAGCGTCACGGGCAGCATTGTAAGCTGAAGCGGCAACAGGCTCGTTGAACTGTCCGTCCACTACCGCCGTAAAAGCGCCGTTTTGGTAAATTACCCCCGAAAGTGTGTCAGGAAAAGACGGGTGCTCGATACGGTTGAGGATCACCGCACCCACAGCCACCTGACCCACATAAGGCTCGCCCCTGGCCTCGGCAGAGATTATTCTCGCCAAAAGATTGATGTTCTGTTCCGTAGCCGACGGCACAGAGCCAATAGATATTCCCAGCGCCCGAAGCGTCTGCGGACCTGCCGTTCCCGTCTGACTTATCCCCTGCTGTTTCTGAAATTTTATCACAGCGGCTTTGGTCTTTTCGCCGTAGTATCCCGTCACAGAGTCGTTGAACAAACCACGTTCTTTAAGGCGTTCCTGAATAGCCCTAACCTCACTGCCGCTAGACCCAAGCTGAGAGAGCGCACTGTCCGAACCGCCCCAAAAGGCATTCACCGCAGCCAGCGAAATTCCCACCGCCAGCACCGTCACCACAGCTTTTTTCGCAAGCAGATTTCTCATTGTTCTCATAAGATCACCTCCTGAAAATCTGCATTTATTTTTTACAGCATTTACAGATTTATTCACGCCATGTCAATATGCACAAATTCAGCAGTACAAATTCATGCAAACAAATGATTTATATTTTAATTTGGCAACATTTCTGCAATTGTTGCATTTTTTATGCAACAAAAAGGGTAATTTTCGTGTATAAGTAGAAAGCGTTTTGATACTTGCGGGCACGTATAAGCCCTGCGACTTAGTGAAACCGAGGTGCGTTTCTGGAACAGGCTGTAGAGAACTTGTGTCAAAGCGTGGATGTGCGTTGTGGATTTTGTGTATACGCAACCAAGGGCATAATACCCAATGTCACACCCCGAACGCAACTTGAAAATTGAATATAAATACAGCTAAAACACGAAACCTATGGCAACAAATCTGTAGGGGCGAACAGCGTTCGCCCGTCGAAGAAACAAGTCCACGATTACAACCATTGTAGGACAGAACAAAAAACTATCCTATCATGCTTGTAGGGGCTTGGCGAAATTTCTGTTCGCAAGCTCACAGAAATGCGACAGCCCGCTCGAAGTGACGAGGTTTGAATTTACCATAAAGTCATGCAGATGTACAAAGACGTGCGAGGGGGTCGGGACGTCGGATTTCTGCAAAGCAGAAATTGCGCCGTCCCCCTACAATTCTGAAATTATAACAAATTCTGAACACGGGTGACAAAAGGTCGCCCCTAAATATATTCGGGATAGTTTATCTTGCCGCAAAATCGCTCCGCTCTTTGCGTATTTACATTGCGCTTAGGGATAGAAAGACGGTGCAGATTTTATACTCCGATATCACTTTCATCTAATATCTGACTTCTATACGCTTTTGATACTACAATCTGCACCTTGTCGGCTTGCGCCGAATGAGGCTCTGCCTCATACTCCGCTAGGGGCTTTGCCCCTAGACCCCACAAGCCCTCTAGCGCCGGGCTTGAGCGTGCGCTTTATCTCTCGCTTCGCTCGGTGCTTTATTTTTACTTTATGCTTGCAATTTTCTTTGGTCTGCTATGCTCATTCCTCATTCCTCACTCCTCACTCCTCATTTCTCATTTCTCATTCCTCCCCTCCTCACTAAAAATCCGCCCCCACATCTTGCAATTTACCTCAAAATGTGCTATCATTATCTCTATAGGGGGTCTTATCCATGAAAAAACTCTTTTCCGTAATTTTTATGAACTTTTTCGGCTTCGACATGATAATTTTCTTGGTTGCAGTCGCAACTGCCCTCGTCTTTTATTTCACTAAAAAATCGGCTGATATTCTCTACAACAAACTTCATCTTAACATCTTCGTTCCCGACTCAGGCGCTTCCCGCCGTCAGGCTGACAGCGATATTTCGGACATTCGTGAAACAGATATCGTTTCTATGCGTAACCGCACAGGAAGCCTTTATTCTCTGTTCGTAAATCTCACAGGGATTTTCCCTCTCTTGGGTATCCTCGGCACTGTTATCTCCCTCCTCGGTATGGTGGGCGATATGACAAACGTTCAGGATAATTTCTATGGCGCTTTGACCTCCACTTTTTGGGGACTTGTTTTTGCTATAATCTTCAAATTTCTTGACGGCATAATCTCTGCAAAAATAGAGGATAACGAGAAAAATGTTCAGCTCTATCTTGAAAGAAATAACGCTGAACATTCCCAAAGCGGTGAGCAGCCATGAATGGTTTCAGGAAAAATAAGGGCATAGTCCTTGAGCTGACTTCCCTTCTTGACGTTATCATGATAATGCTTTTCTGGGTCATGACCGATGTTTCCGCATCTGCCGACAGTCAGAAAGAGGACGCAAAAGCTCAGGTGCAGGCTGTCACTCAACAGCTTGAGGAGCAGAAGCAAAAGTCCGCTGACGAGTTAGAAAATCTCCGTAAGAATATGCAAAAGCAGATAGATGAAGCCTATAAAAAGGCTGAGAACATTAACAGCAATGCCGCAAAAAATCAGCAGGCGCTTGACGGCTACACTCAGGGTATGCTTATCTCACTTGATATGCGAAATGAAAACGGCACTGATAAGCTGTATATTTCCCGAAATGATGAGGATATTATGACCGTGACCCCTGATGAAGATATCTCAGGCAGGCTCATATCTCTTTTTGAAGGACTCGGTGCGGCAGACGGTGAAGTAATGCTTGCGGCAGTGGTCTATGACGGTGACGCTGTGCTTTATCGTAACATGAGAATAGTTGAAAACGCTGTGCAGGCTGTGTCAGACAAATACGAAAATGTTTACTTTACATACATAAACACTTCAAAATAGAAAGGACAATAAAAATGAGTATTCAGAACGATGTTGAAAAGCTCTACCGCAGTGACCTTGAAAAACAAAGACAAAAGCAGAAAAAGAAAAAGAAGAAAAAGCTTCTTGGTATCATGCTGATCGTCATTATCATTGCGGCGCTTATTCTTATAATGCAGTATCTTGGACTTGGACTAGGCGGTGGAAAAGGCGAAGGCTCAGGGGACGGCAAGGACGTAAGTGCTTCCTCCAATGAATCTTCCGTTACTACCACAACAACAGCAGTGCCAAAGGAATTTTATGACATCAAGGTTTCAGGAAGCACTTATATAATTGATGAGCGTGTGGTAGATCTTAAAAGTCTTGTTTCCACAGTGAAGCTTATGAGCGACAATGTTATCGTAAGGATAACAGACGACAACGCAACAAAGAACGCTATGGATGACTTGAAAAAGGCTCTTACTGACGACGGCAGAGAGTTCACAGAAACAGTTCTTGACAATTCAGCTTTGGATAACAGCGTGGCTAATGACGTCACATCAGAAACCGTAAGATAAAATCGTAGGGGCGAACAGCGTTCGCCCGTTGTTCAGTGCGTTTAACAAAACAGACGGACAGGGTTCGCCTGTTTTCTCAATAGACAGATAATATAATAAAAATGGGGACGGTCAAGCCGTCCTCTTTTCAGAAACAGAGGTAATATCATGCTTGGACTTACTTTAGAGGGCGGAGCCAGCAGAACGGTCTATTCCTGCGGAATAATGGACGCTCTGCTGGAGGATAAAATAATAGCCGATTATGTTATAGGCGTTTCGGCAGGAGCAGCTTTCGGCGTTTCTTACTGCTCAGGGCAGATAGGAAGAAATCTCCGCCTTGCAACTGAGTTTATGGGAACAAAGAAATACATGGGTGCAAGACATCTTATTGACCCGAAAAACCGATGCTACTATAACCTTGATTATGCCTACAATGTTGTGCCTAATGTTGAGCTTCCCTTTGATTATGAAGCCTACAGAAACTTCAAGGGCAGATTTTGTGCAGTTGTTACAAACGTAAAAAACGGCAAGGCTGAGTACATGGACGTGCCAAAAGATGACACCCACTGGAATTTGCTTAGAGCCACCTGTGCACTTCCTCTGCTTTTCCCTGAGATAGAGATAAACGGAGAAAAATATATGGACGGCGGTATATCAGATTCAATACCATATTTGCAGGCAATAAAAGCAGGCTGTGACAAAAATATCGTTGTGCTGACACGACCAAAGGGCTATGTTAAGACCCAGGAGCCTGCCACAAAGCTTGCCATAAAATATTATCACAAGCACCCTGAGTTTGCCGAAGCCATTGCCACAAGAGCCGAGAGATACAACAAATGTATCGCAGAGCTTATGGAGCTTAAAGCGGAGGGAAAAGTCTTTGTTTTCACACCAAAGACCACTTTCGGTGTGGGAAGAACAGAGGGCGACCCTGTAAAGCTGAGAAGGCTCTACGATTACGGCTACAACCACGCAAAATGGGCAATGGACGATCTGAAAAAATATCTTTGCAAGTAGGAATGAGGTAATAAAATGTCATACAAGCTGCCGCTTTTTGCTGCCGCCGCATTTCTGGGCGGTTATATGCTTATTTCAAACAGACAGCTAAGGGTGAACAAATACGAACTGAAGGTATCAAAGCTCCCTAAGAATTTTGTTGGTAAAAAGATACTTCTTCTTGCAGATCTTCACAAGAAGCGTTACGGGGACAATTTCAACAATCTGGTAAATTCCTGTATTGCCGCCGAGCCTGACTTTATTTTCTTTGCAGGTGATCTTTACAGCCGTGACGAAACGGACATGATACCGAAGCTTGCCCTTATGAAAAGGCTAAAACATATTGCACCGACCTATTATATTTTCGGTAACCATGAAACTGACAACATGGACAATGCCGAAGCCCTTGCTTTGAAACTCACCGAATGTGGAGTACACATTCTGAGAAACAACATGGAGCAGATAAAAATAGGCGAGGATCACATCAATATATACGGCACTCAGCTTCCCCAAAGATTTTACCGCAACGAAGATTTTTCACATCACGACCTGCCGCAGATTACAAAGGACGAGCTTACAAAGCTTTTAGGCGAGCCTGACAGAAGCGAGTGTAACTTTTTGCTTTCGCACACACCGCTGGCTTTCCGTGCTTATGCGGACTGGGGAGCAGATGTGACGTTTTCGGGTCACTGTCATGGGGGAGTTATAAGATTGCCTTTTATTGGCGGAATACTTTCTCCCGAACGGAAATTCTTTCCACGATACACAAAGGGGATTTACGAGCTTGACACTGAACAGGGATCGGCAAAGCTTGTTGTTACGGCAGGACTTGGTAAATTCAGGCTGAATAATCCCTCGGAAATAATGATTTGCACACTTGAAAGGCAGGAATAAATATGTATCAGAAACAATTTGCAGAATATTTTGACAAGCACATGGACGAGATACTTCGTGACCTAGACGAGATAATCTCTATCGAGAGC
This sequence comes from Ruminococcus sp. RTP21198st1_G1_RTP21198_201120, assembly GCF_040924265.1. Taxonomy (NCBI): domain Bacteria; kingdom Bacillati; phylum Bacillota; class Clostridia; order Eubacteriales; family Oscillospiraceae; genus Ruminococcus; species Ruminococcus sp. RTP21198st1_G1_RTP21198_201120. The sequence continues at coordinate 11,824 of NZ_JBCOMH010000005.1, forward strand.
GTTGGTGACATAAACGCCCCTGTTAAGCCATTTGGCGAGGGTTCTCGCAAGGCTCTTGACTGGGGAAAGGCTTATCTTGAAAAGCTCGGCATGACAACAAAGGACTTTGACGGCTATGCTGTTCACGGTGATTTTTACCAAAATGGGGAATGTAAGCTTGCTGTGCTTTCACATCTTGACACTGTTCCCACAGGCGAGGGCTGGAGCTATCCGCCTTTCAAGCTGACTAAAGCTGACGGAAAGCTTTTCGGCAGAGGAACAATTGACGACAAAGGTCCGAGCGTTGCGGTGCTGTGGGCTGTAAAGGCTATCAAAGAGCTTAATATTCCTATAAAAAAGAACTTCCGTGTTATTTTCGGTGGCAATGAAGAGGGCGGCTGTGAGGACATGGAATATTATGAAAGCAAACAGCCTTTCCCTGAAATGGTGTTCACCCCCGACGGCTCTTTTCCTGTACTCAACTGCGAAAAGGGCATGGTGCATCTTACATTCTCTGCTGAATTTTCAGACGATAAGATAGCTGAGATAAAGGGTGGAAGCGTTATAAATGCTATCCCGGACAAGTGCATTGTGAAGTTTGCCGACGACAGTGAGAAGGTCATCAGAGGAAAATCCTCACACGGGTCAAGACCTGAAAACGGCGACAATGCGGTAACAAAATTTGTGGCAGAATACAAAAATGAAAATGCTCTCCTTGGTGGGTTGGCTGAGCTTTTCCCACACGGAGAATGCAACGGAAAGTCCTGCGGACTTGGTTTTTCAGACAATGTATCAGGCGAGATGACCTGTGCGCTGACTATCCTTAAAACTGAGGGTGGCAGACTTCATGGCGGTATCGACATACGCTTCCCTATTGACAAGACGCTTGCTGAGATAAGCGGTATCATAACTTCGGCACTTGAAAGCAAGGGCTTCAAGGTGGACGAGCTTGACGGCATGGAGCCACATTATGTGGACGAAAACAGTGAGTTCGTTCAGACCTTGTTAAGGGTATACGAAAAGATCAAGGGCGAAAAGGGAAAATGTATCGCTGAGGGCGGAATAACCTACGTTCACAACACAAAGGGCGGTGTTGCGTTCGGTGCGGAATTCCCTGAGGAAAACAACAATATGCACGGAGCTGACGAGCATATTTCCATGGAAACTTTCAAAATAAATCTGAATATGTACGCTAATGCTATTGCAGAGCTTTGCGGTGAATAATTGGGTGTGCATGGCTCTTGACAAAGTGTAATTTTAGTGATATACTTTATTACATAAAAGCTTAAAAGCGTAAAAGCAAAAGGAGCATGACGGACAATGAAGATTTGTATAGTTGGACTTGGACTTATAGGCGGTTCGCTTGCCAAGGCAATAAAGAAGAACACTCATGAGAGCTGTTTCGGTATAGATATTGACAGGGGAACGATAGCAGGGGCGCTGGCTCAGGAGGCTATCGACGGTGAAATGGCCATTGACGACCTTGCAGGCTGTGACGTTGTTATCGTGGGACTTCACCCTGAGGCTACCATAAAATTTATCACGGAGAATGCAGGCAAGTTCAAAAAGGGCGGTATCGTTCTTGACACTTGTGGAGTAAAGGGCGAGATAGTCAGAGCGGTAGAGGGCGTTTGCATTGAAAACGGCGTAAACTTTCTCGGCTGTCACCCTATGGCAGGACGTGAATTTTCGGGTTTTGCATACTCGGTGGACAATCTTTTTGAGAAAGCAAGCTTTATAATGACACCTACTGACAGAACGCCTATGAGGGTGGTGCAGGAGATATCAAGGCTTGCATACAACATAGGTTTTGCAAAGGTCGTTGTATCAAACGTTGAGGAGCATGACAGCGTTATTGCGTTCACTTCTCAGCTTGCTCACGTTGTTTCAAGTTCATATGTAAAAAGCCCTAGTCTTTTAAAGCAGGCAGGTTTTTCAGCAGGATCATTCAAAGACCTTACGAGAGTGGCTAAACTCAACGAAGATATGTGGACGGAGCTTTTCCTTATGAACCGTGGTCCACTGGTGGACGAGATAGAGCATATAATCGCAAGATTAACGGAGTATCGTGATGCTATTGCAAATAATGACGCTCAAAGGTTGCATGACCTGCTTAAAGAGGGTCGAGAGCTTAAGGAATTGTCTAATAATAGCTGAATAAGAAAATAAAGCGGTGTCAGAGTTCACAATTTTCTGCACCGCTTTTTGTTTATTCTTCTGTTTCTTTATCTGTGTCTGTATCGTCGTCTGTATTATCAGTTTCTTCCTGCTCTTCATTTTCGTCAGGTTCGTCAGGCTCGGACAAATTGGTATCGTCGCTTTCGTCTGTATCGTGGATATCTTTATCATTATCCTTGTTGGCTGACTTATTGTCGCCCACTGTTTTGTTTTTCACTATCATAAGATACTCAGCGGCAATAAGAGCTACGCACAAAACGCAGACCACGCCAATAATAACGCCCATTGATGAACCGCTCTTTTCTTCCGATACCGGACTTGCGGCTTTTGAGGTCGCTTCTGCCTCTGAGCTTTCAAGCTTCACGGCTTCAGGTTCTTTTATCACTATTTTAAAATGCCCTACTGAGCCGTCCTTATAAACAATATCTATCTTTGTTTCGCCTGTGCTGAGGGTCTGGAACTTGCCGTCCTCGAATATAAGCACCTCGCCGTTGGCTACTGTTACGCTGTCAACATCTGTAAGTCCTATATCCTCGGGAGCGATAGGATACTTGGAATAGTCAACGTCTATTTCGATATAATCGCTGTCGTCCTGCTGAACATCTGCAGCGTCCTGATACTTGACGATACCGTTCTCTACCTGATTTGATATGGCATTGAGGTTTTCGTCATCAAGGGAATTTACTGTTAGATAAAGCACTGTTGAGGTGAGCTTTTCGTCTGCGACTTTGAAATGGAGGGTCGCATAATCACCGTCAAAGTCTGTGCCGTCTGCGTTCACATAGTTATATACAAACTTACCTGCAAAGGCATTGTCAACTGCCATGCCCCCTGCTTTATCATTGGTTTCACACTTTTCAAACTCTACAAGGCTATCGTCATAGCCCACGGAGATAGAGGCATTTGAGATAAGGTGGTCGCTCTGGATATTTATTTTCGCTGTAAACTTTTTATCCTTTACCTCGCTGACCACAAGCTTTACAACTGTCGGCGTAGAAGTCGGAGTGTCCTGAACATAGGAATAAGATGTGGTAGTTCCCCATGTGGTGGTTTCCCATGTCTGAGCTGTGGTAGTTGTAGTCGTTTCAGTGTCCTCCCGCTGAGGCTGAGCGGTAGTGGTCGTTTCCGGTACAGGATCTGTGGCTGGCACATCGGTTGTCACAGGCGTTTCGGGATCAGCGAAACACACTGAGGTCATTGCCATGACCGCTGCAAAAAATCCCACTGTTACTTTTTTGAAATCCATTATTTACTCTCCTGATATTGTTTTTGACGTAAACAAGGGCTGCCGCCATAAAGACCGCAGCCCATGATTTTCCTTTTTATTAGTCCTCAATAATAGTTACTTTCTTCATGACCTGATCTACAAGCGGCTTATCGTTGAAATTTACGTCAACTGCTGCGATCTCGTCAACAACGTCCATGCCCTCGACTACCTTGCCGAATGCTGCATACTGACCGTTAAGATGAGGAGCGTCCTGGTGCATGATAAAGAACTGTGAGCTTGCTGAATTTGGCATTGCTGAACGTGCCATTGAGATAACGCCTCTTGTATGCTTGAGGTCGTTACGAACACCATTAGCAAGGAACTCGCCCTTTATCTTCTCTTTTGCACCGCCCATGCCTGTTCCCGTCGGGTCGCCGCCCTGTATCATAAAGCCTGAGATAACTCTATGAAAAATAAGTCCGTCATAAAAGCCCTCTTTAACAAGCTTCTCAAAATTTGCAACTGTGATAGGCGCAACGTCAGGATAAAGCTCGATCTTGATATTCTTTCCGTTTGCCATTTCTATATTTACCATGTTAATACTCTCCTTATTATCTGTTAATACAAAATTTACTTGGATTTTGGCAGCTCGCCACGTTTATTTTTCTCCATAAGATCATTGAAATACAATGTGACAGGAGTTGGAACTTTCTTGAAAAGTCCCTTTTTCTCAACCTCGTCACAAACGATATAATCTCTTTCACCGTCATTATTTACGCAATAGAGCCTGTCTGTTTTATAGAAGCCGCCGTTGCCGTCATCTCTGTTCTTATCAAAACAGCCGAAGATATCCTTTGCCATAAGCTCGCAAAGCCTGAGTATCTTCTCATAGTTGGTATGCTCGCTCCACTTTTCAAGCTCTTCATGGAAAAACTGCTGGACAGGAACGTCATTGACTTCCATTTTTCTTATTATTCTCGCAAGGCATATAGAAGCGTCCTGATCGGTAAGCTTATCAAGTCTTGCATTCTTATAATCAAGTATATACTCATTTAATGTAGCATAAAGCAACTTATCATACTGAAACGGCTTGCCTTTGCCTGAAAACTTTATGATAGGGTTATCGGTATTGATCTTCAATTTTATCTCTCCAATTCAATTTATTCTGGCAATACCCCTAATGACTGCCTTTACCCCGATCATCTGCCATATTTTTCGTTAAATTCTTTCACCTTCTGCGCCAAAAACTCTTCCGATACTGAACCGATAGCATCGTCGTCCTCGCTGTGGTCAACAGAGCCAAGACCCTCCACAAGAGCCTCATCGACGGATATTCCCTTTATATCCTTATACTCTGCATAGTCCTCAGGCTTTTTTGCATAAGGAAGCTCAGCCACCTTTGCGGCTGTGGTTTCTGCACTTATAGCTTCGATATTGCCTGTATCACGCTTCTCCTGAGCCACTTTCTCGTCATGTATCCTATATATCTCCTCAAGCTTTGAGTCGATACCTTCAACGGACGCCACGCTTATATCCTCCTTATGAGAAGCTACAAATCTTGCGTGTTCCTCCTCATAAAGCTTTTCATACTCGCTCTGGGCATCGGTTATCTCAGCCTGTCCTACCGGGTTCACGTCGTAGTCGGCATAGGTCTTTACGGGATCGTTTTTCTTTTCAGCCAGCTCTTTTTCAAGCTGCTCCATCTTGCTGCGGATAGTTTCCGGCTCTATGGTATCGGTTATCTTCTCGGCGTGTACCTTATCGCTGCTGGACTCCTTCACAAAAGCCGTATCTCCGCCTGCTCTCTTCACAGGCGTGTTCCATATATCATCAGCATTTATCTGCTGCTTTTTAGGCTGTGTCGATGTTTTGGGCTCGGAGCTTTTTCTGCTGAACAGACCCATAAGATCTCCCCCTTTTTATTGGCATGATGATCTGATATCGGCTTTTTATGCCTGACATCTTATACTTATTTATTATACAATATTTTCACCAAAATTGCAAACCTTTTGGCAGTTACTTTTTGTACGATTTTTTAAACTCTTTTTGTGCATTTTGTTTCGTATTAATATAATATAAATATAAAATTCACGCTTAGTTAATGTAATCTATACTAATATTTGCTATACTATATTTGTTAAGTTATTTATTTTGTTAATTAAAAACAAAAAACAAATTAGTTTGAGAAAACTATTTTTGGCATAAAGATACACAAAAATACCCGATCGTGAAGAAGATAACACGAATAAGAAGGGTAAAAGCTTAAGTATATATGAAGTAAATTCATGGAGGAGGATCTATTTATGACAAGACCGTCACTTGGGATAACGGCAATGGAACTTTTCGCCTGCAATCCTTTCAGGGTGCTCGGCATAGCCGTTGACACTCCTACTGCTGATGTCACGCTCACATACAAAAAGTTGCTTGATATGGCGGCTAAAGGTGACACGGCTGATTATGAAACGCCTTATGATTTTGATTTTCTGCCGCCTTTCTCCCGTTCTGAAAAGGATCTGAAAACGGCTTATGCAAAGATCGCCAGCAACGGATACAGATGCTTCGCATTCTCTGATCCTATATTTTCGGCTTCCCTGAACATTGATGACGTTATGCTCAACCTCAGAGATATCTCATGCTATGACTGTTTCCTCAGATGTTATATGTGGCTCATCACCAATGACAGAGATTTTGAAGAGCCTGAACTTTGGATACCACTTTGTCAGTACATAGACAAGATGATCATGTCAAGCCCTGAGCAATGGGATAAGTATTTTGACCATCGTTTTCCGCAGGATATGCTTGACAGCTCAATGTCTGCGCTGAGGTCTTTCTATGCCACATTCTGTGATATAATTCTGCTTCCTATCAAGGAAATGGTAAGAGGCTCAATGAAGTGCAGATCCGCAATGGAGATACTTAAGATTGCAAAGGTGGACGTTGACGAAGTATTCCCTGACATTGACATTCCACAGGCTAACCTGCCTAAGAGGGGCGAGCCTGCGCCAAAGCTCAAGATCGCTGTCAAGGACGGCGAGGAATACTATGATGTTACAACAGGCAAAATGGTAAGCTTTGAGGGCGACGAGGACTCTGCTATCGAAAGCAACGATTTCTCTGCGGCTGCAAGCTCCATTTCTGCTGACGCTATCGTTGGCGAGGACGGTCCTGACAGCGAGCCTATACCTGACGAGCCTGAGGAAAATCCTGAGCTTAAGGTAGTTCCGCCTCCAGCTCCCGTTCAGCCTGAACCTGTAGCAGTACAGCCTGCACCAGAGCCACAGCCTATACCAGAGCCACAGCCTGTTCCTGCACCGACGCCTGCAGAGGACATCCAGTCTGCTCCTGTATTCAACACAAAGCCGATGGCTCAGAGCGGTATTCCCGGCGAGATAAACGCACCTATAAGAAAGAGAAAGATCTTTATTCCGGGACACGAGGGCATTTCAGGCTCTGCACCTGCAAGCCAGCCTGTTACTGCTCCTGTTCCGCCAGTTTCACAGCCTGCACCTGCTCCAACGCCTGTTCAGACAGCACAGCCTGCACAACAGACAGTTTCAGCACCTGTGTACAGCCAGCCTGCTCCACAGCCTGCGGCGGAAGCTCCGAAGCCTGCAGCTAAAAAGCCATACAAGAAGGCGAACAAGGGACTTACTTCCCTTATTGATACAGTTGACGAGGCGATAAACGACACCTCGGACATAATCCTTACTGACGAGGCTGAGGAAGAGGAAAACCTCTACACTGACACTCTTATCAAGATGCTGAGGGCGAACCGCTCAAACAATCAGCTTATGAAGAGCGTTGACACAAAGCATATTTACGACAATGGTGACAGCCTTGGCAGACCTGAGGAAGCAGAGCTTTCTATGGACGCTATCAACATGAAGAAAATGGACAAGAGCCTGCTCAATTCTTCATATGATAACATCAGCACCAAGGAGACCGACCCTAAGAAGCTTCGTGAGGAAAAATACCGCAACATCAACATCAATGATATGCTCAATCCAACAGTAGGAAGCCAGATGCACAAAGAATACACCCCGGACGCTATCGAGGAATTTGTTAAAGCTAAAAAGCAGGAAAAGTCCGCCATAAAGGGTATTTGGAAGCTTCTTGGCGTTCTGTCGCTTTTGTTGATCATTTATCTTATACTGCTTTACACGGGGCTTATTTGATGACGATATAAAGTGTGGGAGAATATCCGCAACGTGGTGTAACGAAAAAGAATAAGTAAACAAAACGTCGGGCAAGCGGGACGTCGCATTTCTGTGAAGCAGAAATTGAGCCGCTCCCCTACAAATGACGTATATACGTTACTTTTACAGAATAATGAGGGGTGGGATTTCCGCCCCTTTTTTGCAATAAGGAGAAATTTTATGAAAGAATACATACTCTCTTTAGATCAGGGAACGACTTCCTCCAGAGCGGTGCTTTTTAACGCAAAGGGTGAAAAGATTGCGAGCGTACAGAAAGAATATCCGCAGATATTCCCCGGCAACGGCTGGGTGGAGCATGACCCTATGGACATACTGGAAAGTCAGCTCAGTTCTGCTCGTGAGGTCATTGCAAAGGCTGGGATAACAGCGGAGGACGTGGCGGCTATCGGCATCGCTAACCAGCGAGAAACGACGATACTTTGGGACAAGAACACCGGCAAGCCTGTTTATAACGCTATCGTTTGGCAATGCAGAAGGACTTCTGAGGACTGCGCACGAATGGAAAGTCAGGGCTTGCAAAAGTTTTTCAAGGACAAGACGGGACTTCTTATCGACCCTTATTTCTCTGCCACAAAGATAAAGTGGATACTTGAAAATGTTGAGGGCGTAAGGGAGCGTGCGGAAAAGGGGGAGATACTTTTCGGCACTGTGGATTGCTGGCTCATATGGAATCTGACAGGGGGAAGGGTACACGTTACGGACTACTCCAATGCTTCCAGGACTATGCTTTTCAACATTCACACCCTTGAATGGGACAGAGAGATACTGGGACTTTTGGGCATACCCAGCTGTATGCTCCCTGAGGTCAAAGAATGTTCGGGTGACTTGGGCGAAACTGAGGAGAACATTTTCGGAAGCAGGATAAAGATCGCAGGCTGTGCAGGAGATCAGCAGGCGGCACTTTTTGGGCAATGCTGTTTCCGTGAGGGCGATGTGAAAAACACCTATGGCACGGGCGGTTTTCTGCTTATGAACACAGGTGAAAAGCCTGTGGAAAGCCGTCATGGATTGCTCACGACTATTGCCTGGGGCATAGGAGGAAAGGTGAATTATGCTCTGGAGGGGTCGGTATTCGTATCGGGTGCGGCGGTAAAATGGCTTCGTGACGAGCTTTGCATAATACGCACAGCGTCAGAAACTGAGGAGCTTGCAAGAAGCGTTGAGGACACGGGCGGTGTATACTTTGTGCCTGCATTCGTGGGACTTGGCGCACCATACTGGAAGCCTGAGGCAAGGGGCATGATAACAGGGCTTACAAGAGGAACAAACAGATGCCACATAGTCAGGGCAACATTGGAAGCTATGTGCTATCAGACCTATGACGTTCTCAGGGCGATGGAGGAGGACGCTGGGGCTATCGGAAGCATAAAGGCTGACGGTGGTGCGGCAAGCAACGATTTTCTTATGGAATTTCAGGCTGATATATTGGGTCATTCGGTCATAAGGCCTTATAACGTGGAATCCACCGCAACAGGTGCGGCATATCTTGCAGGGCTTGGCTGTGGGCTTTGGGGCAGTATGGAAGAGCTTGTTGGCGTTTCGGATAAGTTCAGGGAGTTTATTCCGTCTATGAGCGAGAGTAAACGCAGTGATCTGATAAGTGGTTGGAAGAAAGCGGTCGGGGCGGCTATTAGGGAATAAAGGTAAAAAAATCGGGCGACCTTGGGTGGGTCGCCCTTTCTGTTATATATCTTTCATTTCATTAAGCACCTGGGCACATAGGAAAAGCGAACCGCATATAAGATTCACTCCGTGAGGATTCTCGTTTATTAGCTGACGTGCCATTTCAAGGGCAGGCTTTGGACTTTGCTCTGCCCTGCCGCCTGCGTTGGTTATGATGTCGGCAAGGTCAGAGGCAGTTTCGGCTCTGTCGCTGAAACCGTCAACTGTGTAGAATTTGTCTACATACGGTATGAGTTTCTTTACAGCCTCGGTGATGTTTTTATCCCTGCACATTCCCATAACGGCGTAGCATGGGCGTTTTGGGCAATGCTCCAATACGCCTGCCAAGGCTGACAGACCGTCTGGATTGTGTGCGCCGTCCAGTATCAAAAGCGGCTCACGGCTGAGTATCTGCACTCTGCCTTGGAGCTGGGCTTTTTTGATGCCCTCAAAAATTTTATCCTGGGGAATTTTCAGGGTATCGTTGATAAGGCGTATTCCGCTTATGACGCTCATGGCGTTCAGCACCTGATGTGCGCCACCCATTGTGACTTCATAGGGCTGTCCTTTGAACTCAAACTTTGAGCCGAAAACGTCACAGCTTATAAGTTTGAGCTGTTTGATGTCGGGGATAACCAGCTGAGAAAGATTTTTCACCGCCTGCTCTCTGACGGTGCGGATAACTTTCATATCATTGCCTGCGCTCAAAACGCATGGGCAGTGGGGCTTTATTATGCCTGCTTTCTGATAGGCTATCTTCTCCAAGGTGTCGCCCAGAATGGCGGTATGGTCGAAGTCCACTGAGCCTATAACTGTTAGGACAGGGGTTTTTATAACGTTGGTGCTGTCTAAAAGTCCCCCAAGACCTGTTTCAAGGACGACTATATCGCAGTTTTCCTCGGCAAAATAGAGGAAAGCTATGGCGGTGGTTATTTCAAACTGAGAGAAATTCTCACGGTCGCAGTGCATATCGGTGACGGCTTTCACACGCTTCGCCATTTTCGCAAGGGCAGGCTTTGGGATATCAATACCGTTTATTTTTATCCTGTCGGTATAGCTTATTATATAAGGCGAGGTGAAAAGACCTGTTTTCAGCCCTGCGCACTGAAAGACCTCGCTGAACATCTGCGCCATTGAACCTTTGCCATTGGTGCCAGCGATATGAACGAATTTAAGGCTGTCCTGTGGGTCGCCAAGGTCGGAAAGCAAGGCTTTTATTCTGGACAGGTCTTTCACGGGCTTGCCTGAATGGGAAAAGCTGTTTATAAATTCAAGCTCGTCTATGTCTTTGGTATTTTCTATCAATGTTATCCCTACATTTCGTCTATTATTTCTTTAAGCTCTCTTGCGGTGTCTATATTCACACCTGCGGTCTTTGCAAGCTCCTCTACTGTGGCTTTTTTGAGAGCCTCTTTGGTCTTATACTCGGTGATGAGTTTTGCGGCTTTTTTATCGCCTATGCCTTTGACCTTGGTTATTTCAAGTCGGTGGGCATTCTTTTTATGCTTTTGTGCCTGATAGGTTATGGCTACTCTATGGACTTCGTCCTGAATGGCGGTAACAAGATTAAAGGCTGCACGGCACTTTGCAAGGCTTATTTCTCCGCCGCCTGTGGCAACGGCTCGTGTGCGGTGCTTGGAGTCTTTCACAAGTCCGAACAATGGGCAGGTGACGCCCATTCGCTCTAAGACAGGCTCAACGGCATTGACGTGGCCGTTTCCACCGTCCAGCAAGATAAGGTCGGGCATAATGGAAAAGCCCTCGTCTGTTTTCTCAAAGTAGTTTCTAAAGCGACGTTCTATGACCTCCTGCATACAGGCATAGTCATTTTGCTCTGCAACTGTTTTGATAGAGAACTTTTTATAATACTTCTTACATGGTCTGCCGTTTTCAAAGACCACCATGCCTGCCACCATATTTGTAGAGGCGAGGTTTGATATATCGTAGCACTCGATATATTTCGGGGTCTTGGGAAGTCCCAATGCTTTGGCAAGCTCCTCAAGGGCGGTTATCTCACGGCTTGTTCTGCCGACTTTTATGGAGAGATACTCGGTGGCGTTGCTTTTGGCAAGGGTAGTAAGGCGGAGAAACTGTCCTCTTTTCGGAGTAGAGATATTCACGGCATGGTCATACTTCTGGCGGAGAAATTTCTCTATTATCTCGCCGTTTGTGATATCCTCGTCAAGGAGGATATCTTTCGGTATGCTGTCTTTGGAGGAATAATACTGCATGAGAAAATCTTCACGCATTTTTATGCTGTCGTCTTTTTCGCCAAGGAAATAGGAAGCCTTATCAAAAAGTCTGCCCCCACGATACATTATAACGCTGGCACAAGCCATTTCGCCATTTTGAGCAATGGCGATTATATCAGTGTCACGAATATCGTCATTGATTATCTTCTGACTTTCAGCGGCTTTTTGTATGGCTTGGATACGGTCACGAAGCTTTGCGGCAAGCTCAAAGTCAAGCTCCTCAGCGGCTTTGTTCATTTCCTCGGTGAGTCTTTCAACTGAATCTGACGAGCCGTTTCGGATATAGTCCACCGCCTGACGGACTATAGAATTATACTCCTCTTTGGAGAATTTTCCTGTGCAAACGCCCATACACTGCTTGATGTGCATATTAAGGCAGGGACGCTGTTTTCTGAAATCCTGCGGAAATTTTCGGGTGCAGGTAGGGAGCATAAAGACTTTATTGGCTTCGATAACGGCTTGTTTTACTGCGAATGAACTTGTATAAGGTCCTATATACTCTGCTCCGTCATCGTATTTTTGCAATACGGCTTGCAAACGTGGGTAGTCCTCATTTGTGACCCTGATATAGCTATAGCCCTTATCGTCTTTCAGCAGGATATTATATTTCGGGGTATACTGCTTTATAAGAGAACACTCCAAGACAAGTGCCTCGAACTCAGAGTCGGTGACGATAAAGTCATAGTCATAGACGTGGGACACCATTTTCCACACCTTTGGCAGGTGATCCTGACACTTTCTGAAATAAGATGTCACACGGTTGCGGAGATTTTTCGCCTTGCCGATATATATTATTTTCTTCATTTTGTCTTTCATTATATAACAGCCCGGCGAGGTGGTGAGCTTTGAAGTTTTATCACGCAGAAATGGCAGGCGTGGGTTGTCTTCATCTGTAATGTACATAAATTCTCCTAACTGAAACTAAAAGCAAAGGCAATACGAGTTGTCCGTATTGCCTTGCTATTATCTCTTACCAATACATAAATACAGGAGTACCCATATCTATTTTGTCATAAACGTATTTTGCTTTATCTAAAGGCATATTTATACAGCCGTGTGAGCCCCATGTGCTTGACTTATAACGGCTGCCGCCAAAGTTGCCGTTCTGCCATGATGCGTCGTGAAGTCCTATGCCGATAGTGGAAACGTTGTTCCAATAGTCAACATATGAGGCATAAGACTGTCCGTCTGCTGAGCCTCTGAGGGTCTTGCCCTTTTCCTTATACCAAAGCTTATAAACACCGCCAGGGGTATTTCTTGACTTGCTTGGATAGCCTGAAACTATATCAGACTCCATTGCGAGCTTTCCGTCTTTATAATACCACAAATGCTGTGCGGTGAGGTCTACCTCGATATAAGTGTTGCCGTAATCCTTATCGGCTGTACGCCAATCCTTATTGCAGGTGTACTCATAGGCTGAGTCAGGGTTTACATAGTAGACAGGCTCAGTTTCGGCAGACTCTCCCTTTTCAACAAGGTCCACGATAAGGTCGCAGGTCTTTTGCTGGTCTATCCACCAGCCGTAACAGCCCTGGCCCTCGGAGATAGTGATAGTTCCACGCTTTGTGGTCTTGAACTCTCTGTCCTTGCCATAGGTATCATACTTATCTGCAAGGTCTTCAACATATGCCATTGCCTTATCTTCATCAACTGTATAGCCGGCTTCGGCGTTATCCTCGTCAAAGGTTATCCAATCCATGATAGTATCACCCGTGAGAGTTTCGGTGGTGTAGATAAAATCGAATGTTATTTCGATATCGTTAAGGTTATTGAGCTTCTTGCAGGTCTCTTCAAGCATATCCGCTGTTATGGCAGGCTTTTTATAGCAATCTGCCTTTGAGATATCAACGTCAAAGCTACCGTCGTCAATCTGATTTTCCACATAGGAATAAAGCTCGTCTATCTTACCCTCCTCCACAGCGTCGCCCGTGGTTTCTTTTACCACAACATAGCTGTTGTCGTCGCCTTTTTTGATATAGGCGTCCTCAGGATCTTTTGTGCTTTGGGAGTCAAGCACCTTTCTTTTCAGCACCTTTTCAAGCTTAGCCTTATCGTACTTGAACTTAGATTCAAAAGTGAAATCCGTACGCTTCATGGCAGAAGAAAACCATGAATAGTGGTTTTGCTGAGTATAATACTGTGTGATAAGGTTTTGAGTATTATCGTTATAGCCTATTTCAGACAGCTTTATGGAAAATGTTGTGCCGTCTTTCTTTGTAACGGTGATGGCTTTTGGGATAACAGCCTGCTCGCTTACGAGCTTATAGGCTTCCGCCTTGGTCTTTCCGCTGACCTCGATGCCGTTTATATATGTATTTCCAAGAAATCTATCCTTATACGAATTCATGCCCCACAGATAGAAACCACCTGCGGCGACTATCATAACACCAACAACTGAGCATATTGCTATTGCGACAGTCTTTCCTGACGAAGACTTCTTTTTCTTCTTTTTCCCATTCTTTGAGCCGCTCTTTGAAGTCTGCTTTGATGCAGGCTTTGCATTTTTACTGCGTGTTTCAGTTGTTTTGGGCTTTTTAGGCTTGATAGTTTCCTCGCCAAAGTCTGAAACTCCTCTTACGGGAGTGATAGGCTCGTCAAAGCCGCCGTCCTGCATTGCCATATTTTTAGCGATCATTCTTGCCATATCCTCATGGCTCATAGGGCGGTTCTGCGCCTGCGGCTTTGCGGCTTCATCGCTGTCGAGGGTAAGACCTTTCATATCAAGATCTATACCAAGCTCATTATCCTTTCTTTCTCTATCGTTCATAATATTACCTTTCCTTATATAACCTTATTATAATATACTTGTTTCACATTTATTTTACCCTATTATACAACACTATCACCTTTTTTTCAAGGAGTATTTCCTACAATATAAAGACAATTTTATGACGATTTCTCAACAGTTTTCATACAGTTGTATAAAAATGCAGTTTTCAAAATGTTATCCTGCATATTTTTCCTGTGGCAAGGAATTTTTTTTGCAAAACCTCTTGAAAAAGATCACAATAAGTATTATAATATATGTGGTAAAGGTTCGCTTGGCGAGCCGATCATTAATTTAAGAAAGAAGGATCTGTATGTTAGATATCAAGATCGAACGTACCACTACTCCAAAGGAAAAACCAGCTGACGAAACAAAGCTTGGTTTCGGTCACATTTTTACTGACCATATGTTTGTTATGAATTATGACGCAGGTCAGGGTTGGCATGACGCTAGGATCGTGCCTTACGGCGACCTTTCACTCTCCCCTGCTGCTATGTGCCTGCACTACGGTCAGGAGATATTTGAAGGCCTTAAGGCTTATCGTACCGCTGACGGCTCTGTTCAGCTTTTCAGACCGCAGGAGAACTTCAAGAGAATGAACAACTCTGCTGAGAGAATGGTAATTCCTAAGATAAACGAAGAGGATATGCTCTACGCTCTGAAAACTCTTGTAAAAATGGAGCAGGACTGGGTACCTCACACAGAGGGCGCTTCCCTTTACATCAGACCATTTATCATCGCAGTTGACCCATATGTAGGTGTTAAGCCTGCTGACCACTATCTGTTCATCATTATTCTTTCACCTTCAGGTGCTTACTATTCAACCGGTCTTAATCCTGTTAAGATATACGTTGAGAACAAGTATGTAAGAGCCGTAAGAGGCGGTACAGGTTTTGCAAAGACTGCTGCTAACTACGCTATCTCACTTGCGGGTCAGGAAGAAGCTCACGAGCAGGATTACGAGCAGGTACTTTGGCTTGATGGTGTTGAGAGAAAGTATGTTGAGGAAGTTGGCTCAATGAACATCTTCTTCGTTATTGACGGCGAAGTTGTTACACCACAGCTTCTTGGCTCTGTTCTCCCTGGCATCACAAGAAAGTCTGCTATCGAGATATGCAAGAAGAAGGGCTACAAGGTAAGCGAGAGAAAGATCTCTATCGAGGAGATCGCTGAGGCTTACGACAACGGCAAGCTTGACGAGGTATTCGGCACAGGTACTGCTGCCGTTATCTCACCTGTTGGTCATCTTAAGTGGGGCGACAAGGTAATGGAGATAAACAACAACAAGATCGGCCCTGTTTCACAGATGCTTTATGATACAATGACAGGCATTCAGTGGGGCAAGATACCAGACGAGTTTGGCTGGATCGTTAAGATCGACTAATATCGTGAATAATCAATGCGGTCTGTGCTTCGGTATAGACCGCATTTTTCATAGGAGTGATAAAAATGGAGCTTCAGCAGATAATAGACAAGTCACACAGGATAGTATTTTTCGGAGGAGCAGGGGTATCAACAGAGAGCGGCATTCCTGATTTTCGGTCGATGGACGGACTTTACAATCAGAAATATGATTATCCCCCTGAGCAGATACTCAGCCACACGTTTTTTATGCGGCACACAAAGGCATTTTATGATTTTTACCGTGACAAAATGCTTTGTTTGACGGCAAAGCCTAACAAGGCTCATTACAAGCTTGCGGAAATGGAGAGGGCAGGCATACTTTCTTCAGTTATCACGCAGAATATTGACGGACTTCACACGGCGGCAGGAAGCAAAAAGGTGCTGGAGCTTCACGGAAGCGTACACCGCAACTACTGCATGGACTGCGGAAAATTCTACACTGCGGAGGATATTTTAAACAGCACAGGCATTCCGAAATGCACCTGCGGCGGAATAATCAAGCCTGATGTTGTGCTTTATGAGGAGGGGCTTGATGATAAAACTGTGACGGAGGCGGTGAGGGAGATTTCTCAGTGCGACACGCTTATTATTGCAGGCACTTCTCTGACAGTTTATCCTGCGGCAGGAATGGTGAGATATTTTCAGGGGGATGATCTTGTGCTGATAAATCGGGACAAGACTTCCATGGACGGCTCCTGCGACCTTGTTATCCATGACAAGGTGGGGGAAACGTTGGATAAGATAGTGATAAAGTAAAGATAAACAACGTGATAACAGGGTGAAATAACAAACGGGCGAACGCTGTTCGCCCCTACAGATGTGGATAGCCACATTTGCAGGGGGCAGTGTCCACCCGTGTTTTTATGCTATTTTATTCGTCCATATGCTGTGCGGTATAAAGCTTGTAATATTCGCCTTTCTTTGCGATAAGCTGGTCATGTGTGCCGCACTCGGCAATGCCTTTGTTGTCGATATACATTATCTTATCGCAGTTTTTGATAGTGGAAAGTCTATGTGCGATAATAAATGAAGTTCTGCCAACAAGAAGTCTTTGAAGTCCCTGCTGAAGGAGCTTTTCTGTTCGTGCGTCTATTGATGAAGTTGCTTCGTCAAGGACAAGTATTTTCGGGTCGGAGAGTAGCGTTCTTGCAAAGGAGATAAGCTGTTTCTGTCCGCCTGAAAGCTTTGAGCCACGCTCGTTGACCTCAGTCATATAGCCGTCTTTCATTTCGCTTATGAACTCGTCTGCGCAGACTATCTTTGCGGCTTCTCTTATTTCTTCTTCCGTTGCATCAAGTCTGCCGTAGCGGATATTATCATAAATAGTGCCGCTGAAAATAAAGCTGTCCTGAAGCATTATGCCCATTTGTGAGCGGAGGGAATGCAAGGTCGCCTGACTTATATCCTTGCCGTCTATGGTTATTTTACCGCTGTCCAGGTCATAAAATCTTGACAGGAGAGAAACTACTGTAGATTTTCCTGCGCCTGTTGGTCCAACGAGGGCAACGCTTTCGCCCGGCTTAACGTCAAAGGAGATATGCTCCAAAACTGTTTTGCCCTGCTCATAGCTGAATGTAACGTCATCAAATTTTACCTCGCCTGTGATATCACCGATATCCTGAGCGTTCGGCTTGTCTGCGATAGTGGCAGGCTCGTCAAGGGTTTCAAAGATACGCTCAAGGTAGGCGATATTGTTGATGAAGTTATTGAAGATGTTTGACAGGTTCATGATAGGCTGCCAGAAGCTTGAAGCATAGCTTGTCATGGCAACGATAGTTCCAAGGCTCACTGCCGCAGGGGTCAGAACCAGCAGACCCACCACGAATATTGCGGCTCTCACAAGAGTAGAAACGTTGTCGGTAGCAGGCCAAACAAGGTTAGAATATTTCACGGCATTTATCCAGCTTTTACGATATTTCTCGGAAAGTCTGTCGAATATCTGGGCGTTTTCTTCCTCACGGGTGAATATCTGGGTCACTCTTGCGCCTGTGATGTTTTCCTGCAAATAGGCGTTAAGGTTTGAGGATTTGTTTGAAACGTCCTGCCATGCTTTACGCTGTCTTTTCTTTATCATCATCATTATGACTGCAAATATCGGCAGACCCGAAAGCACCACCAATGACAGCTTCACATTCACAAAGAACATGAAAATCATGATGAAAAGCATATTAAGGCACTCGAGTATAACATTGATGATACCGTTTGAGAGCATATCCGACACGGAGTTTACATAGTTTACAACTCTGATGAGGATCTTGCCGTGTGGACGGTTATCGTAATACTCAAATGGAAGCTCCTGCAAATGCTTGAAAAGGTCGGTACGGATATCGAAGATTATATCCTGACCAACAACTGTCATTATCCTTGAACGGATAGTGGAGAATGTTATGGACACGGCTATAGTGCCGACAAATGCGAGGGTGAGCAGGACGAGCTGTCCCATATTTTTCTGAGGTATGGTATTATCAAGAGCATACTGTGTGATGAGCGGTCCGAGAAGTCCTGATATTGCGGCGAACACGCTCAGCACAAGGGCGGTTATCATTTTGCCCTTATATTTTTTGATATACACAAAGGAGCGTTTCAGGTGGGCGAAGTCGAATGGGGTTTCAAGGACTTCGTCAACGTCATAACGGTTTCTTGCCATTTAGACCGCCTCCTTTCCGAAGCCATCGTTCTGCAGCTTGAACACCTCGTAATAGTATCCCTTTTTGGCTATAAGCTCATCATGAGTACCCATTTCGGTTATCTTGCCGTCATCGAGGATTATTATCATATCAGCGTCCTTTGTGGAGGAGATACGCTGGGCTATTATTATCTTTGTGCATGGGAAATCGAGGTTTCTAAGGCTGTCCTGAATATACTTTTCTGTTTCCATATCCACGGCGGAGGTGGTATCGTCAAGGATAAGAATGGCAGGCTTTATGGCTAAGGCTCTTGCAAGGGAAAGTCTTTGCTTTTGTCCGCCTGAAAGACCTACGCCACGCTCGCCCACGATAGTTTCATAGCCGTCAGGCATTTTCTCAACGAACTCGTTTGCCGCCGCAAGCTTTGCATAGTGCTTAACGTCCTCTTCGGACATATCAGAGTCGCCGTATGCGATATTGCCGTCTATGGTATCAGAGAAAAGCAGGACGTCCTGCGTTGCCATACCTATTTGTGAGCGGAGCTGTGAGAGCTTACGCTTTCTTACATTCACACCGTCCACAAGGACTTCTCCTGAGTTGGTATCATAAAATCTTGGTATGAGATTTATAAGCGAGGTCTTGCCTGAACCTGTTTCGCCCATTATGGCAACTGTCTGACCTGCTTTTATCTTAAAGTTCACGTTGTCAAGGACTATATGCTTGCCAAACTTAAAGGTAACGTCCTTGAACTCGACATCTCCGTGAAGCCTTTCTGTCTGGTCAACTGCGTCTTCACGGTCGGTTATGATAGGTCTTGCATAGTATATCTCGATGACCTTCATTGCGGAAGCCATGAACCTTTGCATATCGTTCACATAGATACCAAGGTTTCTGACAGGGTTTGCGATGCCCCAGATAAGTCCTGAGATAGCAACATACTCGCCCATTGTTATTTCCCCTTTTATAAGGAAAAATCCACCGCCAAGGAGCATTACAACTGACAAAGCGTTTGCGAAAGCTTCCATATAAGGGAAGAATTTAAGCCACAGCAGTGACGCTTTTTTGTTGGCGTCAGAGTATTCTTTATTGGCTTTTTGGAACTTTTCTATCTCATAGTCCTCACGGGCGAAGGCTTTTACAACTCTGTTGCCTGAGATGTTCTCCTGAGCGTCTGTATTCATTTGGGACAGCTTTTCACGGAGGTCAACGTAGACCGGCTTTGCCTTTTTATCAAGAAGCACCACCACGCCGAATATGAACGGTGTAACAGCCAGCAGAAGAAGTGCCATTTTCCAGCTTACCATAAAGAAATAAACTGATGAGGCTATAAACAGCGAACATGATTCAAGCATACCTTTAAAAACGAATGCCACTGCATGACGCACCATATCAAGGTCACCTGTGAGCCTTGTCATAAGGTCGCCTGTTCGGTTGCGGTCATAAAACTCCATATCCTGATTTTCGATACGTCTGAAAAGGTGTGCCCTTATTCTGTATATCATGCCCTGAGATGATAATTCATAGGTCATGTTGCAGGTGTACTGACAGATAGTTCTAAGCAGGGTAAAGCCCACCATGCCTGCAAGCAGCAGCCAGAACAGCTTTCTTTCATGCTCAAGGTTAAAAAGTGCGTCCTTGCTTGAAAGAAACTTATCCACAAGCTCTTTGCTGAAATAAGGTGTGGTAAGATACAAGGCGTTGCATACGATAGTCAGCACAAGGGCTGTTACATAGAATTTTCGGTAGCCTTTCAGATTGTGCCATATCCATTGAAGCTGGAACATATTCTTTCACTCTCCTTTTATTCTTCTAAACTTCATGCTCTCATAGGCACATATATAAAAATATGAAACCCATACTCTTTTAAGCTATGGGATATTATAAGCCCTTTTCAAAATAAAGTCAAGGGGGTAAAAGCATTTAGTTTACATAAAGCAAGCTAAAAAATCAACGAAAACACGAAGCCTTTGTTGTGCTTTTTCACAAATTATGAATATGTTGTTATCTAATAATAGTCATATTTAGAATAAAACGTTTTCTTTGACTGTTATATTATATTAAACTAAGTTTTCGTATAACAAAATATTCGCCCTGAAATAACAGAGCGGATAGAGGATATTTTTGTATGCAATAATATGCGAGCGAAAAAGTCACCCTTACGGGTTTATTTAATCCTGAAAAACATCGGTGAAGTAGCCTGCGTTGGAGATAGGTTCATTGCCGCCTGCAAGGTGCTTTGTACAGCCCATGACGTGGCATCTGAAAAAGCCATAGTCGCCCTCACGCTCCTCACAGCCGAGGACCGTCACAGAGGTAGGCTGCATATTGAAGCCATGCCACATATTCATGGTGGAAATGCCCAGAAGGTGTCCTATCATCACCATTGATACGCCGAAGTGACAGAAGAACACAAGGGTTTCATCGCTGTGCTTTTCAATGCGGAACATACCGTTCTCGTGGATATAACCATGGTCGGCAAGAAGCTTATCAATACCCTCATGCACCCATTTAAGCTGTTCTTCAACATTGCCTGTTTGCATATAATCGGACTTGAACCAATTATTGCGGTCATAGTATATCTCTTTGTCCGCCCACTCGGTGGGGTACATATCCCATGGGATACGATGTCCTCCATCAGAGGTGGGTATTATGCCGTTAAATTCTCTCAGCCATGGGAGAGTTTCCGCTGTATCCCCACGAAGCTTCAGGGAATATTCCGCTGTGAGCTGTGCTCTGCCAAGGGGAGAAACGTAGAACTTTGAAACGTCCCAATTCTTTACACGCTGTGCAAGAAGCTCTGCTTCACGCTTGCCCTTTTCTGTAAGGGTATCATGAACGTAATCGGGGTCGCCGTGTCTGATAAAAATAAGCCGCATAAAAATACCTCCTAGTTAGTCTGCCATTGGTTTTATTTCAGCGTTGTAGGCTCTTCTAAGGAAGAACAATGACGCCATGATCGAGAATATTTCGGCTATCGGGAACGCCCACCAGATAGCGTCAAGCTTGCCTGTAAGGGAAAGAAGATACGCCACAGGAAGAAGCACAACAAGCTGTCTTGTAAATGAAACGAGCATAGAGGAAAGTCCCCTGCCAAGAGCCTGCAATGATGAAATTATGATTATATCAAAGCCTGCGAAGAAGAAGTGTGTGCTGATTATACGCAGGGCTGTTACGCCTATGCTTAGCATATTATCGCTTGCGTCAAAGAGTTTCAGAAGCTGTGCAGGGAAAATCTGCATTATGATAGTGCCGACTATCATGATAGACACAGAATATATCATGGCGTATTTTATTGCACCTGTGATACGCTTTTTCTTTCTTGCACCATAGTTATAGGCAACGATAGGGATAAGACCGTTATTAAGTCCGAAAACAGGCATGAAAACGAAGCTCTGAAGCTTGAAATACACACCGAAAACTGCGGCGGCGGTGTTTGAGAAGCCGATAAGTATTTTATTCATGCCGTATGTCATGATAGAAGAGATAGACTGCATTATGATGGACGGCAGGCCGACAGCGTAGATCTTCTTGATTATTTTCGCCTGCGGTCTATACTTCACAAGGTTTATGGTTATCTCTTTGTTGAACTTCATATTGAAGAAAAGTCCGAAAGCTGCAGCGGTGAACTGACCGATACAGGTAGCCACAGCCGCACCTGTTACGCCCCACTTAGGGAAGAAGCCCACGCCAAAGATAAAGCAAGGGTCGAGGATAATATTTATCACTGCGCCTATTCCCTGAGTATACATTGAATAGATAGTTTTACCAGTAGCCTGCAAAAGCTTTTCCATGGTCATCTGACAGAAAAGACCGATACTTAGCAGGCTGATGACGGTTAGGTACTGGTCGCCATATTCGATAATTATTTTGCTTGAGGTTTGTGAGCGATAGAAGATCTCGGTAAAAAATGCACCAAAAACCACGAAGATAACGAAGTTCACAAGGCAGAGGAAAATGCCGTTATTGGCGGCGCTGTTGGCTTGTTTGAAGTTCTTTTCACCAAGTGATTTTGACAGCAGTGCGTTGATACCGACACCAGTGCCTGCACCGAGGGCTATCATAAGATTTTGCACAGGGAAAGCCAGTGACACGGCAGTGAGTGCGTCCTCGCTTATTTTGGCAACGAATATGCTGTCGACGATATTATAGAGAGCCTGCACGAGCATGGATATCATGATCGGCAGGGACATTTTGAACAGCAGATCGCCTATGGGCTGCGTTCCCATTTTATTTTCTCTTACTTCTTCCATTTTACGATTCCCACCTTAGAGTTACTTTTTCTTAGAATATATACTTTAACCTTTTTATTATAACATTTTTATACGAAAGGTGTATGAATTATTTGTTAAATCAGCACAAATCGGTGGTGTCCTCTATGATTCAGAATTTATACAAGTTCTGAGCACAGGCGAACGATGTTCGCCCCTACCGATGTTTGTGGGGTTATCAAGGGTTGTGAGATAAACAATAATGCAAAATGTCAAGGGGGGTGGGCTGTCGAGGGCGCCAGCCCCTACAGATTGTTAGGGAAAGTTTGTTGTGCCGCAAAATCGCTACGCTCTTTGCGGATTTACATTTGCTCAGGGCGAGGGTGGGCGGTGCAGATTTTGTACTCCGATATGGGGTTTGTTTGATATATGGCTCTCGTGTGCTTTTTACACTTTAATCTGCACCTTGTCGGCTTACGCCGAATGAGGCTCTGCCTCATACTCCGCTCAGGGCTTTGCCCTAAGAACCCACAAGGGACTCTGTCCCTTGACCCTGCAAGCCCTCTAACGCCGGGCTTGAGCCTGCGTTTTATCTCTCGCTACGCTCGGTGCAGGGGGCACAACTTTGGTCAGCTTTGCTCACTCCTCACTCCTCATTCCTCACTCCTAACTCCTCACTTTACTCGCTTTACCGCTTGACGAAACCACTGTAAAGTAGTATAATATAAGAAATGCTGCTTATGCAAATTCTTTTACGGAGGTCCTTTATATGGAGAAAAAACCGTTTTATATCACTACCCCGATATATTACCCTTCCGGTAATCCTCATATCGGTCACTGCTACACCACTGTTGCCTGCGATTCTATTGCCAGATACAGACGTATGCAGGGCTATGATGTCATGTTCCTCACAGGCACTGACGAGCATGGTCTGAAAATCGAACAGAAGGCTGCTGAAAAGGGTGTTACACCTAAGGAATATGTTGATGAGGTAGTCAAGACTTTCAAAAAGCTTTGGAGCTACATGAACATCAGCTATGACAGATACATCAGAACTACTGACGATTATCACATTGAAACTGTTCAGAAGATCTTCAAGGCTCTTTATGACAAGGGCTACATTTACAAGGGCGAATACAAGGGCAAATACTGCACGCCTTGTGAGAGCTTCTGGACTGAGTCACAGCTTGACGAGAATGGCTGTTGTCCAGAGTGTCACAGAGAGGTAACAGAGGCTAAGGAGGAGGCTTACTTCTTCAAGATGTCGCCATTTGCTGAGAGGATAGAGAAGCTTCTCACTGAGACAGATTATCTCCAGCCAAAGACAAGAGCCACTGAGCTTGTAAACAACTTTATCAAGCCTGGTCTTGAAGATCTTTGTGTATCGAGAACTACTTTCAAGTGGGGTATTCCTGTTACATTTGATGACAAGCACGTTATTTACGTTTGGATAGACGCACTTTCAAACTATATTTCCGCACTTGGTTTCTGGAACGAGCAGTACAATGATTTTGACAAGTTCTGGCCTGCTGACGTTCACATGGTAGCAAAGGATATCATGAGATTCCACGCTATCATTTGGCCTGCAATGCTTATGGCACTTGATCTTCCGCTGCCTAAGCATCTTGCTGTACACGGTTGGATAACATTCAACGGACAGAAGATGTCCAAGTCTTTGGGCAATGTTGTTGACCCATTCATTCTTGGTGAGAGATACGGTGCTGACGCTATCAGGTATCACATTCTGCGTGAAATGGCTTTGGGTGCAGACAGCTCATTCTCAAATGAGATAATGATAAACAGAATAAACTCTGACCTTGCAAATGGTCTTGGCAATCTTGTTTCAAGAACTGTAGCTATGGCTGACAAATATTTTGGCGGCACGCTTCCTGCTGACAGAGAAGAGGGCGATTTTGACGCTGAGCTTATCGCAGAGGCTAAGGGACTTGTTGCAAAGGTAGACGAGTTCATGGACAAGACTCAGATGAACAATGCTTTGGCTGAGATATTTAAGGTAGTATCCAGGGCTAACAAGTACATTGACGAGACAGCTCCATGGGTACTTGGCAAGGACGAGAGCAAAAAGGCAAGACTTGCGACAGTTCTTTACAATCTGCTTGAAACTATCAGGATAGTATCAACGCTTCTCAGCAACTTTATGCCTACAACGATGCCAAAGGTATGGGAGCAGATAGGTGCGGCTGAGAGCGACATCACATACGAGAACGCTGGCAAGTTTGGTGTACTTCCTGCTGACGTTACAGTTCACAGGGGTGAGATAATCTTCCCAAGGATCGACGTTGACAAGGAGATCGAGGAGCTTAACAAGATAATAGGCAGCAATGCAGAGCCTGAGGAAAAGGCTGACGATAGATTTGAGCCTGCGCCTATAGCTGACGAGATAACCATAGATGATTTTGCAAAGGTAGATCTGAGAGTTGCTCTTGTTAAGGACTGCGAGAAGGTAAAGAAGTCCAAGAAGCTTCTTTGCTTACAGCTTGACGATGGTTTTGGCGGCAGGCAGGTAGTATCGGGCATTGCGGCATGGTACAAGCCTGAAGATCTTATTGGCAAGAAGGTCGTTATTGTAGCCAATCTGAAGCCTGTGAAGCTTTGCGGAGTTGAGTCAAACGGCATGATATGTGCGGCTGACACACCTGACGGTGCGGCAAGCGTTATTTTCCCGGATCAGGACTTGCCATGCGGAGCTAAGCTTAGATAAAAAAATTTATAAAAAAAAACAAGGAGCGGATTTCCGCTCCTTATATGCGTCTGTAGCTCAGTTGGATAGAGCGCAAGACTCCGACTCTTGAGGCCGCAGGTTCGATTCCTGTCAGGCGCACCAACAGGGGCGAGCCCCTGTACCATATCCGCTATCATTTATGGTAGCGGAATTTTTTATTTCCGCCCATAGGCGTGATATGCTTGGAGAGTTATATGTTCGCTGTGGCGGGCATTTTACGCTTTGCAATATATATAGCTGTATCATATCCGCCGTACTTTTTGTCGGCGGATTTTTCAGGAAATGCTCATATTAACAATTATTTCAGAATAAAGCATATAAATATTCACTTGACTTATAGTGTACTCCAAGTGATATAATTATTAAAATAAATACATAGGAGGATTTAACATGAACGTTCTTATTTTAAACGGAAGTCCGAGGATAAACGGAAACACTTCTATTGCCATTCGAGAAATGGAAAAGGTTTTTAAAGAAAGTGATGTTGAAGTAGAAACTGTTCTAATTGGGAACAAGGATATTCGTGGCTGTATTGCCTGCATGTCATGTTCAAAAACGGGCAAATGCGTATTCAATGACATGGTAAATGAAATCGCACCAAAGTTTGAGAAGGCTGACGGACTTGTTGTTGCAAGCCCTGTATATTACGCTTCTGCAAATGCAACTCTTATCGCCTGTCTTGACCGTTTGTTCTACAGCACACATTTTGACAAATCAATGAAGGTAGGAGCAAGTGTAGTTTGTGCAAGACGAGGCGGCTGTTCGGCTACATTTGATGAGCTTAACAAGTATTTCACTATTTGCAATATGCCTATTGCCTCAAGTCAGTATTGGAACAGTATTCACGGACGTGAAGTAGGCGAGGCTGAAATGGACGATGAGGGTAAACAGACAATGCGTGTACTTGCAAGAAACATGACTTTCCTTATGAAAAGCATTGCACTTGGCAAAGAAAAATACGGCTTACCTGAGGTCGAGGAACACGCTTGGACTCATTTTATCAGATAACTCTATACATAAAGAAAACATGAAAAATATCCGTTCTGCAAAAAACAGAACGGATATTTTTTAGTTATATATCATTCAGGCACTTTGTCACTCGCCTGCGCAGTTCTTCTCCTCCAAAGGGAAAGCCGAACTCTGCGGCAGAGCTTCCCCACTCAGGTGGGTGCTTCTTTGAGCCGTCAAAATAGCGGCTTTTCACCACGCCACGATAGCGTTTTGGCATTTTTGCCGCAAGCTCCTCACATTCTCTCAAGCGAAGCTGCACCTTTGCAAGGTCAAGCCACAAGTCAGTAAGTTTTTTCCCTCTGTGGGCTACCCTGCCGCAATGCTCCCCCACTGCGGCAAGCTGTGAGGACATTTCGCAGATATCTTCTTTAAGCTTCCACTCCTGCCACCTTAGTTTGCGATACTGTGAAAGCTTTCGCAGTGCGGCTGTATTAACTCTGCTTCCACCGCTTCTGAAATTATATCGGCTCGCTGAGGGTGCAAGCCTTTTTATGGAATTTACCTCTACGGAATAATCTATATTATCGTACATTTTTCTCCTTTCGCCTTTTTGTACAGACATTTGGACAGTTAGTATGATATACTGTAAATAAAATAAAGCAATGACATTTCAGATAACCGTTTTCTGTATATCTCTCGGGGCGGAGATGTCAAAAAGGGGGGCGGTTTATCCTCTTGACTTTTACAGGAAAATGTATTATAATTATATCAAATCCAGATTTTATGCAGATATCTGTACTAACGATACATACAGTATACTACAGGTTTCTGCAAAAGTCAATAGCTATTAGCAAATTTGATACAGACTTCTGTATCTTTTGTGAAATCATCACAATTGGAGGAAGAAAATATGACTGAAATGTACAAAAGGATAAAAGAACTATGCGAGGAGAACAATATGACGGTATCGCAGATGTGCAAGGAGCTGTCTATAACGAGGAGCTGTTTATCTGAGCTGAGCAAAGGCAGGACGGAACGACTTTCCGCAGAGAATTCTACAAAGATAGCGAACAGATTTGGAGTGAGCGTACAATATCTTATATCTGGCAGGGAAGAAGATTTTGACACGAAGCTGAAATATGCATTATTCAACGGCACGCTTGGAGTGACGGACGAAATGTTTGACGAGGTCAAGCAGTATGCAGAAATGGTCATGCTCAGAGAGGAAGCAAAGCGCAGAAAGGCTGGTGAAAAGTGAGAGATGACGAACATACAGGAATTGTATGATATTTGCAGTAGAGAGAACATAACTATAGATTTTATTGATTGTCCGAAGTGCGGGGCGATATCGCTTTTTGGCGCAGGAGGCTGTGCGATCGGCATAGACAGCCAGACGCCTGCAAGGCTTTTGAAGGAGCGCACTGCTCACGAGATAGGTCACTGCGTAAAGGGTGCATTTTACAACAGATACGCCACGGCAGACAACATCTCACAGCATGAATACCGTGCAGACAAGTGGGCGATAGAAAATCTGATACCGAAAAGCGAGCTTATCAAAGCCATAAAGAAAAATCTGGACAGCATTTATCTGCTTGCGCAACATTTTGATGTGAGCGAGGATTTTATGATAAAGGCTTGCAGGTATTATGGGGTTTATTTTGGGTAGAAAAATGTATATACCGCCCACAGAACCGCAACTGCACTGACTTAAAACCGCACTTTAACGGTTACAAAACCGCGCTCTTGCCACTATTGAACCGCACAATATATCCACGAACTTGTCGCTGACTGCCCACGTGAAGTCAGCAACAAGTTGTGGCAAAACGTCCGTGCAGTTGTGGCAGTCGAAGCGATATATACAAATCAAGTGCTAGTTGTCTTGGGGCTTTTATCCAAAAACAAATAAATGGTTGCTGCCGATGTAATTATTGTTGTGAATATGGCAATGAGCACTGTTATATCCATTCCCTTGTTTTCATAGCTTAATTGCACTGTATAATTGCCCTTAGGTATAACTGCTGAAATATAGCCATCTGAGGTTTCTGTCAGTTTAGCATCTCCTACTGATCTTCCGTCTTGATATAATGTCAATTTGTAATTATCAACGTAGGTCATTGATACAACTATCTCGGTATCCTTAGCAAAGTCAGCATCAAAATTTAGCGTATCCAAATCTGCTTTTATCGGAATTTCAATATTATCCCCATAGGAACAGATAGGAGAAACTCCGTCTATTTCTATAAGCTCCATACCACGCGTCCAATCACGCACAGTTGATATCGTCAATTTAGGGCATTTTTCAATGACTTTGGTGAATGCTTCAATAGCTTTCGGACTATTTTTATCGACCAGAACATATTTTACTCCGTTTGATATCATCTGATCTTCAAACTTATTTATCCATTCGGGCTCTTTCATATATTGCAGATAACTTAATGGTGATGCTACCATATTGCACATCATACCCTCTGTGGATATATCCTTCATTATTGCATTGCTCTGATCAAAGCCTTTTTTGGAAAATATATTATCATAACCATTTAAGGAAAACAAGCCATACTCGGTGCAAATATTTTTTGTAAAGCCATAAAAACATATCTTAGAACTA
This sequence comes from Ruminococcus sp. RTP21198st1_G1_RTP21198_201120, assembly GCF_040924265.1. Classification (NCBI taxonomy): domain Bacteria; kingdom Bacillati; phylum Bacillota; class Clostridia; order Eubacteriales; family Oscillospiraceae; genus Ruminococcus; species Ruminococcus sp. RTP21198st1_G1_RTP21198_201120. The sequence goes on from NZ_JBCOMH010000005.1 coordinate 40,627, forward strand.
TATTCAACAGGATTATTAGAATACGTCATATTATCTTTATAGATCTTTCCTATCGTGAGAAATCTATAATTATGGTCTATATGGTTTTCATAAAGCAAGCTTTCAACTTCTGGCTTAATGTTCTTATAATCCCAATAATCATAGTGCTTATTATTGATGAAATTGTGAGTTCCTGAGAGCATGAAATAGAGTATAGCAACGAATGAAAAAATGACGCTTACCAATGAAGCAATTATTACTGGTTTGTAATATTTTTTCATGCTGTCTAGCTTATATGCTCCCGTCACTATTATAAGCGGCACATAAATAAATGAACATTTATACAGGAAGCGAAATTCACTGATAAAAGGCAGATGACCTAATATATCAGCGATCCCGTGACCACTTCCCTCTGCCATTATCACAAAGAACACTGCCGCAAAAAGAAAAATGTGCATAAGTTTTTCTGACTCATTATATTTGTTCTGACCTTTTCCTTTTATGAAAAAGTGAATATAGCATACTATAGCTGCAAGATATAATACAAAATCAAGCTTTAGCACAAGAAACAGGAGTATCAAAAACAGCACACAGCCTGCTCTTAATTTATGTGATGTCATATAATGGGTATTGGTTTTCTGATCATGCACTAACAAACACACAACACTGATAGCGATAAGAATAACTATCACTGCGTCTGCTATTGGTGAGTAATGATATTGTTCAAACAAATAGTATACAGCCGCTCTTACCGAAGCAAAATAAAGGATACCATATAATAACAGTCTTGACTTATTGCTTATCTTGCCATGTGAAGTTAGTTTGCTAACAGCTAATTGTATGCCACATTCCGTTTTTGTGTATAGCGTTTTTATGGCCGATGCAGCATACAGCAGACAAAACCAAGCAAAAAAGCCCAAGCCAATATAGTTCATATAATTACCATATGATATAGTCTTATTATTAAATAAAACTATACATATAGGCTTGAAAATATTTGAAATAGCTACGCTCAGGTCGAAAAAGCCCTCATTGCCTGAAAGTATCAGACTTCTGTCGCCTGACACTTTCATAGACCCAATTATTATCCCGCTTGACAAGCCTATAAATATCATCAAATTTGTCATGAGCGGAACTAATTCTTTTAACTTTTTCTTTTGAACAGAAGCGACCACTTGAAAAATACAGTATACCATTACATAATAACAACTGAACTGAACATGGCCCATTAGCAGGGAAAAAGCCAAAACTATGCCAGGAATAAAATAGCGGATCCTTTTGGAGTTGGTCTGAATAAATGTCCACATTAAAAACGGCATAAAGAAATAATTATTGAAAGTAAAATAATAAAAGCTGAAAAGGAAAAAAATCACGCTGGTTGAATATGTAAGCATCGCTATTATTATCGTACTACGCTTCAAATTTAATGTTCTCAGTATCTTATACATCATAAGATTACCAAGCATATACATAATTATTTCATAAACAATTAGCGTTTCAAGAAAACCGTTTAAAAGGTAATGGCTTATGGCATAGGAACATACATAAATGGATTCAGCAAGCCATAATAACCGCTGCTGAAAATGTTTATGCCTTTATACTGATAAAAATTCCAATATGGTATACCCTTACCGCTGAAAATATTATCGAATGCTTTATTTATAACAGGTCCCCACTGAAGAATATTATCATCAACATAAAGGGAACTTCTATTCTTTGACAAAATAACAGCAAAGAACAATATTGAATACAGCACTATTACAAGCACAGGTATCAAATTTCTGGTTTTATTTTTCATTGTGTCACCCTTCAAAAGCGTACTATTTTATATACCGCAGTTTGTGTTTTAAGAGCAGCTTGCAAACCAACGTCAGAATCTTCAAATATAATGCTTTCGTCAGGCGTGCAATGAAAATACTTCATGGCATAAAGATACCCGTCAGGAAAAGGTTTTGTCTTATCTGTCATTTCCTGTGTGACCACCAGATCAAAAAAATCATCATAATCGAAAAACTTCAAAAGCGTTGAAGTATTGCTTCTTGACGCGGTTGTTATTATTGCGATCTTTAAACCATTTGTCTTAAACAGTTCAGCTATCTTCAGAAGTGAAAAATTAGGACGTATAAAAGAGAAAAAGCTCTTATAATTATCACTTTTCCGTTTATGTATCAATTCTATATTTTCTTTATCCTCCACTCCTAAAAGAGGCAAAAAAGTCTTATAGTTTTTTCCCATACAATGCTCGTAAAAAAAATCCTCGCTTACATCACAAAAGCCGTTGCAGGCTTCTTTATAGGAAAGATAATTTGCCTTGTTCGTATCAAAAAGCGTACCATCTAGGTCAAACATTGCAAGCTTTAATTCCGATCCTTTTGTCAATATTATCAAACTCCTCAAAAATATCATTTACAACCATTACAAGGCCTGCATAAAACATTGCTGCACGATCACTGTCATTATTTATTTTATACGGCATCAGTCTCAGCCAATGCACTATCTCGTGAAAATATATGCTTTTGACTCTCTTGGCATCAAACGTGTCTTTTAGATACTTATCAAATCTTTTATACAATACGTCATATGACGTAGTTCTTGTTATCTTAAACGATATTTCATTTTTATTAACTTTGACCTTTGCTGTGTGCATAAAGAACTCATAATTTCCATGAAGCGATTGCAGAAGCTTGGAATAGTCAAGGTTAGGCGACGAATGGATATTTCCGCCATTTGGGTCAATAAGATAATACCCTTTGGGATAATTAATATTGCACACAATATTTTCTACTGTCAAATCTCCATGGATATCTGAATAATAGTCATTTTCAAATATTTCTTTCCAAAAGTCAAAGGAGTATAATTTGTCAAGAAACATTGTCAGATTATCATATGTTTCACCGTTGATGACAACCTTTTCATAGTTTGTCAATTCGCTCAAAACGTGTGCATTCATTATTTTATCTATGTTGGATCTGATCTTTTTATCATAATACTGCCTTATTGTATCAGCGTCAGCCTTGGAACTATATTTCTTAGAATAATTGCTTTCAAGATCGCTGACTACGCTCTCCATTATTCTCCAAGAACTCTCCAAAGGCATAGAATGTATGTAATCAAACAAACCTATAGAATCACCAAGATACGGCATATCATAGTAACAAACATTATTTTTCTGATACGCATCTAGGATCTCAGTAACATACAGCTGATCTTTATTATTTTGAAGCCACTTTACCTGTTCAAATAATTTTTCACCGTCACTGCCAAAGGCATACTTCCGATACACCATTCTTCCGCTTTTTATACATTGCAAAGTTGTTGCATTTGAACCTGCTGAACAGTTTCTCAATATAATTACATCTTTATTTATTTCAAGAAACCGGTCAATATAGTTTTTATCACGGATATCTGAGAAATATATTTTCAAAAAGTCAAGACAGCTGTTTTCATTTGTATATGGTATAATAAGCTCTCCTTTATTCTCAGAGCTGCATTTTTTGAATTTTTCAAAAAATGCGACCACTATTATAGACACACAAGTGAGGAAATTAAACAGCAGGAAAATAAAATAATAGTGAGAAAAACCATGACGTACATAATCAACAAATGGAGAATAAGAATCTATGCTGAACAAATTATTGAAAACATCTACGAAAGACGTGTTTTTTAAGCAATTTGAATACATCAGATATGACAAAATGTAGCAAGACCACATACAAAGTGTTCTCAGAACAAGCTTTGTTTTGTCGATCTTTTTCACTGTATTGCGTATGGTACAGATAAAAGACCACACAAATTCTAAGATGCAAAGCTGGATCTTCGTATTAAATATTGAGGAAAATACAAGCACACACTTTTTAAAACGTTTGCTAAATGTAACTGACAACCAAAGAAAAAACAGTAGCAGTGCTGAAAAACCGGTGAAGAAAATAAAATTCATCAGATTTTTCCCTGAGGCAAAAAAAATCGTCCCATAAATGAACGCTACAACGAAAACATCTAAGATCCTATCTATGATTATCACGGCAAGAGAAAATGCAACACCATTTTTTAGTTTTTTGCCAATTATCGCTGCTCTGACAATATCGCCAACATGAAATGGCAGAACATTATCCACCAAATAACCTATTCCTGTGCAAAACATCAAGTCTGAATCATGTGAATCTTCATAGACCGATATAAAACTTTTCCAACGCCTAATTCTAAAAAAGTGTCCAAGAGTTATCACCGCCAGCGCAGCTAAAAACATAAGAATGTTCATAGCAGCTCTCCAAATTCCGGTCTGTCAACTGCGTCCTGATACTCAGCAGGTGTACCAAATGATATATGATAATCCGTACCCACTACACCGGATATAAGTTTATTCTTTATCATGCTGTTATACACGCCGCTCATAAAATATTCACTATATTCGCACTCCGACAAATATCTCTTGGCGTTTTCAAGAAAAATGTCCTTATTTCTGAAATAATATGCTCCGCATATTGCATTTTCACTAATAACAACTTTCTCCTGAGTTCTAATAACAACACCATTTTCATCACACAAAGCATAGCTGAACTGCGGCAGATCTGATTTAAACGTGAACAACAAGCCGTCATACTTTGCCGCACTTTTTTTATCCATAAAATTGAACTCAGAGCAACAAAACATGTGATCGCAGTCATTAAACAAGACTGGTCTATCGTCATTGATATTTTCTACACCTGCCATGCAAGTCAGCACTGCACCTGCAAGAACCTCAGGTATTACCTCCACTCTAGCCTGTGGGAAATACGATAATATACGATTTTTTATATCGAACTTCTCTATATGTTCTTTCAGCACAACAAAAGTAACATCACAATCTGGATTATACTTCAGTATTGACATAGTGGACCAATAGAAGAATGGTCTGTCATGTATCTCGATCAATGGTTTAGGGGCTACATACCCGTCATTGAAAAAGCGCTGTCCCTTGCCGCCCATTGGCATTACTAAATGGAAATTTTTCATCGTTCTCCCCCAACAGTATTATCAAAAATGATCTTTCCCTTATATATATCTTTTTTGCAGTAGGAATCTATATACTTCTTTTTGTTAAGCCTATATCGCAAAGCCATGACAAACAAATTATATGACAAATTAAATAATTTTGCATTTGATACCTGATCTTCCTCACGCCATGTGATCGGATAAAACTTGAAATCAACATTATAATATGCTGAGAACAGCAGCATTTCAGCATTGAAATACAATGAATCCGACAGACCAATGTAAAATTTACTTTTGAGCATATTGGTGCTGTACATATTAAGTCCTGAACCCATATCTCTTATAGACTTTCCAGCTGCCAGTGAATAGATAAGATTAAAAACATGGTTTCCAAGTATGCGCTTTTTTGAATAACCTATCAGGCAAGATCTTGATTCAAATCTACCACCCAAAACGCAATCAGCCCTTTTATAACTTCTCTTTTTCAGAATTGGCAAAAAGTCTCTGATATCCGCCTGATCGTCGCCATGGAGGACAATAACGTAATCAAAATCATTTTCTAAAGCATAATTAAAAGCAACTTTGTGTGATCCGCCAAGATTAAAATTTGCATTATTATTTATTATCTTACACGGAAGTTCTCTATGCTGCAAAAGGTAATCCTGTGTAACCTTTACTGTATTATCCGTGCTTAAATTGTTTACCACAATGATCTCATCAACATATGTAAGCACATCGTCATTGATTTGTGAAAGCACTCTCGTGATCTGCTTCTCACAATTATAGACAGGTATAAACACCATGATCTTATCTTTCTTCATAACGCTTCTCCTTCATCGATATATGTCATATTACAGCTTGGAAATCGTCCTCATAAAAATATAGTTGCACGAAAGCGTCAGCGGCGTTACCAAGATCTTCGATAACATTTTGCTGTATTTAACTATCAATGATATATCCGTTGATGCTGACAGAAATTTATTTACATAAGAGATCAGCAACGACGCCACCGTTATCATGATAAGCTGATACATTATATACAAAATATATTTGCACATTAATGGGATCTTTGAATTATCATGTATAAATATCTTTCTCGTAGAAACTATGAAAACAAATGTTGCGCCTATTATTGAGCTTGTAAAATTCGCATAAACAACACTGATATTTATTAGCTGCGTCATCATAAAGTAGGATATGAAATCAAGCAAAAAACCTATTCCAGAAGTCAATACAAATTTGAACATCAGTAAATTATGACCTCTCAACAGAGGTTACAGTGTTTTAATAAAATCCTCCAAAAGCCCTGAAAATAAAGGATTTATCGCAATGTGTTCTCCTTATCTCTTTATACGGTTACACACAAGTTTACTCTTTCCCTCCTTGCTCATAAGGGCAAATACAAGGGCAAGAAAATCTCATAACAAGAATAAACATAAGTGTGGCAATCGGAGAACTGTGATGTATGTGCGAATATATTATAACGGAGGATTTTTCAATGGACAAGTATATTTACGATGATAAAAATGGTCTGTGGTATGAACTGCAAGGAGATTATTATATTCCTTGTCTTATCTTACCAACCGAAAAAGAACAGCCTATCGGTTTGTGGGGACAGCGGCATTTGCACTATCTGAAAGAATATCACAGGCTTACATATACCAATTTGCTCACAAGCGGAAGGCTGAACGAATACCTTGCCGAGATAGACAAACAGGCAAAGGATATGTTCCTTCGGTTGATAAAACAGATGTCGGAGCGTGAGGGCGTAACCGAGCAACTAAAAACAGAAAATCAAATGGAGTGGGTTGGCAGGATGAATAATATTCGCAGTAGAGCGGTGGAGATTGTAAATGCAGAACTGATTTACAGTTAAGCCGGAGCGGCGGCGAGGAAAACCTTGCCGCCGTTTTTATGTATATGACCGAAAAATCAAAGATTTATGGTATAATTCTAAAAGAGTTATTTTTTAAGACCATCGCCTCAAAAAACGTACTTAATAGGTGAAAGCGCTTTTAGGTCAAATGAGGGAGGTGAACAACATGGATGATCTGAGAATCATAGAACTCTACTTTAATAGAGATGAACAGGCGATCAAGGAGACGGATACAAAGTACGGAAAACTCTGCCACAGTATTGCCTATAACATTCTAAATAATCACGAAGATTCTGAGGAATGCGTTAATGATACTTATGTGAGTGTGTGGAACACCATTCCGCCTACAAGACCGCACAATTTCATGCCCTTTATCTGCAAGATTGCACGAAATCTCTCTTTGAAGCGACTGGAGTTTATGAAGCGAAAGAAACGGTCAGCGGAGATCATTTTATCCTTGGACGAGCTTGCGGCAGTATTGCCGGATGAACGATATGCCCCCGATGTGAGCGACGAGGATGTAGGTGAGCTGATCAGTACGTTTCTTCGCAGTCAGGAGGAATATGTCAGAAATGTCTTCATCCGCAAGTATTTTTATTTCGATTCTATAAGGGAGATTGCAAAGCGCTATTCTTTTACTGAGAGTAAGGTCAAAAATATGTTGTTCTACACCCGAAACAAGCTAAAAGATTACTTGATTAAGGAGGGCGTTGAAATATGAAAACACCGAGAATCGCAAATGCCATCGGGCAAATTGATGACGATCTTGTCGCCGACGCAGCTAAGTGCAAGAAGAAAAATAAGAAACATTGGTTAAAATGGGGTTCCTTGGCAGCATGCTTTGCAGTGATTGTAATTGTAGGGGCGGCAATCCTCCCATCGCTATTTCGGGAAAATGTAACACCGGAGGGAACCGACGGCAGATACAAGGACTTTTCTATCCGAGCCAGCGAATCTGCAATTGTATGGCCATGGGAGTATCAGACTGTATATGAAAAATATAGGAATGTCAAAATTGACGGTATTGAGTATCATGGAAAAGGCCGTGCGGTATCAGAAACATGGATTGGCGAGAGTATTGGCAACTACACTGTGGTTGGATATGATGAAGTCAATAATGGAAAAAAATATTCTGCCGAGTTTGAAGCATATGCATTGAAGGATATTGCTCAAAGTCAGTTTATAGCCGTAAAGATGGAGGACAGTTATTATGTCTTTCAAAATGACGAGTATGCTCCTCCGAACACCCTTGGTGAGCTTATGGATGCCGTAAATCTGTCCGAGGTCGTGGAGTTTCAGCGCTTTTCTGAGGGAGACAATACTCCTGATAGCAAACGTTTTGCATTGAGCAGTGACGATTATGTGTGGGAAGTTCTGTCCGAATGTAGGAACGCCCCTTTCGTTGAAGATCAAACATGGACGGTTGGTGACAGAAGTTACCTCAGTTTTACGATTACTTCCGAAGCACTTGGTGTTTACAAAGTTGCTCTGTATGTGACGGAAGACGGCTATCTGTGGACAAACGCATTTAATTGGCAGTATCTATTCAACATCGGCGAGGATGCTGCAAGCAGGATTATCCATTATGCGAAAGAGAATTCCACTGAAGTAGAGTATGAACCGTACAGAAACTCGGTAGCCGGTACAATCATTGAGATTACGGAAGAATATATCTTGGTGGATGATTCTATCCTGTGTAAGAAGCCGGCGGACGGTATCACCTACAAGGTTCTGCTAAATGACCTTCGTATCTCCCGTTATGTAGATTATGGAATTGTCAAGGTTGGTGATACCGTGCAAATTTCCTATGAAGGCGAAATTGATGAAACCAGTGGTAACACCATTGCAGGTGCAATTTCGGCATTTAAGGCAACAATCTCCGATGGAGATGTATTAATTTCTGAATGAACCACCTACGCCCTGCAAGACTTCAAAATCTTGCAGGGTGTTTCTCTGTCTTAAAATGTATGTAATCCCGCAAGGCAGAGGTACTGCCCTGCGGTGTTGTTTTCGGCATTAAAGCTATCTTTCTCTGTCGTGGGATTTTCGCTTTGGCTGGCTTCTCTGTCTGCCCACCGCCTGAAGCTGGCGCAGGCGTTTCAGTACGCTCTTCCGTTCGGGCGGCTTTGCCTGCTCTTTTTGGGCAGGTTTCTGTTTTTCCCTGACCTGCCTCTCCCATGCGGCAAGGTCACGATTGTACTGCTCCACGACAGCCTCCGCCTTGCGGTAGGTTGCCATGAACGCCTGCACATCGGGATAACCGTCCTCTTTCAGAACATCGGGCAGTTTATCCAGCTTTTCAGCGATTTCCTTTTCTGTCCGCTGTATCTGTTCTGTGAGCGCCTTGCGCTCCTTACCCTTGAAAATCCCTTTTGTGTCGGCAAGTTGCTGTTTCAGTTTCGGAAGTACCGTATCCTGCAAATGCCGGATTTCTTTCGCCTTATCCTGCGCCTTTATCATCAGCTTTTGCATGGTACGGAACTCTGCCATATCTATTTCAAGGACAGGCTTCGGCGGCATATCGTGTTCACGGATTAGGCTTTGCAGGAAGTCCTTTGCCTTGCTGACAATACTGCGGAACAGATTGGGGAGCCAGCCCTTGTTTTTGATAGACTGGCTCGTTTTTTCGTGTATCTCTGTCCGCTTGACTTCTAAAATCTTTGCTTCGGAGATACCTGATAATAACGCCATATCCGCTGTCCTGTTCCATTCCTGCCTTGCGGCATTGTCGGCTTTGATTTCGTCCTCTTTGGGATTGTTCTTGCCGATTTTCTTGGTCGGCAGATAGACGCTGTTTTTATCAAATACCTTTAAGTGCTGCTCAGGATCAGAGATATGGCGGTTGATAAGTTCCGTATACACTTCCTTTATCTCTCGGAGAAAAGGCTCTCCCTTAAAGCGTGTATCTTTGGCAGTAAACAGATGGCTTTCGTATACCTCGCCTTTTTTGATGACGGTACAGCCTTTCCGTATCTGCCCGTCCTCCCCCGTGATTTCCTTTTTGGTGCGGACACGCTTTCCAGTCTCATCAAAGAATACGCTGCGGGAAGCAATCTTCACATCAGGTTCGGGGAGCAGTTTCCTCTCGCTGAAAATCAGATGGATATGATAATTCGTCTTGCGCTTGTTGTGGTGGAGGGCGGACACGCACTCCACACCGTACCGCCTGCGGAACTCCTCTGTAAAGTCCGTGAGTACCTGCTGCGGTTCATATTGCGTATAGACTTCGGGCAAGGCGATAATCAGTTCCCTTGCTTCGATACATTTGCCCTCTGTGCCGCTGCACTGAAACTCCTGCTGGCTTTCCCTTGCAAGATTGCTCCAAAAGGTACTGTCGGCGGTGCGGTAGGTGGCATAGAGGTTTTCCTGCCTTGCATGGCTTGTAATATATGATATTCGCCCTTTGACATTGGGCAGCTTTGACATCTGGATAAAACTGTGTCTCGGCATACATCATCTCCGTTTTCTGTTGTCAAGGTGCGTCCTTTTTTGCAATCGTTTACGGTTGCGGCTGTCACTGCGGCAACGGTGACAGCCCCGTATCATACGCTGCAGGCGGTTGATACGGAAGCCCCCTGCAAGGGCGAAATACCCGGAGTACAAATCGAAGATTTGTGCGAGGGGTGTATTTCGCTCTCAAACGCCGAGGGCTTAGGGTTACTTCCCGAAAAAGAATGGATGGTCATTCCACTCTGCGGACATCATCGGGTTTCAGAAGATTTCTTCCCTGATTGACCGTCAGAAACCGTTCCAGCGTGTCCCTGCGGATAATGGTCTTGCGCCCCACTTTGAGGACGGGCAGCTTTCCCCATTCCACCAGCTTCCGCATGGTGTTCCTGCCGATACCCGTACATTCTGCGGCTTCCTCTATGGTAAGTCCCATTTTGACTGCGTTCATTCTATCAACCTCCTTTTTAGAATACTCATTTTGCAACTACTGTTTTATCATTATACTTATTCTGTCATCTCTTGTCAACCCGTTTTGCAACCATTCATAGTTTATTTACAATTTTTATCGAGATAATGGTTGCAAAATAAGTATCGGCGTGTTATACTGATACCAGTCAGGAGGTGAACACCTTGAAAAAAGAAACCACATTCACCGCAAAACAGGTCGGTGGGCGGATTAAGGAACGCCGCACAGAGTTAAACATTACCATGCCGGAACTCGGCAGGCGTGTGGGCGTGAACAAATCCACCATTCAGCGGTACGAAGCGGACGGGGTTAATCCGAAGCGCACAATGGTTATCAACGGTCTTGCGGAAGCGTTGCTCACAACTCCCGAATGGCTGACAGGTCTTTCCGATGATAAGGAATATGACACCTATACTCTCTGCCAGCGGGATATTGAGGAACACATCAAGAAGTATCTGGACACAGTTTCCCATACAGTAAAGGGCGAACCGCACCAGCAGCTTCTCACGACATTTCTCGGCAAGATGGTTGACCTGTATACGGTTATGACCTGCTACTTTGCTGACGCTATGGAGGAAGTTGACCGTGTGGCGGAGGACAAAGGGCTGAAAGAGTCTCTTGGACGGTACGCCATAGAGTCCGGGGCAATCATGGAGCAGGTATACCGCAAGAAGATGGAAGTGCCGATTGAGGATATGAAACGGTTTTTAGACGGGATTTTACATATCCACGATGAGGGGCGCACAAAAATGTCGATGGGCGCACTTTTCGGGATAGTGGAGGAAGCCGAAGAAAGGCTATCCGAAAAAGAAAATTCCGTGGCACCTTGACAAGTAAAGACGCCAGTTGACTTCCACTGGCGGAAGTGACACAATTACTTTACGCACACCATATGTCACAGTCCCGATTGCCACGGATAGAAAGGAGTTTTTTATCTATGGCAAAAGGTTCTGTAAGAAAGAAAGGAAAAAAGTGGTACGGACGCTTTTATATTGAAGATGAAAGCGGCAGAAAAGTGCAGAAAGAGTTTGCAGGCACAGAGAGCAAGGCGGAAACAGAAGCCATGCTCCGCAAAGCGATAGCGGACTACGAGGAAAAGCAGTTTGTCGGGAAAGCGGAAAACATCACGGTAGGCGATATGCTGGATATGTGGGTAGAGGAAGAACTGAAACCCGGCAACTTAAGCAACGGGACGGTCATGTCCTATCAGGGAACGGTCAACCGTATCAAGCAATATCCCATTGGCAAACGCAAGCTGAAAACCGTGACCGCCGACCATTTGCAGGCGTTCATTGATTTTCTGAGCTACGGTGGGACAAACCCGGACGGGACAACTTCAAAGCCCATGAGCAAAGGATATATGCTCCTGTTCTCGGCGGTGTTGCAAAATTCCTTCCGCTTTGCGGTTTTCCCGAAAAAACTGATTACCTTTAACCCTATGCAGTATGTGAAGCTGAGGGGCAGGAAGCAGGAAACGGATATTTTCTCGGACAGTGAGGAAGATACTTCCAGTATTCCTACTATCACCCATGAACAGTTCCAAAAGCTGGAGGAATTTCTCAAGGCAAAAGATAATCCCGCCTTGCTGCCTGTGCAGATAGCGTACTACACGGGGCTTCGTATCGGGGAAGTATGCGGCTTGACTTGGCAGGATATTAACCTTGAGGAACAATATCTCACGGTACGCCGAAGCATGCGCTATAACGGAACAAGGCACACAACCGAAGTGGGAACGACAAAACGGAGCAAAGTCCGCACCGTTGATTTCTGCGACACGCTGGCGGCAATCCTGCGGGCGGCGAGAACAGAACAGCGCAAAAACCGTTTCCGCTACGGGGAGTTTTATCACCTGAACTACTACAAAGAAGTAAAGGAAAAAGGGCGCACCTATTATGAGGTTTACAGCCTGCAAAGGACAGAGGAAGTCCCGGAGGATTACAAGGAAATCTCCTTTGTCTGCCTGAGAGCAGACGGGGCGTATGAAGCGCCGAGTACGGTAGGGATTATGTGCAGGGCGGCAAAGAAGAAAGTGAAAGGGCTTGAAGATTTCCATTTCCACACGCTCCGTCACACCTACACAAGCAATCTGCTTTCCGGCGGCGCAAAGCCGAAAGATGTGCAGGAACTTCTCGGACACTCCGATGTCAGTACCACAATGAACATCTACGCTCACTCTACAAGGGAAGCGAAGCGTACTTCCGCAAGGCTGCTGGATAAGGTGGTCGGCGGGGAATAAAAAGTTGCCCTTGTTTCGGCTCGTAAGGGCAAAAACAAGGGCAAACAGATAAGGTTTGAATGAAAAACAGGCGTGAAGCCTTGAAAAATCAATGGTTTTTGAGGATTAGATAGTTAAATTCAAATTTTATTATCTTGTCAAGGTCAAGCTTTTTCACATTAAAATCTCCATCGTAAAACGTTTTCTGTTTCATGTATTATTTTAACACATCATCAAGGAAAAATCAAGCATTTTCGGATAATTAATCCAAAAACAAACTTTTTGTCATATCGTTTCTAGTATAGCTTTTTTGCGGTCAATTCTTCAAGAGTGCCGATCTTATTGAACAGGTCTTTTGTTACATAGATGGTGATATATTGGTCATAGGTCTCAAATTTATATGGTTTATAGAAATATATTCTCTTGACAGCCACATAATTATCAACATCTATGTCAGGATATGCCTTTGTTATCTCACAACGCTCTATGACTACATCAGGTTCTCCCTGCTCTCGCCACTTGGAAAATTCTTCTTCTGCTTCTTTCTGGGTATTAGCCCGATAGTACTGAAACGTTTTGTCATGTTTATCAATATTGAAATAACAAAATATATTTTTATCAAAATATGGGTTTAATGCAACGGATATGCCCTGTAGATTTGGATAATCATGCCACATATAATCAGCTTCATCAACATTCCAGAAAGCATCATCATCTATTTCACCATTAAGAACCTGCTGCCAATAGCCCATGATCTTATAATCATCAAGGTGGTATTCTTTTATAAAGTCAGCGGCTTCATCAAACCAATATGGATAGCGAATATCAAAATATGATGATGTACAGCTCCATGCAATTGGTATCAGCAATGGTAGAAATGCAATGGCTTTTACAATAACTTTAAGTTTCTTTCCAATCTTAGCCGATATTTTGTTCATGTACTCAGGCAGCAGAACTTTGCCGCTTTCATCAACTATTATCCAAAGAACAAAGATCACAAACGCTGTTATAACGCCTATGTGGTGTGGAGATATATAAACAAAAGAGCCGAATATGGAAAGCACTCCATATGGAAGCAAAAAAGTCAGCAGTTTTTTATTTCTGTATGTTATCGTCACAAATAGTGCCACAAGCAGGATAGAAACAACGATAACAGGGATCTGGCTTGCTATCTCGCTTGGAACGCCAGCATAATTAAAAAACGATGTGATTATCGAGTCAGAAAAGATCACAAAGCAAAACAGAATATTTATACAGCTAAAGTCAAATTTCTTTTCTGTTTCACTTGACATTTTACCGCCAAGGTACACATTTTCATCCGGCACAATAGCAGCCATGACCAACATTGCAAATATCAGCAGACAAAACATCAGCCAACAGCGGCGGTCTTTCAGTATGTCTGCAAGTTTTCCGCTTTTTTTATACTCTGTAAAAATTTCTATTAGCCACACGATACACAGACAGCCCGCAATTATTATGCCATATGAATGCACAGCGCACATGAGCGCAAGGCACAAAAGATATTTTACAGGGTGTTCATTTCTATTCTTATAGCACGCTGCCGCAAGGAAAATCGCAAGCACAAGTATGCAATAAGGTCTGCTTACAACGCCGTACTGATAAAACAGGAAGAAGTTAAACGGCAACAGACAACGTATCAGCTTTGGAAAAGGTGACTTGAAAAGCAAGACCGCCACAGCAAGGGTCATAAAAAAATATTGACTGCCGCAAGGGACAGCTCATAGGGTGCGCCAAGCTTTGCGAAAGGCGCCAATATCAAATGCCATAGTGGCGGGTGACCCTCATAGTGTGGTATCTCAAAAAGTATCTCCTTTATAGTTCCCGAACGTGCAATCGCCCATGACTGAGCTTCATCAAACCACGGTTCATGAAAAAACGATACAGTGCAAACGCCAAGCAGGTATATTATCAGCGTTATAACATCGCATTTTCCATGCTCTTTGCTGAATGCCCAGCTTTTAAATTTCTCTTTCATTAATATCCTCCAAAAAAATAATTGACATATAAATTATACCATTTATTAAGAAATTAGTCAATGTTTTTGTAAAACTTTTTGCGACAGATATTGACATGATTAGACTTGTACTCAATGTCTGCAATAAAAAGAAATAACCGCCCCACGTCCAATAGGTCGGTTATTTCTTAAAGAAAAAACTATATTGGAGGTAAACCGCTTACAGCAGTATGCCTCTTTTTTGTTATCTTAATTATTCCACGGCAATGACAGATCGTCAATAGTTTCAGAATTTAATGCCCCAACTGAAATTCTCAGGGAGATCGTAAGGTTTGTTCACAGGGTCAGGATACTGCCCTACAATGCCTTTAGACCTTGGCGAACTTGTATCACACCACTGTGCAAGCTTATATCTGCCGTCCTCCCCTGCGATCCAATAAGCATAGCCTGCATTGTCACCATTTCCATTAAGTGCATCATGGACAGCTTTTTCAAGTTTTTTTGAAGAGTCAGGCTCGGCGGTGCAATCAACAACAGCCGTGCAAGAGCTGACATCAATATCTTTTCCCTCACACTGCATATCAGTAACGACCGCATTTACAGTATTGAACACTATCTTTGCATTGCTGTTTGCGCTTTTAAGCTTTGCCTTTTTGATATAACTCATCATAGTTGGTATGAGAATAGCCGCAAGCACGCCGATAATGGCAATAACCACCACAAGCTCCACCAAAGTAAAGCCTTTTTTATTCATGTCTTTCCCTCAATTCTTTCATCGGAATATTGATCCCCATTTAATATTTCGACAAGTATATTATACAAAATTTACCCGATTTTGTCAAGGAAGAGGCAGGCTTAATTACTCAATTTTACCATTTGCACAAAGGCAGGCTATTCTGATTGTCTATTTTATATATTTTCAGACAAAAAAGAACCGCTCATTTGAGCGGTTCTCAAAATGCTTTAATTGTAAATTAGCCAGCTGCAGCTGCACTCCAATCAGCCTTTGCGTATGCTGTATCACGGAATGCCTTATTAGCATCGTCAGGCTTGCTACATGGGTTTGGATACTGACCAAGAACTCCACCTGTTGGGTTCTCAACGTCAGACCACTGAGCAAATGTAACGTTACCATCATCGCCAAGAACATATACGCAATAGCCAGCGCCATCACCATTGTCCTTAAGTGCATTCCAAACTGCAGAAGCAAGCTTAGCCTTTGCGTCATCTCCAGTGCCACCAAAATTCGCCGCAATCTTGTTACCCTTACTTGATGCAGTCTTCATTGAAGCATCAGCTGTTACTGATGTACCCTCAACGAGCATATCAGCAGCCTCGTTGTTTACAGTTGTGAAAACGAGCTTAGCGTTTGAGTTAGCTGTCTTGAGCTTTGACTTCTTTACATAGTTCATCATTGTAGGAACGAGGATAGCTGCAAGGATACCGATGATAGCGATAACAACTACGAGCTCTACAAGGGTGAAACCTTTTCTGTTAGATTTCTTCATAGAAAATCCCTCCATAATAAATTAAATAAATTTGTTTATAAAAGTGCCGCAAGCCGATTTAAGCAGCTACTTTCCAATAATTAAACGGCTTTCGGAGTTCTTTGTGTTCTCCTTATCACCATGATTAAAGTATACATCATCTTGTCCAAAATGTCAATAGTTTTTCAGATTTTTTCTCAACTTTGTTCAACTTGACGAAAAACTAATTTTCAATCGGTCATTTTGACGATTTGTAACACTATGTTGACATTCTCACAAAAAATTCTGTCACACACTTTGTCACACACCGTTTTATGATGTATTACCTTACATCGTCCTTAATTATATCTTAAAACAAATAAATTGTCAAGACTTATTTAACACTTTCGTTATTTTTGTGAACTCTGTACACTTCTCATTCATTTTTGAATACATTTTGCACTAATTGTTTCACAAGTTTAACTATTTGTATAATTCCTTCATCTTATTATACAGATTTTCAGAAGCGTTTTCTATCTCCGCCCTGCCATAATAGAGCGACTCGGAGGTGCTTATAAAAAGGTCAAGTACTTCCTGATTTTCGAGCTTCGGTGACATTATTTCAAGCTCGTCTGAGTTTGCCATTTTCTCGTTGGCTTTATACTCTATCCCGTCAAGCATATCCCTCGCTTCAAGGGCTTCCAATGCCGCCTTTGATGCAGGCACGCCCTTTCCCATACCCTGCAGGAGAGCCATTTCCTCACCGTTCACAAGATAGTCAAGAAGCTTTGCGGCTTCCTCAGGGGACTTGGTATTTTTCTTTATGGCATAAACGCTAGTGGGCTTTTTATACCAACCGCTGCTCACGGCCTGCTTATGCTTTGGATAGTCGCCGATAACGATGTCAAAGCCAAACTTCTGAGCAGGCTCGCAGTAATACTCTGCGTCTGATATCCAGGAAGCCACGCCTGCCGTCAGACACTTTTCAAGATCGTTCCTATCGAAATCCCACGCAGGCTTTGTGACCTTTTTATTTAGCATTTCCTGATAAAAGGCGAGCATGAGCCTTACATCCTCCAAGGTATACTGAAACTCACCGCTGTCAGATAACATTTTTCTTCCCGTTACCTGCTCTACATACGCCACAGAGCTGAGATAAGACGCTTTTTTCGTCAATTCAACAGGATAGACCTCATCTGACTTCATGACCTCTGCCGCTTTTATAAGGTCAGACCAATTTTCAGGCAGGCTCAGACCATATCTGTCATACATGGTCTTATTATAGTAGAAGGTTATACAGTTCGTACCGGTAGGCAAGGCATTAAGTTTGCCGTTTATAGTGCCATACGAAAGGCTGTCATCATCAAATGCTGAGAGATTTATGTATTCCGACAGCTCATTAAGGTCATAAAAGTCCTCGCCGTCGGGAGAATATTCATAGAGCCAACTATAGTTTAACTGCATGATATCTGCGGTGGTGTCAGAGAAAAATTCCACGTCCATTCGTGTTTTGAAGCCGTCAAAGTCTGCATACTCAGGCCTTACCACAACGTCCTTATTGCTGTTCTGATAGGCTTTAAGCCCATCGAGAGTATACTCGTTGCGCACGTCCTTGCCCCACCACGAGAAGGACACCTCAGTCTTTACGGTATGCTCCATTCTTCTTTCAAACAATGCACAGCCCGTCATGACAGTCACTGTGCAGATCGCCGAAGCGGTCAAAGCCGCACATCGTACAATGCGTGTTCTCAACTGCGGCTCACCTCTTCCTCTTTTTTATCATATATCACTGCTCTTGCGTCCTCGCTGTGTTCTGCTTTCTCGCAGGCTTTTTCTGCCATTTCGTAAAGTTCATCATAATCATCGCTTGTTTCAGGGTAGACCGACGCACCCACTGCACATTTTATGTAACCCCTGTCATCGTCAAGGCAACATTCCTTCAGCTTATCGTTAAGCTCTTTAACATAAGCCCTCACATTACCATAGGCTCTAACAAGGTCAAAGTTCGTGTGGTCTGCAAACAGAACAAACTCGCCCTCCCTGAAAATTCCGCAGATATCGCCCTCCTTGCGGTTCTCCACCAGTATTTCGGCGACCTTTCGCTCAGCTTCCGCCACTATCTCTTCGCCATAGTTGAGCCTTATAAGCTCCAGATTTGTTATTTTCACGATAATAAATGCGATAGTCGAGCCTGAGATACAAGTTTCCATTTTATCCATAATGCTGTTTTCGGTATATTCCGCAGTGAAAAGCCCTGTATTTTCGTCCACCTTTGGATATTTTCCAAACTTCGGTCCGTTCTGCGGGTCGTTATCCGCCGCCGCTGCCGCAGATATCATAATAAATACGACTGCGCAGCAAATAAAGATACCAAGGCATTTAAGCCCTGTTTTCACATAGTGACGCAAAGTGTCTGACATATCCACGGTAGTAATGACCACCCAATCGTCACGGCAATCATCAATAGCACAGATAGTAGTCATATCCGAAACGGTGACGCCAGTGCCTCCCTCAAGGAATTTAGAGAGCTTTTCATCGAGTTTTTCGCCGACAACACTTTTTCCGTCGTTAGCATAGATTATCCTGCCATCGTCATCACACAGCATGGTATTTATCTCGCTGTAATTGTCAGAGGGCAGAAAAACAAGATCAAACTCCGTTGAAAACACAGAAGAGATAAAAATAAGATCGTCATTTATCCTGCCTGCGAAATACACTCGTCTGTAGTTATCGTCCTGTCCCGTGAACCATTTTATCTTGCTGTCACCCATAAGGTCGGAAACTCTCTTGTATATCTCATCGTCAAATATATCCTTTGTACCATCGGTTATCTTTCCTACATTATGTTCATTACTGCTTACAATGCCAAAATCAGTATAGTTGCCCAATGTACTAAGCTCTATAAGCCTCTCAGTGAGAACATTCTCCTCATTAAGCACAGCAAATTCGCTCTTTGACGTATCCGTAGGATCATATTTCGCATAGTCCTCATTGCCCATTATAAGCTTGGCAGTGTCCTCCATTTTCTTCATAAAGGCAGCCACATTCTGGTCTGCTTCCGCATTTATGGCAGAGCAAAGCTGAGCCTCTTTCTGAAATGCGTTCACACCGCTGTAATAGCAGGCACACGCATACACAAGCAGACAAGCAACGAACAGCACTAACACGCTTGTTTTCAAAATAGATCTTCTATATTTTTTTATTTTATCATACAGTTCAAAATCAGCAGAATTTTTCAAAAGCTATATCACCTCTCAGGCTAAATCATTATAATCATTATTAATTATAACACATATGCCCATAAAATAAGTGATTTTTTTGTTAATTATTGCTCAATTTGTATTGTACGGTTTATATTTTCTCTGACACGGCACTGTCTAACCTTATTTGCATGGCGTTTCTTTTTGGTTTCCGCTTCAAAAAGCGACAGTGCCGCCCATGCCGCTGTGAACACGATGCCTGCGGCAAACACTGCTCCCATGTTCCTCTCTGCCACCGCAACAAACAGGAAAAACAGCACCATTCTCATTATAGTTTTCATAAGCCACCTGTCGCCGCCTGCACCTGCCGCAACGATAAAAACATTCATCATGATTATCCATATCATTTTTACACACATCCTCATATTTTTCTTTTTCTATTTCGGGGCTGTATGTATGATAACACAACTTCATGAATTTGAGGGGTAATTTTTTGGACAGCAAGTTTTTTGTCGATATGCACAGATAAGAACGTTTGTTTTGATATAAATTCTACAAATCCAAAAGACCCCGCGGCAAAAGCCACAGGGTCTTTCAGAGAAGTAAGAAGTATAATATGAAGAAAAAATTATGAATGGGGAATGCTAAAGTTATGTATTTTCCCATGCCATTTCACTTTTGCCGCACTCTGAAAATTCAGAGCACAGCGAGATGAAATGAAAAGAAGAATGAAGGAAAATTATATATGAAAACTCATTATATGAAAAACTCATTATGAGTAATTGGTTGACGGAACTTTCATCAAGCTCTCAAAGCTTTTGCCTGAGGTCTTTCTCGGTGTTCCTCTGACCTTGTATATATAATACCTGTTCAATATGATAGTTTTATGAAAAGACACTGAAAATAAGCTGATAAGAATGGCAAAGTGGTTTTCATAAAAATCGAGGGCAGACCATTGTCCGCCCTCGGCATATCGTTTTATCTCTGCTCTGCTTTCGCAAAATGCACCTCTCCGTCATTTCTCGCAAAGCTTATGACCTCATCAAAGTCATGACAGAGCATCGAATATTTCAGCGGCTTTCTTATCATCACCGCTCCCGACCTTATGGATACCGGCACTGTACCTCCTTTGTACGCCGTTTCAATACCGTTTTTCTCCATGACAGCTTTCGCTATCTTTGTCACCTTTTCAACATCATCAAGCCCTGTGACCATAACGAACTCGTCGCCGCCTATCCTCAGAACAGGCATATCTTCCCCTGCGGCGGCGTTTATCCTTTTTAGGCTCTCAAGTATCACCTTGTCCCCTGCCTCTCTGCTTATTTCATCGTTTATCCTCATCAGTCCCACAATGTCAAAGCACAATACATATGTGCCTGTTCTCTCGTTAAGATAATCAAAAAGTTCAGTTACGTCAAATTTCTTGTTGCCCATATAATATGCTCCTTTTAAATAGTCACGGTTGAGCTTTGGAAAAAGTCCGCAGCTCTTGTTCCATTCTTTCTTGAACACCGAGGGTGCAACGCCCCACTGCTTTGTGAACGCTCTTGTAAAGACTTCGTGGGAATTGTACTGATACTTCATGGCGATATCCATGACGGTCATATCAGTATTGAGAAGATCTATCCCTGCATTGGTGAGCCGCCTTTTTGAGATATACTCTTTAAGGCTTGTATGCGTGGCGTATCTCCACAATTTCTGAAGTGCCGAAAGCGAGCAATAGCACACTGCCGCTATATCCTCCTGCGTGAACTCACTGCACAGATTGTGTTCGATATAATCAAGTGCTGTGGTGAAAATACAGAAATTGTTCTGGTCTTCCTTTCTCATTCCCCTGCCCCCTCGTATATATAGTAACGTTACTGTACTTATAGTATAGCATACTTTTCATGGCTGTGCTTGATTTTTTGAGTAAAAAAGGCGGCAGAAAATTTCCGCCGCCTGCATATTCTCTATCCTGATGTGACAACAAGCACATCTCCCTCTTTGAGCCGCAATCTGCCGTTTGGGATAAGTATACGCCCCTGACGTTTTATCATTACTATCAGGCTGTCCTCTGACATTGTTATCTCGGATATCCTGTGACCGCACCACTCATGATGCTTATCAAGGTTCATTTCGCTTAGGACAAAATGGCTGTCGTCATAAAAGCCTGCCGCACTCAGCACAACAACGTCCCCTGCAAGTATCTGGGTTTTGCCTGTTGGTATTATCTTCTCTTTGTCACGGAGTATCATAACCACAAGCAGACCTCTCGGAAACGGTATATCCTTTATCTTCCGCCCCGCCCAATTGCTGTCCGGCTGAACTGAAAGCTTTATAAACTGCACTTCCGTTTCGTCGCTGTAGTCATTGAACGTTTTCATTACGTTCTCCTCATCGTCTATCATATCGAGCTTTTTAGCAAACAGCGGCAGAAGCGTACCCTGAATACCGATAGACATAAGCACGATACAGAAAACGATATGGAAAACGTCATTTTTCATATATGCGTCATCAACTGTCGCCATGATAGCGAAAACAATGGAGGTCGCTCCTCTTAGTCCTGCCCATGAGATAAGGGCTATCTGCTTCCACTTTGCACCGAAAGGCTTCATGATAACAGTAACAGCCGCAGGTCTTGCAACGAATGTAAGGAACAATGCTATCGCCGCCGCAGGAAGTATTATTGACGGCATTTGCGACGGGAATGCCAAAAGTCCAAGGAGGAAAAACAGCAATATCTGTGTGAAGCCCGTTATTCCGTCAAAGAAATGCACAAGGGCTGTTTTGCCTGATATTTTTGTGTTGCCCAGGACTATTCCCACAATGTAACAGCTAAGATAGCCGTTTCCGCCCACCGCCGAGGGCAGAGCATAAGAAAGAATAGCTATGGCAGTAACAAAGATAGCGTCAAAGCCTGCTGCGTCAAATCGCACACGTTTTATGAGATACACCGCACCCAAAGATATAAGCGCACCGAAGCCCACACCGAAGAACACCTGTGCAAGCAAGCTCACAACAAAGCCTCCTGCCGTCGCACCGCCTTTCATTACTGAAAGTATTATAACCGTGAGCATATAAGCCCAAGGGTCGTTGCTTCCGCTTTCAAGCTCCAGTATTGAAGCCGTACCGTATCGCAGGTTCAGCTTTTTGCTTCTAAGTACAGAGAACACCGAAGCGGCGTCTGTGGAGCTTATAACAGCGCCTATAAGCAGACTTTCCAGCCACTCAAAGCCCAGCACAAGCTTGCAGAATGCTCCAGTTGCAAAGGCTGTGAGCAAAACTCCTGCGGAAGCGAGTATAAGTGACTTGCCTGCCACCTTTTTGGCTTCGCTCCATTTCGTGCCGAAGCCTCCGTAGAAGATTATGAAAACAAGTCCCACCGAGCATATCTCCTCGGCAAATTTATAGTTATCGAACTCTATTTTAAAAAGCCCGTCAGAGCCGAACAACATTCCAAGGAGAATGAACGCCAGCAATGCAGGAAGTCCAAACTTGTCCGATATTTTATTGAAAAACACACAGCACAGCACTATCACAGAAGATAAAATGAGCATTGTGGTCAAGTATATCACTCCTTTCACAACAAACACATCGCATTTACTGCGATCTCATTTGTGTATCCGCACAATGTTGATCTACACAAATTCCGGATAATTCAAGCCTCGTCACTTCGATCGGGACGTCGAGGGCGCCGTCCCCTACAATTCAGAATTTATGGCAATTTCTGAACACGGGCTGTTCGCCCCTACATATAGATATGGCAGTTATTGTCTTATTATAAAAATAGCGCTTTGGGTATCTTCTACTCAAAGCGCCTTTGCTTGTGTAAATATTATAACATATTCACCCCTGTGCTGTCAACTTTTTGCCCACATCTTACGGAAATTTTACATTACCCCTTGACAATATCGAACATATGTGCTACAATCAATAGTGAAGCAGTATATCCAAATAAAAAACGCCTGCCTTTTACAGCAGACGTTCGCCTATTTATATCTCGGCTCTTTTATCCTTGTCCAAATTTTTATTTGTAGCAATCGGCAATATCTGAAATAGCGTCCTTTGCCATTTCCACTGCCCTTTCAGGTCCAAGCACCTTTGCCTGTGAGCCGAACTGGAAAAGCCAGCCCCAGAATGTTGGTGCGACCTGTACCTCCTCATTTATATAGAAGGTATTGTCGGAATTTTTGTGACATATGGTTTTCTCACCAAAACGATCCATTACAACATCTATGAGCTTATTGTCAAACTGCAATTGCAGCGTCATAAGCTCGCCGCCGTACATTCCGTAGATAGTCTGACGATTTGTGACCTCTGTCTTCTCCTCCTCGGAAAGCTCCCTCCTGGGGATATCTGTAACAGTGACCTGAGTCATTCTGTCAACTCTGTAGCGGCATATCTTTTCATGCTTTTCGCAATAGCACACAAGGTAATAGTTGTCATTTTCCCAAACCAGAGAATACGGTGAAACCGTATACACCTCGCCACCGTGGCGAAGCTGTTTGCGTTTTTCAACGGTGTATTCGTAATACTTGAAGTGTATCTCCAAGCCGCTGAAAATGCCCTCTTGTATGCTGTTTATAGCATAGTATATCTGCTCGTTGAAGGTCTTTGTCCTGTTTGACACATAGACCATTCGGCGCAGATCCTTTGCCTTGTGTTCAGATGTAAGTGATTGTATCTTCTTTAACAGCTCCTTCGATTTCTTCTGTGTAAGAAACCTGCTTGAAGCAACTGCATCTGCAAGAACATACAGCTCCTCGTCCTGAAACAGCCTTTGAGCAAGATAATAAGCGTTGGAGTGACCGTCCTTAGTTATCTCAATATCCATTCCGCTGTCGCAGAGGGTCTTGATATCGTCATAGATAGTCTTACGCTCAGCTTTTATGCCATAGTCGCCCAGGATCTCGATAAGCCTGTTTCCTGTAATGGTATGCTTTTCGTCTGTCTTGGTCTCAAAAAGCTTTTTCATGGTCAAAAGCTTCTGTTTCTGTCTGGAAACTCCTGTCACTTTATTTTATCCTCCCCGCTGCGTTTCATATCCGAAACCTTAATTCTTGAGCCGTCCGGCTCAATGATCGTCGTGGCTTCAAGCTGACCTGTCAGGTTAGCTATAACGCTTCTGCGATACTCATTTCTCAAAGCCTCACGCTCAGACTTCTCCTCTGGGGTAAGCTCTCTTTTTCTCGCAATAGCAGTAAGCTCAGACAATCTGTTAAGCTTTACTTTCTCCATAAATTTTTACACTTCTCCTTAAAGCTTCACACTGCCCTGTGTTTTTATTTTTATCCGCAGTATTCGGCTCAAAATAGAACGGGCAGCTTACACAATACCGCCCTTTTCATTCAAAAGATGTTCATATCGGCTTTTTCCTTTATTTATATTTATAAGTCCAACAAAACACCCTCAAACAAATTTGCAGATACATTATAACACATATTTCTTTAAATTGCAATGGTAAAATGCACAAACAGTCCGTTTAATTTCCCACAAATTAAACAAGAATTTTGAAAATTGTGTTTGTCCAAAAATTTGCCCACAATATATAGTGGGTAAAAAAATGGTCAGAAAACATCAAAAAAAAGATAAAGAAAGGATTTTTATGCAGCACACAAAGGTATCATACGAGCTTATACAAAACTATATCTCAAGTCCTCGTGTCACTGAGAAAGATAGTCCCGACCCTGCCTCTGCCATAGAAAACAGGCTCATGCGTGAGATAGTGCGGGAAAATTTGACGAAACGGCAGAAATGTTATATAATAATGTATTATACAAAGGGCATGACAATGCAGGAGATAGCCGACGCAGAGGGAGTTTCAAAATCCACAGTATCCAGGACTATCGGGCTTGCAAGAAAGCGAATATCCTGCGGTATGAAGCCTGCCATGCTCAAAAGCGCACTGAAAGGGAGATAGCATTGGACGCACCTGTGAATAAATTCGTTAGAGAATATGCAAAGTCAGGCATAGCGAGGTTTCATATGCCCGGTCACAAAGGGCAGAAATTTCACGGTCTTGAGGCTCTTGACATCACTGAAATAAAGGGTGCGGACTATCTTTTTGAAGCCGAGGGGATCATCGCACAGAGCGAAGCCAAAATGGCAAAATCCTATGGCAGCAGGCGGACTTTTTACTCTGCCGAGGGGTCGAGCCTTTGCATAAAGGCAATGCTTGGCATAGTATGTCGCAGTGGACAAGGAAAAAAGATAACTGTTGCCGCACCAAGAAACGTCCACAAGGCGTTTATAAACGCCTGTATACTCCTTGACATTGACGTTGAGTGGATATATCCAAAGGGCGAGTTTACGTCTATATGCGCAGGAAGCGTCACTCCCGAGGACGTTGAGGAGGTGCTGTCAAGGACAAAGGCAGATTGCGTTTATGTGACCTCACCTGACTATCTTGGCGATCTCAGCGACATAAAGGGCATGAGCGAGGTTTGCAGAAAATACGGCTTGCCTCTTCTTTGCGACAACGCTCACGGAGCTTATCTGAAGTTTCTCCCAGAAAGCCTGCACCCCATGGACTTGGGGGCTGATATGTGCTGTGACTCTGCTCACAAGACGCTTCCATGCTACACAGGGGGAGCAATGCTTCATATTTCAAATCACGCCCCTGCGAATTATGATGATTGCGCCAAAGAGATAATGTCAATGTTCGGCTCAACAAGCCCCTCCTATCTTATAATGGAGAGCCTTGACCTTTGCGCTGACTATGTGAATGGTGATTTTCCTCGTGACCTTGAACGCACTGTGGAAAGGGTAAAAGTCTGCAAAGATAGGATAACAGCTTTCGGCTGGCATACCATAGGCGAAGAGCCTATGAAGATAACCGTTGCCGCATACAAAAGCGGTATCACAGGTGACGACCTTGCAGACAGGCTGAGGGAATATGGCATCGAGCCTGAATACAGCGACACACAATATGTTGTGCTTATGCCGTCGCCTTTCAACAGCGAGGAGGACTTTTTGAAACTTGAAAAGGCGTTTTCAGAGATAAAACAGCCTAGGATAAGGCTTTTCAGTGACTTACCCGCTATACCCAAAGGGATAAAACGCATGGGTATAAGGCAGGCGGCTTTTTCGGCTCAGCACACCGTAAACGTGGAGGACGCCTGCGGTCTTATATGCGGAATGACCGTCACAAGCTGTCAGCCCTCTGTGCCTGTGGCAGTGAGCGGTGAGGAGATAACACCTCAGGTAATAAAAATTTTGAAAAACTATGGAATTGAACGCATAAATGTGCTATAATATAAGGTGTAGCTAAAAAAGCTATTATTACATCAAAATAACAGGAGGCAAAATCATGAAACTTGTCTATGCTATCGTAAACAGCGATGATACCTACGCTGTAAATAAAGGACTTCTGAAAGCCGGCATAAGAGCCACAAAGCTTTCTTCAACAGGCGGTTTTCTTATGTCAGGAAACACCACCTTTCTTATCTGCTGCCCTGATGAGCAGGTAGACCTTGTTATAGAGGTCTGCAAAAAGTATTCAAAGAAAAGAAAGCAGTTCGTTCCGTCATCAACTATCATGGAGCCTGACGGTGCGGCTTCATATCCTGTTGAGGTGGCTATCGGCGGCGCAACTATTTTCGTTACTGACATCGAGCGTTTCGAGAAAGTCTAAGGGATAGAAAATTTTCAGAAAGGGGTCTGAGGGCTTGATAATATACGGAAACAGCGAGCCTCGCAGGCTCGTATCTGAGATGATAAAAAAGAAACGAGAGCCGCACTCCATAATGATACACGGAGAAAAGGGGCTTGGTAAAAAGACCCTTGCACGCTGGATAGCGGCGGCACTCTTGTGCGAACGTCAGACAGGCGAGCCTTGCGGCATTTGCAGGACGTGCAGAATGATAGCCGACGGAGCTCACCCTGACGTTATGGTGGCAAAGGCAAACAGCAACGGCAACTATATCGTTGACGATTCTATCAGACCTATAGTTGCGGAAGCTCCCGTTGCACCGAACGAGGCGAGAATGAAAGTATACATAATTCCTGACCTTGACTTGTCGGTGAACACTGTTATTCAGGTGCAGAACATTCTGCTTAAAGTCATTGAAGAACCGCCTGAGCATACCGCTATAATACTTACGGCGAGGAGCAAGGAAATTTTTCTGCCTACCATAATCTCACGAGTGCTTTCCCTTGGCATGACCTCTGTCACGGAGGCGGAGAGCATGGAGTGTTTGCAGGAGAAATATCCTGCCGTTGCCCCTGCACTCATAAGCGAAGCTGTTTCAGCAGGGCGTGGAAACATCGGCAGATGTGTCGAGTATCTTGAACACTCCCAGTTTTTTGACAGCGTGAAGCTTGCAAGAGGTCTGTGCGACGCAATGTGCAGTGGAAACGAATATGACGTTTTGAAAACGCTATTTGTGGCAGACGGCAAAAAAACGTTGCTGAGAGAGGGGCTGAGCCTTTTTCAGGAGATACTCCGTGACAGTGCGGCATTCAGGCTCGGGGGAGAAAGCGAAAAGTCTGTGAGCTGTGCGAAAGAGGGTGCAAAGACGCTCAGCAGAAGCCTTTCCTCAGATCAGGCGGTCAGGCTTTACGATATAGTTTCTGACTACATAGGCAGGATAGACGCAAACTGCAACATAAGCCTGACTATAAACAGTCTGGCAGGACAGATATATTCTGTCACAGGAAAGTAGCTGACGGCAAAGCCGTGATATATATTTGAAAGGAAAAAGAGATGTTAAAAATAATCGGAGTACGCTTTAAAAGCGTTGGCAAGATATACTACTTCGACCCAAAAGACTATGACGTGAAAATGGGCGACAAAGTTATCGTTGAGACCGCAAGGGGCGTTGAATGTGGTGAAGTTGCGCTTGTGGACAGGGAAATAGACGAAACAAGATTCACAAACCCCGTAAAAGGCATTATAAGGCTTGCCACCCCTAACGATATGAAAACTATCGAAAAAAACAGACAAAAGGAAAAGGACGCTTTCAAGATATGCGAGCAGAAGATAGCCGCTCACAAGCTGAAAATGAATCTTATCGACGTTGAATGTACTTTTGACAACAACAAGCTTCTTTTCTATTTTACCGCCGAGAGCAGAGTTGACTTTCGTGAGCTTGTAAAAGACCTTGCCGCGGTATTCAGAACGAGGATAGAGCTTCGTCAGATAGGCGTTCGTGACGAGGCAAAAATGCTTGGGGGTCTTGGCATCTGCGGACAGCCTTTCTGCTGTTCAAGATTTTTGGGAGAGTTCCAGCCTGTTTCTATTAAAATGGCTAAGGAGCAGGGCTTGTCACTTAACCCTACAAAGATCTCAGGCACTTGCGGAAGACTTATGTGCTGTTTGAAATACGAGCAGGACAGCTATGAGGATCTTCTCAAGCACACACCAAAGGTGGGCGCTATCGTAAAAACGGCTGAGGGCAGAGGCGTTGTTGAGGAAGTAAATCTGCTCACAGGCAAGCTGAGAGTTAAAATGGATAAGAACGACAATGTTGTTGTGGTAAAGAAAGACGATATTGAGGTAATAAAGGATTCTGTTATAAGGCTCGACCGTGACGAGATAAAGGCTCTCAAGGGGCTTGAGGGCAAGTAATTTCAGCGCTTTGCACGAGCGATCACCGCAACATAAACGGGCTGTCGGGGGCGCCAGCCCCTACACAAAATCGGCGCAGCATTTTTATATATCAGCAAATCATCAGATAAATATGCAGAAAGGAACGTCCATATGGCAAAGGTGAAAACTTCGTATGTGTGCAGTCAATGCGGATATGAAACTTCAAAATGGAACGGCAAATGCCCTAACTGCGGCGAATGGAACACCTTTGAGGAGGTCGAGCTTGCGGTCAGGTCGGGCGGTGCAAAGTCTAAGCCCACGACTGTCAGGGATATTTCCGACAAGATAGTTGGCATAGACGACGTTGACGCAAGCTACAACGAGATACGTTATGCAACGGGGCTGAAAGAGCTTGACAGAGTGCTTGGGGGAGGGCTTGTGAAAGGCTCTCTGGTGCTTCTGGGCGGTGAACCGGGCATAGGAAAATCCACAATGCTTTTGCAGATATGTCAGTATTTAGGACAAGACCACACCATACTTTATGTATCGGGAGAGGAGTCTGTACGGCAGATAAAGCTTCGTGCAAACAGGCTTCATGTTGATTCTGAAAATCTGTATCTTCTTGCAGACAATGACTGCGAGCAGATATGCTCTGTGATAGTAAAAGAAAAGCCTGAGATAGTCATAATCGACTCTATCCAGACCATGAACATAAGCGGGATATCCTCTGCGCAGGGGTCTGTGACGCAGGTAAGAGAATGTACAAATATGTTCATGCGCACAGCAAAGTCGGAAGAGATACCAATGTTCATAGTAGGTCACGTCAACAAGGACGGTGCTATCGCAGGACCAAAGGTCATGGAACACATTGTTGACTGCGTGCTGTATTTTGAGGGTCAGCGAAATCTCACCTACAGGATACTGCGAGCCATAAAAAACCGTTTTGGCTCAACAAATGAGATAGGTATGTTTGAAATGGCTGACAGCGGTCTGCTGGAAGTTGAAAATCCCTCTATGATGTTTTTGGAGGGCAGACCGACAGACGCTTCGGGAACTTGCGTTGCCTGCATAATGGAGGGCACAAGACCTGTTATGGCGGAAGTTCAGGCACTTGTGTGCAAGAGCGTGCTTGCCTCCCCAAGACGTACTGCCACGGGCTTTGACTACTACAGAATGGCGATAATAATAGCTGTGCTTGAAAAGCGGCTTGGCTATTTTTTCGGTGGGCTGGACGTTTACATCAACATTGTAGGCGGATTAAAGCTTGATGACACTGCGGCTGACCTATCGGTGGCGTTGGCGCTTTATTCGGGGCTGACGGACAAGGTAATAAGCGACAAGCTTATCGCCCTTGGCGAGATAGGCTTAGGCGGAGAGCTCAGGAGCATTTCCCACTGTGAACAGCGCCTTGCGGAGTGCGAACGAATGGGCTTTGAAACTTGTATCGTTCCTGCACATTCGCTGAAAAGCGTTGACACAAGCAAGTTTTCAATGAAAATAATCGGTGTGCGCTCAATAAGAGAGGCGTTCAAAGCTATAGGCTGATAAGCTAATACAGAACAACACAAAACGGACGGAAGACCAATTCTTCCGCCCGTTATTTTTCTGTCTTATGTAGAAGCCGCACGCTCTCCCATAATATCGCTTCTGAGAAGCCCATAGATATTGAAGTCTGTATAGATGTTCACAAACTTTGCCTGACGCTTTGTTCCCTCACAGGTAAAGCCGCATTTTTCCATTACTCTGTTTGAAGCCACGTTCACCGTCATGACCTCAGCTTCAAGCCTTTGAACGCCTGTTTCCTCAAAGCAAAATCTGATCACACGCCTGAGAGCTTCGGTGACAAAACCCATGTTCTGATACGCCGCCGAGATACGATAGCCTATCATTGCCTGTCTGTCATTCTCGATATTGAACAGATTTACCTCCCCTGCCAACCTATGATTTTTCTTTAGCTCTATCCCCCAGCTTATATGATCCTTTTTGCCGTTGTTAAGAGTGCGTCCGAAAAAAAGCGACGGCTCTCTTTCCTGCCTTGTCATGTTTCTGCCCCAATATTTGTAAAGGTTCTCGTCAGCCATATAGGTTTTCATATCCTCTGCGTCAGTAGCGGTCTTCGCCCTGAGTATGAGTCTTTCTGTTTCCAGCACAGGAAAATGAGAAAAATAATAGTCCATATCCTGCAAAATAAACACTCTCCCCTGCTTATATAATAAAAATTCCCAAGTCTACTAAAATTATAACATAAAGCCTAGCAAAAATCAAGCGTTTTTAAGCGAAATACACAAAAAAGCAGAAAACGCCCCGAAACAAGTTCGGGACGCTCTCTGTTCTATAATCTGGAGAATTAGAAATCAACTTCTGTATCGTAGTAGCAGCACTTGAGGAGCTTTTCCATTTCTTCCTGTGAAGGCTGACGTGGGTTAGAACCTGTGCAAGCGTCTGCGATAGCGTTCTTAGCGATCTCAGGGAGTCTCTCAAGGAATACGTTCTCAGGAACGAATCCCTGCTCACATGGATAGCTGTCTGTACCATAGTTCTTGATGCAGTGAGGAATGTTGAGCTTATCATTCATGCCTCTTACATACTCGATGAGGAGCTTTACCTTCTCGTCATCGTTTGAACCGCCCAGGTGCATATAATCAGCGATAACGCCATATCTCTTCTTAGCTGTTTCGTCCTTAGCATTGAATGCGATTACCTTTGGCAGATACATTGCATTAGCTGCGCCGTGGATAATGTGTGCGCCATAGTCAGCGAAAGCTGCGCCTGTCTTATGAGCCATTGAGTGAACGATACCAAGCAGAGCGTTTGAGAATGCCATACCTGCAAGACACTGAGCGTCGTGCATTCTGTCTCTTGCACCCATATCACCGTTGTAAGAATCAATGAGATCCTTCTGGATCATTTCGATAGCGTGGATAGCAAGCGGATCTGTATATGCACAGTTTGCTGTTGAAACATAAGCTTCGATAGCGTGTGTCAGAGCGTCCATACCTGTATGAGCTGTCAGCTTCTGTGGCATTGTTTCTGCAAGGTCAGGGTCAACGATAGCTACATCTGGTGTGATCTCAAAGTCAGCGATAGGATACTTGATACCCTTGTCATAATCTGTGATGATAGAGAATGCTGTTACCTCAGTAGCTGTGCCTGATGTTGAAGAAATTGCGCAGAAGTGTGCTTTCTTTCTCAGCTCAGGGATACCGAATACCTTACACATATCTTCAAATGTGCAGTCAGGATACTCATACTTGATCCACATAGCCTTTGCAGCGTCGATAGGTGAGCCGCCGCCCATTGCTACGATCCAATCAGGCTCAAATTCGAGCATGACCTTTGCACCGTTCATAACTGTTGTTACAGAAGGGTCTGGCTCTACGCCCTCAAGAAGCTTAACTTCCATACCGGCCTCTTTCAGATAAGCTTCTGCCTTCTGGAGAAAACCATTTCTCTTCATTGAGCCGCCGCCGACTACGATGATAGCTTTCTTACCTTTCAGTGTTTTCAGGTTCTCCAATGCTCCCTTGCCGTGATAAAGGTCTCTTGGTAATGTAAATCTCATTTCTAATTCCTCCTATATGTAATGTAATAATGTGTTCAAAGAGGTTTGTGTAAATCTCACACAAATTCTCTCTTTGCTTGACTTTAATTATACAAAATGTCAATGAACTATTCTAACATAATCTATGAATATTCTATTAATTATTAACTTTTACATAGCATATATAAGTATGTGCATACAGCTAAATGTACATATGAATGTGTAAAACAGGTGAAAAAAATATCACAATTACATGAAAAATCACGATTTTGTTTGCACTATATGGAATTTTGCAGTGCTTATTTCGTTTTCTTTTGTTAATAAATTATACATTTATGAGTGTAGAGATATTCCTGTTTATGAAGATAAAAAAATTCATAAAAAATTTGCTTAAGCTATGGAAATATGCGAAAAAATGTGATATAATATACTAGTATTGTATTGTATCCTCCCACGATGGAGGAATAATAACAAGGAGGAAATTTAATATGAAAACAAAGGTCAACACAAAATCATTGGTGATACTGGGATTGATGACAGCTCTCACAATGATCTTCTCGTTCACTCCTATCGGTTCTATACCTATCGGACCGCTGGTAATTACTCTCAACGTAATTCCTATTGCCATAGCGGCTGTAACGGTAGGCCCTGTGGGAAGTGCAGTCATTGGAGGAGTTTTCGGACTGCTCAGCTTTTTGCAGTGCTTCGGAATAGGCGTGCCAAGCGGAATGGGTGCAGCACTTGTTGCGATCGATCCGGTCCTGGCTTTCGTTCAGCGATTTGTACCAAGACTTCTTGACGGCATTATCGTAGGATTTATTGCAAAAGGCATGAGCAAGGTAACAAACAATTATGTTTCATATGCTGTTACGGGCTTTTTTACTGCGTTTTTGAACACTGCGTTCTTTATGAGTGCGCTTGTTTTGCTTTTCGGCAACACCGATTATGTAAAAGAGCTTATGGGCGGAAAGAATATCATAGTATTCATCTGCACCTTTGTAGGCATAAACGCTCTGGTCGAAATGGCTGTATGTACATTTGTTACAGGTACAGTGGGTGCTGCACTTTATAAGGCAAGGTTCATACCCAGCAAAAACAAAGCGCAGGCATAAATTCACCGAAAGGATAACATACAAATGGTTTTAGCGGTCGATATAGGAAACACTAACATAGTAATGGGCTGTTTTGAAAGCGACAGAATACTTTTTGTTGAAAGACTTTCTACAAATCAGCAGTCCACGGCACTTGAATATGCCATAATGCTCAAGAACATTCTTGAGATACATTCTATAGATATGTCAGATTTCAGGGGCGGCATAATCTCATCGGTCGTGCCGTCTGTTACCCTCACGATGAAAGAGGCAATGGAGAGGCTTATCAAAAAGCGCATCATGGTGGTAGGACCCGGAATAAAGACGGGACTTAAGATAAATCTCGACAATCCCGCACAGCTTGGAAGCGACAGAGTTGCAGATGCAGTTGCGGCGATAAACCTCTACCCTGTGCCTATCATAATGATAGATATGGGCACTGCTACTACCATATCAGTAATAGACAAGGAAAAGAATTTCATAGGCGGAATGATAATACCGGGACTCAGAACTTCCCTCGACTCGCTTTCGGGCAAGGCTTCACAGCTTCCTTTCATCAGCCTTGTGCCGCCTAAAAAGGTCATAGGCACTAATACTATCGACTGTATGAAGAGCGGTATAATCCATAGCAACGCTGCAAGCATTGACGGCGTTATAGAGAGGATAGAAAACGAGCTTGGTGAAAAATGCACTGTGGTTTCCACAGGCGGTGTGGCAAAAATAATAGTTCCTTACTGCAAGCGTGACATCGTCATTGACGATGAGCTTCTGCTCAAAGGGCTTATG
Organism: Ruminococcus sp. RTP21198st1_G1_RTP21198_201120; assembly: GCF_040924265.1. NCBI lineage: Bacteria > Bacillati > Bacillota > Clostridia > Eubacteriales > Oscillospiraceae > Ruminococcus > Ruminococcus sp. RTP21198st1_G1_RTP21198_201120. The sequence continues at coordinate 75,154 of NZ_JBCOMH010000005.1, forward strand.
ATAATCTACAATAAAAACAAACAATAATTTACAATACAATACACAAAGCGTCGGGTAGTTTATCCGACGCTTTTTTATGTCACTGTTTATATCCATAATAGACAAACAAACGGGCTTCAAACAGTTGCAAATGCCGAAAATGGAGCGTTTCTATTGCTTCCAGTGCTTTGTTATGGTACAATCATATGTGCAAAGTAAAACGTTTACATAAAACAGAAAGCAGGAAATATATGAACGCAAGAAAAATATTATGCCTTATGGCCGCAGTGCTTATGCTGTCAGGCTGTTCAAATGGTGTGGACGGTTCACAGGCTTCATCAAAAGCGGCTGAAAGCTCCGGCAAAGCGGACAGCAGTGTTTCAGACTATGATAATACCACCACCGAACCTGAAACAGACAAGCCTGAGTTTGACCTCAATGACAGCGTGATAGGTTTTTCACAGGAAAGCGGCTTTTATGGCAGCGGTTTCAGCCTTGAGCTTACCGCAAACGAGGGTGAGAAGATATACTACACCACTGACGGCACAGACCCCAGGACCTCTGCCACGAGAGAAGAATACACTGCCCCTATCGAGATAAAAGACAGAAGCAATGACCCTAATGTGGTTTCAGCCGTGCCGACAGAAATGATATCGGGAAATTTCAATGAGTTCAGCTTTGGCGAAGGGGATTTCTGGTGCAACAAAAAAGCACCTTCTGACAATGCGGTGGACAAATGCACTGTTATAAGAGCGTCAAGTGAAAAAAGCGACGGAAGCGTTTCACAAAGCTTCTCAGGCAGCTTTTACATAGGAAGCGCAGAGGAGCATATAAAAGGGCTTAAAGAAAGCTGTGAAGCGGCAGGGCATGACCTTGCGGTAATGAACATTACAATGGACTACGCTGACCTTTTCGACAGCAAGATCGGCATTTACGTCAAGGGAGATATTTTCAGCAAGGCACTTGAGGACTATAAAGCCAGCGGAGAAAGCATAGAAAACGAAACTGCAAGACAGCTTGACGCAAACTACAAACAGCGTGGCAAGGAATGGGAACGTGATTGTCACATCGAGCTTAACGAGATTTCAGCCGAGGGAAATGTGACGAACGCTTTGTCACAGGATTGCGGCATAAGGATACAGGGAAACTATTCACGCTCCGACCTGCAAAAGGGATTCAGGCTTTACGCCAGAAAGAAATATGGCGAAAAGAAGTTTAACTATGAGGTCTTTGAGGGGCTGAAAAACGCATCTGATGAAACTATCGACAGCTTTAAGACGCTTACTCTCCGTGCAGGTGGTAATTGTGCTTTTACGGCAAAATTCAATGACACCTATTGGCAGAGTCTTATGACAGAGCTTGACGGCTCAACAAAGGCTTCACGTCCATGCGTTGTTTATCTGAATGGCGAATACTGGGGACTTTATGTGCTGGAGGAGGACTATTCCGACAATTATTTTGAAAGCCACTACGGTGTGAACAAAGACGATGTGGTGGTCTACAAAGGCGACGCAGAAACCTATCAAAGCGGCTACAAGCTTGACGAGGGCAAGCTTCCAGAGGGAGAAACAGACGAGGGATATTTCTTCAAGGAGCTTACAGATTTCTTCGCTTCTCACAAAGACTTATCCACACAGACGGATTATGAGGAGTTCTCAAAGCTTGTTGACACCGACAGTGTGAGAGATTATTTCCTTGCAGAGGTTTGGATAAACAACAAGTGGGATTGGCCGGGCAAAAACTGGTCAATGTGGAAGGTGCAGAACACAGACAGTTCCAACGAATATGCAGACGGCAAATGGCGTTTCATGTTCTATGACGTTGAGTTCGGCGGAGTAAGCGGCGAGGGCGACGCATGGACGAACACCATGAAAGAGGATAACTACAAGCCAAAGGGACTGCTTGACACGGACACGAAAAATCCTGCGGTTCTGAGTTTTGCTTATCTTATGTCAAATGAAGATTTCAGGAACGATTTCAATGACAGGCTTTTAAAGATGTCTGAGGGTACGTTTGAAAAAGAAAAGGCACTTGATAGGCTCGCAGAATTTGAGAGCATATATTCCCCTCTTTATGAGCAGTTCTTTGCAAGATACCCAGAAACAGGCTCGGCTGAAGAAGCGCTTCATGGAGGATATGCTTCTTCAGATTGCATAAGGGCGTTCATTAACAAGCGTGATAAGTCTATCCAAAGTATTGTGGACTGGACTAATTCGCAGTTCTGATATTTCACAAACCAAAACGGCAGAACAGCATATGCTGAACTGCCGTTTTTATATGCTCTGATCTATGCCTCAGGAGCGTATGTGAAAGTTATTTCGAGAGTGTTTATCTTTCCTGCATAGTCAAGTATTGTTGGAGAAGCCTTTGAAAGGTCACCGCCTGCTATCCTTGCATCCTCAGGTGGTGTGGATACCCACTGATTTACAAGGTTCACTCTTGTGCAAAGCTGGTCGTCAGATGTGGTGTAGCCCTCCGCTATGGTTTCAACAGCTTCGCCGTTTATCTTTATCTCATCAATAGTTGCGATATAGTTCGGATAAAGCTTCTCACCGTTTGCGATACCCAGAGCCGAGAATGCAATGCCGTTGGCGTTGTTTGATGACATATCAAGGCTTACTGTGTAAGTTCCCTCACCGTCTATAACTGCGTTTTCTGCGATAACTCCGTCGCTCTTTGAAACCGGATCATATTCGTCACCAACGCTGTAGCATACGGAAAAATCTGCACTCTGATACATTATCCATGCCACCGCTGTGTTCTCGTCAGCCTGCGGTGCGGTATCATCTGTTAGCTTTTCAGGTGCAGCCGCAAGGGTTTCATCAAGCTTCTTTACAGCAGCGGCTCTTTCCTCCTCCACTGTCATCGAGGACTGGTTATCACGGCGTCTTTCATCAAATATCTTTGCCACAGTTTCATCACGCATTTTAAGTTCTGAACGTGAGAAGAAATCACTGCAATCCCAAAGGAATGGTGCAAAGCCGTAGGCGTCACAGTTGTCAAGGAGGTTGTCAATAAACTTGTCAGTGCCTTTCTTTAGGTCACCGCCGTTTGTAAGCACTGCATACTCGCCTATTATTATGCCATAGCCCTGCTCGGAATACTTTGTCATGTTCTTGAAAAGTCTGTTCTGCTCCTCATAGTCTGTCTTTGTTCCCCAATCTGAGCGACCCTTTGTTCCGCAATAATCCCAAGGGGTATAATAATGAACAGAAAGCAGGAGCTTATCCTTTGCGGTATCAGTTGGCATTTGGAACTTGTTTGAGCAGGTCATTGTGATATCGGTATTGTAGCCTGCGATAAGAAGAAAACGCTGTTCGTTGTTTCCGCCTGTTGCACGGACAGTGTCAACAAAGGTCTGATTTATCTTGTTGGCCATTTCATAGCACTCGGCTTTTGAAAGCGAGCCTGAGTTTTTGCACACGTCTGTGTCATTGAGTCTGTCACCAAGCTCTTCGTTTGCACCCTCAAATATAAGTCTGTCGGAGTATTTTTTATATCTGTTCGCTATCTGCGTCCACATGGACTTATACATTTCAAACGCCTTGTCAACGTCGCTCTGCTCGGAAGAGCCGAACATTCCCCACCAGCTTCCGTCCCAGTGGTCGTTTATGATAACATACATATCATTATCCAAAGCGTAGTTTATTATCTCCTCCACTCTGTCGAGATAGGCTTCATTTATGGTGTAATCGCCTTTTTCATACTCCATTGCGTTTGTCCATGCCACAGGCACACGGAGAGAGTCAAAGCCGCTTGCTTTCATGCCCTTTATCATTTCTTCCGTTGTGACAGGCTGACCCCAGAAAGTTTCAAAGCTTTCAGGGTCGGTGTCTGCGGAATAGCTTTTATGACCGTATGCCTCCATTGTGTTGCCAAGGTTTGTGCCGTTGCCCAGAAGTCTTGCAAGCTCGGTTGATGTAAGGTCTTTGTTTATACTTCCGTCATCAGAGGTCTTTGCGCCCTCCTCTGCCTTTGATGAAGAGCTGTCGCTTCCCTTTCCACAGCCTGCAAGCAGTGCAGTACAGCCCATGACCGCTGCAGTAAGAAGCGGGATAAGCCTAAACTTTTCCATGTCATTCCCTCCTATTTCATAAATACAAATTCTTCAAGTTCAAAAAGCGGCTTGTTTTTGAAATAATCTGCTATCCAATCGGCAAGTTCATCTGAAAAAGCTGTAGGCACAAAATAGATAGAATGTCTGCCTGTGAGTGACTTGACTACTCCTGTGTAAACTCCGTCGCCTGTGCCAATATCAACATAGCCTACAGGCTCGCTGTTCTCATAGTCATCAGCATAGACCGCCACCTTTGCAACAGTTCCCATGCCCCTGACTTTCAGGGCTATCTTCATGGTCTTTGAGGAAAAGTCCTCGCCAAAGTCAAAATACTTATAGCCTATAACATTACCCTCGGTGATGTTCACGATACTTCTTGTGAAGATGTCCTTTTCGGTGATAAAACAGCCGCCTTTCAGCACGCAGGCTATATCCGCAGGATAAGGCTTGAAAGGGTCAAGGCTGTCTTCAAAGCCAAGCGATGTCATTTCCACTGTCGGTATCGTTCCGTCAGGGAGAATCTCTATTTTCTCAACGCAGGCACGTCTTGACATTATGGTATTGTTTGTCATTCTGTGATAAAAAATATACCACTGACCATTTATGTTGCACACTGAGCCGTGGTCATTTCCGCCTGGGAAATCCACGCCGTTGTCTATTATATATCCACGATATTTGAACGGGCCTTGTGGCTTATCTGAGGTTGCATAGGCAAGCCTGCTTCCTACACATGGGGAATATATAAGATAGTATGTATCTCCGATTTTCCTCGGGGAGCTTGCCTCAAAGAAACGCTGTTCCTGCGGTGCGTTGTCGCTGTCATCAATGACCGCTCTTTTGTAGCTTCCCTTTTTAATGGTATACATATCCGCAGGGTCTATCTCGTTGAAGTTGGATTCTGTGAAGCCGTAATAAATATACACTCTGCCGTCATCATCAACGAGCACGCCTGCATCATTATAAATGCCGTCATCGCCTGCGTCCTCAGGGTCATATTTATACTGAGAAAGGAGCTTGAAAGGACCTTCGGGCTTATCGGACACGCCAACAACGCCCTTTGAGCCGACTATATAGGCGTAGAGATAATACCTGCCGTCTTTTTCTATAACGTCCGGAGCGAACAGCTTGCGGTCGGTCATTCCCTCGGTATCGGACTTATGGTCACGGTCATCACGGGTATGGAAGCTGTGTCCGTGGCAGACCCAATTGTTAAGGTCATCAAGTGGTGCAGACCAGACTTTCAGTTTATAGTCGCAAAAGTCGCTTTGAGCGGCTCTGTCATGTGAGCCATAAAGATAAACTCTGTCGCCGAAAACTCTCGGCTCGCCGTCAGGGATATACTCCCATGCAGGCAAAATGGGGTTTGGCATGAAAATTTCCTCCTATGTTTTTTCATAACTTGTTTTATCATAAGATAATTATAGATCATACTATTATTATTTTCAATATCCTAACACGCTGTCAGAGGTGAAAATTTGTGCAAAATGTAAAATCGTGCAGACTGTCCAAAGGTGCAAAAAAGCCCGTTTGCGACGGCTTCCGACCTTGACAAAAGAGGGCAAATCGTGTATAATATTAAGTTGATAGTACCCGTATAAAATTATATTGATATAGGAGTGTTTAATTATGGCAGCTATTTCTAAGACTGTTTCAAAAGCAGGTTATGCTAAATTGCAGGAGGAACTTGAATACCTCATTACAGTAAAAAGACGTGAAGTCGCTCAGAAGCTTAAAGAAGCACGTTCTTTCGGAGACCTTTCCGAGAATGCTGAGTACGACGAGGCTAAGAACGAGCAGGCTATCCTTGAATCAAAGATCAATGAGTTAGAGCTTCTCATTTCAAACGCAACTGTCGTTGAGGACGATGATATTTCTGTAAACGAGATAGGCGTAGGCTCTATCATCAAGATAAAGGATATCGAGCTTGACGAGATCGAGGATCTTCAGATAGTAGGTTCAACTGAGTCTGACCCTGACAACGGCAAGATCTCTGACGAGTCACCTATAGGCAAGGCTGCACTCAAGCACAAGGTAGGCGACATTTTCGAGGCTGAAACACCTGCCGGTCTGCTGAAATTCGAGGTCATCGACATTTCAAAGTAACAGACCACTTACAAAACACACGGAAAGGAAAATATAAATGAGCGAGGAAAACCGCACAAACGCTCCTGAGGAAGAGCTTACTCAGGAGGACATAAACAGCTTAAAGAAGATAAGAATGGACAAGCTTGAAGAGCTGAAAGCCAAGGGCAAGAATCCATTTGAGATAACAAAGTATGACGTTACGGCAAGCTGTGCCGAGGCTAAAGCACAGTATGAAAAGCTTGAGGCTGAGCTTAAGGAGCAGGCAGGCGAAGACGAGGAAAAGCTCAAGGAGCTTCTTGAGGCAAACCGCATAACAGTAAGCGTTGCAGGCAGAGTAATGTCAAGACGTCTTATGGGCAAAGCAAGCTTTTTTGACCTGAGAGATAAAAGCGACAAGGTTCAGGTCTATCTGAGAATGAACGAGATCGGCAAGGAAGAATTTGACGATTACAAGAAGGGCGATATCGGTGATATCGTTGGCATTGAGGGCTTTGTATTCAGAACAAAAATGGGTGAGATATCAATTCACGCTCAGAAGTTCGTACTGCTTTCAAAGTCGCTTCTGCCTTTGCCTGAGAAGTGGCATGGTCTGAAGGATCAGGACACTAGATACAGACAGAGATACACAGACCTTATATGCAATCCTGAGGTAAAGGAAACATTTATAAAGAGGTCGCAGATAATTTCATCTATCAGAAGATATCTTGACGGACAGGGCTTCATGGAAGTTGAAACTCCAATGCTGGTATCTAATGCAGGCGGAGCTGCTGCAAGACCATTTGAGACACACTACAACGCACTTGGCGAGGACGTTAAGCTTAGAATTTCTCTGGAGCTTTATCTGAAAAGACTTATTGTCGGCGGACTTGAAAGAGTATACGAGATAGGCAGAGTATTCAGAAACGAGGGTGTTGACGCAAGACACAATCCTGAGTTCACTCTTATGGAGCTTTATCAGGCATACACTGATTACTACGGCATGATGGATCTGACTGAGAATATGTTCAGGCACGTTGCTCAGGAGGTATGCGGCACAACTTGTGTACCATACGGTGACGTAATGATCGACCTTGGCAAGCCGTTTGAGAGAATGACAATGATCGACGCAGTTAAGAAGTATTCTGGTGTTGATTTCTCACAGGTAGCCACAACAGAAGAAGCAAAAGCACTTGCAGACGAGCGTCACATTGAATACGAGGCAAGGCACAAGAGGGGCGACATACTCAACCTGTTCTTTGAGGAATATGTTGAGGAGCATCTTATTCAGCCTACATTCATAATGGATCACCCTATCGAGATTTCTCCACTTACAAAGAAGAAGCCTGAGAATCCTGATTATGTAGAAAGATTTGAGCTTTTCATCACAGGCAGAGAGATGTGCAACGCATACTCAGAGCTGAACGATCCGATAGATCAGCGTGAGAGATTTGCGGCACAGGAAGAGGCATTGAAGCAGGGTGATGAGGAAGCAAACCACACAGACGAGGACTTCCTGAGAGCTTTGGAGATAGGCATGCCACCTACAGGCGGAATTGGTTACGGCATTGACAGACTTGTTATGCTGCTGACTAACTCACCGGCTATTAGAGATGTGCTGTTGTTCCCTACAATGAAGACGTTGGAGTAAGAAAGTGTCGTAATTACGGGCTTTTCGGTGCATTTAGGTCACATTATTTTGCACCAATGCACCAAATCTGCACCATTTTCATGAGGTGCAGCGTAAAGATATGATAAGTTATCACCGATATGGCTTTGTGGCTGTGTCGGTGATTTATTTATGTAAATATGGTCGAACTATTGATTTATTTGTAAAAAAATGATATAATTGTTCTGAGGTAACCCGTCTGTAATAAAAATGTTGTTATTTTGATTTGATAAGGAGGAAAAATAATGTATGCAGTAAATACATATGAGCAGATCGAACGTCAGGAAAGAGAATTGAATGAGAATCATATTATTATTTTACTTTTTGTTAGACCAACTTCAGTAGGTGCCCAAGAGATCATAAACGAATTCTCATATCTTCATCATGATTCAAGGGAATACTGCTCAATTTATGCGGTTGGATATACCGATGGTCCAAATGAATTTGGATATTCTCGTAAGGTTGAGGGTGTAGATGGTGTAGCATGGTACTATAGCGATAAGGAATTTATTGACTTTAAAGAGAAACTTGGAAAACGAATAAAATGGAGATATAGTGGAGAAAATGAACTAATAGTTTTACAAAGTAATATAGATGGGAAAAATATATTGAACTTTCAAAATTATGTAGCTATTAATATAAGCGAAGGTTTAAGACAGGAATATATCTGTTCTTATCAGAATTTTATGGAAAGTCTTATCGAAAGTTCAAAATCAGAAGTAGAGGCTTCAACCGCAATCAACAGAGCAACAAGATTAAGCATAAAAAAAGTAGCTATTGAATCTTTAAGGAGTATAAAGAGAATTCCTGCACCAATAGAAAAGGTAATCGAGAATAAGATCTTTTATAAAACGGCACATAATCATTTATAAAACGTTGTTTTTTACACATGAAAATTTCAGCAAAAAAATACCGATATGAATCCAAAATAGATCGTATCGGTATTTTTCTATCACTCATCTGACTTTTCAAAACTGCCACCATTAGAGATAAGCCTATCCAGCTCTCTAAATTCCTGCTGTTTGAAATCCTTTGTGGCGTCGGTGTAGACGTTCATTGTCGTATCAAAATCTGCGTGACCTAAAACATCTTGTATGACCTTGATGTTTACGCCCGACTCGCAAAGACGTGTTGCGAAGGTATGACGGAGAATGTGACAACTGAAATTCGGTAGGAGCGTGACATCGGCGTTCTTTGGATTATTCGCAAGCTGCTCACGATTGCAGTCGGCTATCATTCTTTTCAATGCACGATTCAGAGTGCTTTGATTATGCACGTTCCCATAGCGATTTGTGAAAATAAAGTCGCTGTACCCATCGATGACAACATCGCATTTTATCCCTGCTTCCTGCTGGAACTTTCGCTCTTGCTCAAAAGCCGCCTTTACTCCTGAAAGCATAGGTATAGTTCTTTCACCTGAACGAGTTTTCGGCGTATGGATATTGTAATGACAGCCGTTCTCACTATGGTTGAAGTAGACTAAGGTATGGTCAACAGTTATCAAATCATTCTCAAGATTAACGTCCTGCCAGCGCAATCCTGTTATCTCACCAACTCGCATTCCTGTGTTCAACATTATGTAGAAAATAGGATACCAATGATTACACTGAGGGTACTTCAGCATATAGTCGATGAATAACTGTTGTTCTGCAAGAGTTAGCGAGATACGTTTCTCAGTATGTTGTTTGCTCTCAAGTTTCAAATGCCTGAGTGCGTTATCAGAAGGGTTGTTCATCAGAAAATTATTTTGCACGGCAAAGTCAAGCACCTGATGAACTACGGTATGGATATTATCTACAGTGTTAGGTTTTAGCCCTTTTACCTCGACAAGCTCGTTGTAGAAACCGAGTATATCCGCATAGCGTATGCTCATTATCTTGTATCCGCCCAGCTCGTCACGGACAAAAGTATTGTACATATAAAGATAATTCTGATATGTATTTTCTTTAAGACCCTTTTTAAGCGAAAACCACGAGCCTGCCAGTTGGTCGAGAGTCGTATTCATAGAGTCCACTCGGATACCATAAGCTTTGTTAGTTTCAACCGTCTCCTCTTTTTGGCGAAGCTCGTCCAACGTTTTCGCATAAATATAAACTCGTTTTCCGCTGCGTGACTGATAACGGTATCTGTAAGTGCCGTTTGCTAGCTCAGATTCGCCTTTTTTAAGTCTTTTTCCTTTTGAATATCTGACCTTATTCTGCATTGCTATTTCCTCCTTATAAAAACGAATATCTAAATTCTGCTGAAATTTAGCTTTGGTTATATGATTCAGATAGAATAAGCTCTCGCCATATACTCGTCAAATTGCCTGCGCTTGATAAGCCTTTTGTTCCCCACCCACAAAACGAACGGACAGCGTTCGTCCGCCGTGAGTTCTCTCAGCTTGTGCTGACCGATGTTTGAATAAACGGCGGCTTCCTCGATAGTGAGGTTTTGCTTTTGAAATATAGGGACGTTGAGTTCCCTTTCTCTGACCATATCCATAATTGCTTACCTCCTTGGTATCTTGAAAATAATGTATTAGTGTAAAATAAGACTTTGCTCCTTTTTATGGGCGTTGTTCGACTTTCTTTCTATTCTTTAGAAAACTGCAGTTAGTATGGAGTTAATAAGGCTCTTGGTCATCTATGTTTTCAAAACAGTCGTTCGAGTTATCTCCCCAACTGCCATAATCAGACGAACTTGAAGAACCATCCCACCAATAATGCACTTCGTCTGCCGATATATTGGCGATCTCAGCCTGACATTCTTTCAATCTCTGCAAGTATAGCTGATAATATTTTCTGCTCTTGTCCTCTGAAATAGTAGATGTGTACTCGCCACCGATAACTTTGAGCAGGCCATAATATCTTAACTGCGCCGACACTTTTTGCTTGCTGGGCACTACCTCAAGCTCTAATCTGGTTTTCAGCCAATTTGTCAAAACGTCAGCCTCAACGCAAAGGTAAGAGCCGTCAAAATAAAAGACGTATCGTTGCAGATATTTGTTTTTTCTTGCTTTTTTCGCTTCTTTGGAATATTCAGCAAAATCGGCGGACACAATGTCCTCTTGGTATATTCCGAGAAGTATCTCGTCGATAAATTCTCTGCCTATCTTATTATCATCTGTCAAACAATGGTCTATCGTGTCGTTGATACAGTTTTCTATCGAGGTCTTGCATATGTTAGATAAGTCTTTGATATGCTCGTCCGAAAGATCGTGCTGTTCTTTGAGGTAGCGTTTAAAAATATCCAGCGTGATACAAAGTATCTGATAGGTACGCATTATCCGCTTTAGCTTGCCGCTATTTTCATTGCCGATATTGCTATTATCGTTCTTGCTTTTGTAATACGCTGATTCATCGGATATTTTTTCATAATTCCGACACAGCCACAAGATGAAGTCTTTTAGAAACGCAATGTACCTTCCGTGCTCTTTTTTCAACAGAGTAAGTTCATCGCTGTCAAAGGCGTTTTCAAGCTGGACTAGCAGACACCTGTTTATGGTGCTGTTGTTTTTGATGACATATTCTGCTGTGACGATAGCTATGTTGTCGAGTTTCACCTCGATGTCTTTGTAGTGGCAGTTGCCGCTGCTTTGATTCATTTGTATAAAGTCGCAGAGCTTTGCTTCGTTGGAATTTCTTATCCTCGATGATACCGTGCGATTCAGGTCGTCGATAACTATCAATGAATCTTTCAGCTTTGCGGCTTTCTTGATCGCATATTTATCGCTGGACAATGAAACGATGTTGTCGTGATCTTCAAAAATATCACTGAGCAGCTTTGAAAATTCCGTTTTGCCAAGCCCTGAATCGGCGTAAATGTATATGGTAAAACCATATTCGTCCAGCTCGTTCTCAAACATCGGCTTGACATAAGCAACTAAGGACGCTATGAATGCCGCCGGCGGGAATGATGATGAATTTATAAGCTTGTCAAGATATGAAGTAAAGTCGCCGCTGTTATCGCTTTTCTTTAGCTTTATAGTGCTTTCAGAGATAACAGGGTCTTCGTCGGAAACATTGACTACTTCGTTGCCTAAGCCGAAAACGATCTTGCCGTTTGGCAGTTTCAGATAGCCTTGGTCTATGGCATAGTTCTCTGCCGGTGTTTGACCGAATACGCTCAGTTTCACTACCGATGATATGAATTTAGAAAACAGGTTGTCGCTGCAAAGTGCGTATATTTGATAGTCGAAAAAGATGTCTAAAGCCTTTCCCTCTATCGCAAGTGCTAGCGGACAATCGAAACTATACGTCTTATCCTGCTCAGCAAGCTTGATGTGAAATCTGACGTACTTAGTACAATTGTGCTGGGTATTGATAGTGGAATAAAACTCTAATTGCGTTATCGACCATTCCGTTATCTTGCCTTTTGAGTTGTAATAACAGCCGTCTTTCAGTATATACTCCTGCGGCAATTTTGGAGTTAATAATAAAGTTTTCATAAGAAGCTCTCCTTTTAAGCAAGTAGTAGTTGAAATATCTGTAAATAAGTGATATAATAGAAGCACTACAAAGCTGCTGACACATAGTATTTTTGTTGTACTTTATCTCTATCAGATCATCTGTCTGTTTAGAGTTTATCACACCAAGAACCGTTAACGCAAAGATGTTAACGGGTTAACGCCAAGTGAATACTCACAAAGTTTCAGAGCGATTTTTATGCTACTTGTACATATGCGCTGATTTATGTTGAAAAGGAGGAAACATTCAAATGGAAGAAACTCAGAAAAGTTCGTATCTTTCTCTAGGTATCTTTTTGAAACTCTTGTCAAGGTATACCAGAAAAGATAAAGCTATAGCAGAAAGAAGATTTTTGGGAGCAAATAATACTGTAATATCGACAACTATCTTCAAATATTTTATCTCTGCACTTACTTTGAAATGGTATACTGATGATAATGAACGAGCAGATACATTGAAGAGCCTGAACAGCAATCTGATAAATTGCAAAAAGGAACTCTTTAATTTTAAATTTCTTATGCCGGAAAAAGATGAGATAAAAGCGGCATTTATAGAAGATGTACAGTCCGATACGCCGACTTCACTTGCGTTTATGACCGAATTTGTTCTGTACTGCATTGATGAAAATAAATGCAGGCAAATGGTAGACGAACTGCTGAGAGCGATAAGAGATGATAAGGACATCGTCGACGATACAGCGTTTTACATTTTCGGGAACGGCAAAAGTACGAGCAAAAAAGAAATGGTCGATAAACAGTTTAACTTTACCGCCGATTGTTTCCTGCTGGGAGTATGGCATTTTCTTATTAGTGAGCGTTCGGACAGCAACCGCATTGGCCGTGATACACTTGTTGATTGGTACGGCACTTCAACTGAAACATATGGAAAAAGCCAAATAGGTACTGAACTAAGACGCAACGTATGGGAACCGCTGGGACGTGAAATAAGGGTGGTTACGTCTGAACACACGATAGTTAAAGAAGAAAAAGCAGTTTCGCAGGATAATGTAAAGCAAGAGCATAGGCTGTTCGTTTATGATATGAACAGTCTTTCGGAAGAGGAACAAGAGAGTTTGGAGCGTTTGAAGAAGAGCCGCATACTTCGGGATCTTTTGAGAGCGTGTCATATCGGTACTTGTGGCGTTGAAGGTAATAACAACTTTGAAAATAATCATCGCTTTTTTGTTATGGCATTAAAAAGATGCGATCAGTTCGTTTTCAATAATAACTATGCTAAACGTATCAAAGATGACATTATCACTCTTAAAGATTGGCTTGAAGCGTTTGTGAAATTGATCAAGCCAAATCATAAACCATATTCTGCATATAATGGCCGTGTGAAAGCAAATATAATTAGATACAAAAAAATCCTTGATGAAGTTTACACTACACTATATGGATCCTGTCCCTCGCTAAGTGGAGAACGGATAAGTTTGCTTTTGTCCGTTGCTAAAATATGAATCTCGTTCATACTCCAAGATTGAGATAAACCTAGTGCTACATCAAACACTACTCATTTCCTTATAAATACATTGAAATTTATTTCTAAACTAAAAACCGCAAGTTTTACGCTGTTGATACAAAAAAACGGCTTGTACTTGCGGTTTTATTCTTTTTATAATATGTGTACTCTAATAATTTCCATTTAAAAGTATCTTTATTGCTTTACGACTGGCAAAGTGAAATGCAAATATATTCACATTTTCTTATGTGATTTTCTTTGCATAAAAATTCCCCCTTATCATAGGCTCGAATTTTTTTCAAGTGTCTATTATAATGAGATTATATCAGAAAGTCAATTTGAGAAATTTACGAAAAATATAATAAATATTATAGCGATGAATAGATTCAAATTAGAGCTAAAATATGTATATATAGGTTAATAATCCATGCCCTGTTTGTTAGAAAAAGGGAGTGGATTTTTTTCTTAGTAAAATAAAATTTATAAGTATTTACTTATAAAAACTATATTATAGCTATTTTTATCATATAAAGTCAAACTTAATAAATGTTATCTATCTCCACTAGATATAAAACACCTATAATTCTATCTAATTTAGTCTATATTTAATTATTTTTTATTTTAGGACAACAATAAACTAAAATAAACCGAAAAGGACGGTGCGTAAATTGAGTAATTATTTTATTCATACAATAGAACTAATAAAAGCTATTGATATAGAAAAATATAAAGAATTAATTTCTAAATGCAATTTTAATAGTAAAAATTATAAATGGATAGGATTTCAAAATTTTATAAATTTAGAATATATTCAATATGGAATAAGGTTAGAAATAAGAAAATGTACCAATAATGAAATTAAAAATTATAGCAAGCCATTTTTAATTACAGTTATAGTTAATATGAATATGTTGATATATAATATGGATCTGACAAAGCAGATACATAGTACTGATGAATTTGATGAAGCTATAGAGACACTGTTTGACATTATGGATAAGATCGACTCAGACTTCCAGATAGGTGACATAGATGAATCTAATCTTAGCAGACTCGACATCGCAAGAGATGTACATGGCATTCCCGAGAATATTATCAAGGAAGTAAATAAGATGCTATACAGAATACCTATGTATGATGGTTATACTAATAATAAATCTCTTGAGGAAAATTGTCCTTCATTTATGAGAGAAAATTCTTTTAATATAGAAAATAACTCTCAAGGATTTGAATTTGTAGTATACAATAAGCATCAGGCTGCACTTGATAATTGCTATTATAATAAGTGTGTTGATTATTTTAAGGACACATTAAGAATAGAACTTAGGTGCAAGAGAAAATATATAAGACAACATTTCCTAGAGAAAAATTTAAAACGGACTTTGAAAAATGCTTATGTAAATATGTCGTCATCAGTAAGCCGCGTTTATAACAGGCTTTTTAAATTTCCTACTAACCTTTGTCATCTTGAAAGCAAGATGATGATAAAATATCTTTTTGATGAGACAGGCAATAAAAAGGCAAGGTGCAGAAGAATGGTCACTTTGCTTGATGAACTTGATAAGTATCCGAAAGAAGATCTTCAAACTGCACTTGATAATGTATACCCTAGCGATAAACGCCAGAATAATATAAAGAAGCATTATGAGCGTTATGGTGTTTCTCCAATTACAATGAGGGGCAGACCAATACCATTTATTCAGTCTTTGGATTCTTTGCTGGGATTTTATCCTCCTACAGATCAGGAGATTAAACTATATCTAATGGCTAAAAAGAAGTATGGTAAGTCGGTGTTTTTTCAGAAAGCTTTAGTGGAGTAATGAAAGCAATAAAAAGTTGTTTTAAACTTTGATTTTGCATATTTCTTGCAAAATCGTATGCAATAATATTGACAAAGTCCTTAAATTGCGTTATAATATAATAAATAAGTTGCGATAATTTTACAAAATGGAGATGGTTTTATGTTGCTTAGTTTTAAATTAAAAAATTATAAATCATTTATTGATGAGGCTGAACTGGATATGACTAAGAAGCCAAAACAAACTGAGCTTGACTATAGCATCTTAGAAGAAAACTGCAATAAGAAAAAAATCAGGGGTTTGTGTTCTTCTGTTATTTATGGTCCGAACGCTTCTGGAAAGACCAACATAATAGGAGCTATGGATGTTATGAGGGCAATTGTACTAAGAGGAAATATCCGTGATTCAGAGGATGAGTCCTCGCCTAATCGTGCTGCATTTTTGCTTGAGCTTATTCCGAATAATATGTCAGAAGAAGCAGAGCCTGTCGAATTCTGCATAAAGTTTACGACAAATGGTTTGTTGATAGAGTATGCTTTGAAACTTGATCTTGGAAGTTTTCTTGATACGGACTACGATCGTAAAATCGTATCTGAAACACTTTTTGTAAATCAGCATATGATCTTTCAAAGAGAAGATGGTCTTAAGATCGGCAATCTTGCAAATATTTCCGACTATGTGCCATATGCTCAAGGACTCGGAGCTGATTTTGCTGAAGATATCATTCTTAACAGCCTTAATGATGAGGAACTGTTTCTGACTAATGGATTTAAGCTAATTTTCAGTAAAGACCTTGTCAAGATCATAGTTGATTGGTTTTCATACAAATTCATGGTGATTTATCGTTCTGACTCAATGCAGCTGATAAAACGATTCTCAGACCCTCAGAAGAAAACGATCTATATTGATAAGACCACTAACAAGGCGGCTGAAATATTTGGTATCGGTTCAAATGCACTTGGCTATGTAGATAACAAAGAAGATAATAAAACAATACTTTGCTCTATGATGAAAAATGCAAAAGGCAAAAAGAATTTCGCTATTGCAGCAGAAATATTTGAATCTTATGGTACTTACCGATTTGTAAATCTTTTTCCGTTAGTCATTAAAGCTATACACACCGGTGGAACACTTGTTGTTGATGAATTTGATGCATCTATCCATCCAATGGCATTGATGAACATAATAAATATCTTTCATAATGATGAAATCAATATTCATCACGCACAGCTGATATTCAATACACATAATCCAATCTTTTTGAATGGCAATATATTCAGAAGAGATGAGATCAAATTTGTTGAGCGTAATAAAGACCAAGCAAGTTCAATTTATTCGTTAGCTGACTTTGGTACTTCCGGTACTTATGGAGTACGTAAAGGTGAGGACTATATGAAGAATTACTTTGTCAGCAGGTATGGAGCAATAAAAGATATTGATTTTACTCCGATATTCGAGGAACTCATAGCTTCAGAAAAGGAGGAAAAATCATAATGAAAAGAAAAACTCAGGTCAAGTATTATTTTTCCGTTGAAGGTGACACGGAGAAATGGTATTTAGACTGGCTGGAAAAAATCATCAACAATGATCCTAACTCTGTTATAACTGTAAAACTGGATAGTAAGATTGAAAAAAGTCCTCAACGCCGAGTGAAACGTATGTCTATAATAACCCAAACTGAAATCTGGCATCTATGTGATTATGAAAGTAATGGTCATCAACACTCGACCGAATTAAAAAAAGTTATTGATGAAATGGCTGATATTAAAAATCATGGTAAAAAAGTAACATACAAATTTGGATATAGCAATTTGACTTTTGATTTGTGGATCATTCTTCATAAGGCTGAGATGAAAGCGCCACAAACTCATAGAAGCAATTACCTGCAATATATAAACAGAGCATATAATGAGCATTTTGAGAGTATGGATAAATACAAGCAAGAAAGGAATTTTAAAAAGTGTTTATCTAAACTTACACTTGAAGATGTTCGTACGGCGATAAAACGATCAAAACAGATAATGAAACAAAATGAAGAAGTAAATGTCCCGAAAAAACACAGAAAATACGAGTATTATGAGGAAAATCCGTCTTTGGCTATATGGGAGATCATAGAAAAAATACTTAAAGATTGTGAACTGTTTCAATAACTATAACTTACATATATTATTGACTTAATAGTGTCGATTATATGGAATATACGATAATCACCCGCCCCTGTACTGAAAAAACACAGTACAGGGGCGGCTGTTTTTTTCACCTCTTCCTCAAAAACTCAATAACACTAAACTTGTAAATCCTCCACCTGCTGCCTATCTTGAAAACCTCTATCTCCCCTGTTTTAAGATAACGAAGCATAGAGTTTTTGCCTATCTTTAAAAGCTGCTGACATTCTTTAGCGGTAAGTATATCGGGGATATTGTCAAACATAATTTATCATTCCTTTCAAAAAAATATCGGTTTATCTTAATGTTCTGCGGTTTAGTACGGCACTTTTCGGAAACTTGATCTTTACAAATATACATCATCTTTATGAAGTAACGCAAATGCGGAAAGGAGGGCGTTACGATGAACAAAGCTAAAGTTATACTCGTGCTTGTGGGCAGCGTGCTGGTGGAGATAGCGCAGGAGATCATCACCTACATCGCAGAAAAGGACGAGTGAACACCATAGGCAGGCCTCGGGTCTGCCTTTAATTTTTGTATTTTGTAAAGGAGTTTTAAAATGAGCGAACTTACCCATTGCAGCATTTGCGGCTGCGCTTTAGAGGACGAGGCGGAATGCTATGAAGTCGAAAACGAGATACTTTGTCAGGATTGCTACGATAACGAAACTGTGGTATGCGACCATTGCGGCGAACGCTGTATCGAACAGAATACCGTGAGCGATGAGAATACTATCCTCTGTACAGATTGCTATGATAATCATTACTACCGCTGTTCAAACTGCGAAACTATCGTGCATTCCGACGATACGTACTGGCGCGGCGATAATGCCTATTGCCGTGAATGTTATGACGATTGCTATGACAGCGGCGACTACATCAACGATTATTACTACAAGCCAAAACCCGTGTTCTACAAACTGCCGAAAGAAGACAACGTGCGTTTTTACGGCGTTGAACTGGAGATAGACGGTGCAGGAAGATACGATGATAACGCGGAAAAGATATATGATACAGCTAATAGTCAGAATGAAGTGCTTTACATAAAGTCTGACGGCTCACTGGACGAGGGAATGGAACTTGTCAGCCACCCTTGTTCAATAGATTTTCATCGAAAGAAATTCCCGTGGGACGAGATAGTAAAAAAAGCCATTGCCCTTGGCTACCGTTCGCATAATACGTCTACCTGCGGACTTCACGTCCATATAGGCCGAAAGCAGCTTGGATATTCCTACGAGGAACAGGAAGAAGTCATAAGCCGAATAATGTTCTTTTTCGAGAGCCATTGGAACGAGCTTTTCAAGTTCTCACGGCGTACTGCATACAGCGTTGACCGCTGGGCGGCAAGACACGGTTACAATGACAAGCCGAAAGAGATACTTGAAAAGGCAAAGAAAAGCACTAAGGGCAGATATGCCTGTGTGAACATCACAAATGCTGATACTGTTGAGATAAGATTGTTCAGAGGCACGCTGAAATTCAACAGCTTTATGGCTACGCTTGAACTTGTTGACAGCATATGCGAAAATGCAGTTTGCCTTAATGACGATGAACTGAACAAGCAATCCTGGACGGATTTTGTGCTGGGCATAAAGCCTGAATATACAGAGCTTATCAGGTATCTGAAAGAGAAAAGGCTCTATGTTAACGAGCCTGTCAGTGAGGAGGATTAACTATGTGTGCGATATTTGGATTTGTGAATTACAGACGTTCGCTCAGCAGGAGCGAGATGAAAGAACTTATCAACAGATTATCCGTCGAGTCAGAGGTAAGGGGCAAGGACGCAACGGGCATAGCGTATGTGAAACACGGCGAACTTAAAGTTTTCAAGAGAGCAAAGCCTGCTCACAAGGTAAGGCTTTATGTGCCTGAGGACACAGTTATCTTCACAGGTCATACGAGAATGACTACCCAAGGCGACGCTAGGTACATTTACAATAACCACCCGTTCACAGGCAAAACTGCGGACGGGTCTTTTGCTTTATGTCACAACGGTGTGCTTTACAATGACAGCCAGCTTGCAAAGTCTGAACATCTGCCGAAAAGCAAGATAGAAACTGACAGCTACGTTGCCGCACAGCTTATTGAGAAATACGGCAGACTTGACTTCAAGACTATAGCAAAGATGTCAGAGGCAGTAGAAGGCTCTTTCGTATTCACGATACTTAGCGACAAGAATAAGCTTTTCATAGCAAAGGGCGACAATCCGCTTTGCCTTATCCATTACAAGCAATTAGGACTGTATGTTTACACGTCCACCGAGGACATTATGAAGAACGTGCTGAAAGGCAGTTTCCTTGAAAAGCTGCCGTTTGAAGTGATAAAGGTCACGGAAGGCGAGATCATAAGCATTGACAAGCGTGGGCGTTTTGAGAAAAGCAGCTTTGTACCGAACGAATTTTGCTATGGCTGGAACTATTATGGATACAGAAAGCCCGCTTATGACGATGATGAACTTTTTGATATATGCGGAATGTTCGGGGTATCGCAGGAAGATCTTATGCTGCTTTACGATATGGGTTACACGGATGAAGAGATAGAGGGTATGCTTTGCGACAGGAGTATGTTGAGGGAGTGTATCGAGGAGGCTAGGGTGCTGGTGGGGGAATATTATTAGGAGGTATTTTATGGCATACACATTCAGCGGAAGCAGATACGTCACAAGCGGCGTGGCAGAAAACTTCCCTATTGAATTGCAAGTGGCGTTATTTTCAGCCGTAGAGCAAATGCGAGAAAAGGTCAGCGGACAGCTTGATTATCTGCAAATTTTCGAGATAGTGACAGAGGTCAAAGGGCAGAAAAAATTCCTGCACATTTATCATATGCAGGAATGCCCCGAGGCTAAGCTTGAATATTTCATACCGACCGACGTGGAGGTAAACGGCAGGGCGTATATGATCGACGATGTGGATCATATTACGCTGCTGTTGGCGGAGGAGTATTGAGTTGAAAAGGAATCACAGCTTTCGAGGGGGCTGTGATTTTTTTGCCCTGAACTCACCTCTCCTGTACCTATTTACCTTATAATCATGCTTCAAAGTGTCGGTCTTGTCTATGTGGCAGACGTACAAATTTACCTTTTCCCCTTTCACCGCCTATTCCCATTAGCCAGATCGTTAACAATATCAGCAATGTTCTCCAGCTGCCTTTTGTTGAGCTTTTTCAGGTCAGAGATAAGCTTACTTAGCTCTTTTGGCTGCTCGGCGTCGGCATCGAAAAACTCCTGCGGCGTAATGTCCAGATACTCGCAGATATAAAAGAAAGAGGTCATAGAGGGCAGGGCTTTTCCTGTTTCGATATTGTTTATATACCCTGCGTTCTGTCCAATAGATAAGCTCATATCCCTTGCGGAAACACCTTTCTGTGTGCGAAGTTTTGAGAGCCTCAAAGCAAAATTATTGTCATACATGAATTTGTTTTCGTACATTATTTGCACCCCCATATATAATATTTTATCCTATATCATTATGCATTATGTCGGAATTTTTCCTATAAAGGGGTTGAAATATGTGAAATAATATGATATAATGATGTAAAGTATTTGAAATAATGCGATATTTGTATAAGAAGCGGATTGTGTCATGTTTTTTGTTAAAATAAAAAAATATCTTACGAAAACGTTATACTAAGCAGCCAGCTTAACAAAAGTGAAAAAGAATGTGTTATAATTAACATACAAAAACGTATTATTATGTCAGTTATAGCTGATAATTGACAAATCAATAAGGAAAAGGAGTTTTTGACATGAACGAAAACATCAACAAGAAATTTGACGTAAAAAACTTTGACTATGATAAGTGCTATGAAGAAGTAAAGGAAAATGCTTCAAAAAATATCAATATCATAGTGTGCGGAGCTACCGGCGTTGGCAAAAGCAGCCTTATAAACGACTTCTTCGAGTTTGATAAGGATAGCGCCGCGCCTGTCGGAAGCAGCGGAAAGCCGCAGACAAGGGGCATACACGAGTATCATTCAAAGAGCATTACCCTGTTCGACACTGAGGGCTACGAGGTAGAAAGCTCGTCTACGCCGGAAAACAGCGCTTTTTACAAAAATATAATAGATCTTATCGACGAACGCAAAAATAATTATCCTGCGGATTTGGGTATGCACATCCACGAGGTTTGGTACTGCATAAATAACCGCTTCATGGATCTCGATGAAAGGCTGATAAAAGACATACAGGCGAGAAATATCCCCGTGTGCGTTATTATTACAAAGGTGGATAATCTTGACGAGAACGAAGTCGCTCAGATAAAGGACGCTGTCGGCGATGCCGGAAAACGCAATAGGATAAACGGCGTTGAGGTGTTTACCTATTCTACTAACAGCGATCTTGGCGACGAGTATGTGCAGAAATCTGAGATAAACAGCTGGGCACATCATAATCTTGACGATTACCTCAGAGAAAGCTTTATCCCGTCGCTCAAAAAAGCGCAGGGTCAAATGGCAGAAATGATGATAAAGCACAAGATACCGAAATACGCGGCTTTAGCCGCAGGTATTGTTACGGCTACATCATTTGTACCCGTGCCACTTTCCGATTCGGTACCGCTTATGGGCATACAGGTAAAAATGGCGATGGATATTTTAAGCTGCTACGGAATAGATAATGATATGAAGGGCGCTGTGAAAAATTTAGCCGGAGCGGGCTTCGTTTCTTATATAGGAAAAACGCTGGCTTCTCAGCTGCTTTCGGTGATCCCATTTGTCGGCGGCGCGGCGAAAGCCACGGTAAATGTTTCAGTGGCAACTACTGTTACGGCTACCCTCGGCGTTGCGATAACGAAGATCTGCGAGGAATACACTAAAGCCTGCATAGAGAACGGCGGCTCGAAAGACCTTATGATCACCAAAATTTCCGACTACTTTACTGTTGAAAATCTGAAAAAGGTAATGAAAGAGATCAGCAAGGGCAAGGATCAGAAAATTGTAGAGAGAATAGTAAAAGCTGTAGTTGATATGTTCAAGGATACGAAAAAAGGAGCAAGAAAATAATGGAAGGCGACAAGATAAAAACTAATATACTGATAGCCGGCAAATCGGGCGTTGGCAAAAGCAGTCTGCTGAATTACATATTTGGCGAAGAGGTCGCGGAGACGGGTGCGGGAAAGCCCGTAACGGCGGAGGGCCTGCACGAATATTCTTTCGAGCTGAAAGATAACGACCGAATATCTTTTTCGATATGCGACAGCTGGGGTCTTGAACCCGATAAAGCGGACGAATGGCACAAGCAGATAATCGAAAAGGTAGCAGAATACGACAAGCACTCTATCAATGAATGGTTCAGCACCATAATCTACTGCCTTAGCGCCGACTCTGACAGAGTGGAAGATTTTGAGATAAGCATAATAAACAACCTTATAGCTGAGAAAAACAACGTAAACGTTGTGATAACCCACTGCAAATCTGAGAACGACGACAGAGCGGAGCGCATGAAAAGGCGCATAGTTGAAGACGGCGGCGTTTCGGCTGACTCGGTGATATTTGTAAACAACTATGAGAAAAAGCTTATCTCGGGCGAGGTAAAGAAGTTTGGACGCAAAGAGGTAGTAAACTGCATTATCCGCAACTTGTGGAACAATTACAAGGTAAAAGTGCCGTATAAAATAAAAGAGCACGTCAACGAAATGTTTCGCAGCGAGCACGATAAGCTTCATGATATGGTGGCAAGTACAAGCTTTGTTCTGCGAAAGCATCATAAGCTGGATGAATTTGAAGAGAAGATAAATAATGAATTCAGCGTGTTCGTTATAAAGTCCGTAATGAAACTAAATAGCGAGTTTAACGATGCGTATAATTATTATCAGCAGCTGTCAAAAGAGTATTACACGATCGTTTTTGGTATGGATACGTTAAAACTGCTGAACGACCCGATAATGTTTTTTGACGCAACAAAGGCTTTCAAAGAAGAAGTAAGTCAGCAGGTGGAAAGGATCGCCGAATCGACGGGAAAAATACTGAAATTCATGAACCAGGACGTTACCAAAGAGCTTATGAAAAAACTTTTTGCAGAGATAAAGATAAACATAAAGAGAGCAAAAGATATCAAAAATGACCTTCATGAAACGGTTGACAAGTACATTGTAAGAACGAGAAGCACGGTTCTTGAAGAGGTCGAGAAAACTGAGGAGAAACTGCTAGCTATCGAGATCAAGATATAGGGGGTATCACCAAATGACCATAAAAAAACTAACAGCAGCAGTCCTCGCGGGTGCGGTGGTGCTGCTCACCGCTTGCTCAGACAGCGATTCAGGCAGTGGCAAAAAAAGCATGAAGAAAGACTACTACACCATTGGCGAAACTTGGACAGTTGACGGGCAGTGGTCGCTTACCGTTACAGGCGTCACGGAAACGGCTGAGCGCAATGAGTATGCGGACGAAAATCCTGCGGCGGTCTATATCGTGGACTACGAATATACAAACATCGGTTACGAGGACGAGGACGGCATAGCAAAGGGCATTTTCTTCGACATGGAGGACACCATAATAGACAGCAATGGCGTTATGGGTTACAGTTACCCGGGCGACGTTGCGAGAAACCCAAATGAAGCGCCTATCGGAAG
This sequence comes from Ruminococcus sp. RTP21198st1_G1_RTP21198_201120, assembly GCF_040924265.1. NCBI lineage: Bacteria > Bacillati > Bacillota > Clostridia > Eubacteriales > Oscillospiraceae > Ruminococcus > Ruminococcus sp. RTP21198st1_G1_RTP21198_201120. The sequence goes on from NZ_JBCOMH010000005.1 coordinate 99,358, forward strand.
CACCTGCAAGGCTCAGGCTTGCATTGGTGTGGACAATGCGGGCGATTTCAGGATCACTGAGAGCCATTATGATTCAGACGGTGACGAACATTCGGCGACTTTTCTTATCGAAGTTGGCGGAAGTTCGGCAGACGAAAAATCTGACAGCGCCGCTCAGCCGACGGAAACTACCACCACAACGACCGCCGAGGCGACCACGACTAAGCCCGTGACCACGCTTGCGCCGTATGACATTTACGACGACACGGTGTATGCGAACGACCTTATCTACGAAACGGCGGACGATATTTTTGCCGAACTGGGCGACGATTTCAGCATGGATTTTATATCAGTGGGGCAGGAAAACATCATCGCTGTGGAGAACGACGACGTGTACCCGAACACGAAGATAGGCTTTTACACCATGGACATACAGAACATCGGCACGCTTGATTTTCCGTACGCGATACACGTCACGCCGGGCGGATACATCACCGAGGGCGTGCAGGTTGGAATGACGTACAACGAGCTGAAAGCCATTTGCCCGAGCCTGGAGGGCGCAACGCTTGACGGCGGAACGTTCGGCCCGACGGCGTGGATAAACATAGACGGCAACGCGTGGGGCATAGAGTTCGACGTATCGCAGGCAGACCGCGAGCGGCTAGGCATGGCAGTAGGCGTAGCTGTTGATCTTTCGGAGCTTAATCCTAAGAGTACACTAGGGTATTATATTAGTTCGCTGAGCTGATATTTTTGAATTTTGTTATGGCAGCTTTTCGGCTTTTTAAGGAGTCGGAAGGCTGCTTTTTTTTACCTTAAATTTAGTGACTTTACTTCATTTTTTATTACAAAGCAATAAAAAACGCAGCTAAACGATTGACTATTTGTGGGAAATGTGGTATAATGTGATGTGAATATATAACTTCTGATAGTATAATATTATGGGAAGTTCCTTTGTGACAGAGGTGAAATCAACATGACATCTAATTTTGATTTTCTAGGCAGATATTGGAAAGCTCTTGCGAAAATCGGAAAAACTGCTGAGAGTTATCTATATAATGATCCTAATGCTTGTATTTATAAACTCGGAATGTTTGCTGAACGTCTTGTACAGGAGATATTTGCAAATGAAGGGCTTGATGAGCCTGATTATGATAATACCCACGCTAATAGAATAAAAATCCTGAAACGTGAAGGGCTTATAGATCGTGGCGGCAGAATTGATGATATACTTTATTCTCTCAGGATGAAGCGTAATGATGCCGTTCATAAATACGAAGATTCTGTTGATACCGCAAAATCCTTGCTTAGAATGGCATTCAGGCTTGCTGTATGGTTCATGGAGGTCTATGGTGACTACAACTTCCAAGCACCTGATTTTGTTATGCCGGAAAATAAGCCTGTCCCTGATTATGAAAGCATTATAAAGGACTTAGAGGAACAGCTCGCAAACGCTGCTAAAGCTGAACCTGTTATAACAGCTACGGAGGGTTCGTCTGCAAAGGACAGAGCCGACAAATCGGCAGAAGTTACAGAGGCAATGGAGCTTTCCGAAGCCGAAACACGCATTATTATTGACGACCAGCTTAGAAAATATGGTTGGGAAGTTGATACAAACGATCTCCGATATTCCAAAGGAACAAGACCGCAAAAAGGACGTAATATTGCTATTGCTGAATTTCCAACTGATTCTACGGTAACTAGTGGCGGCTATGCAGACTATGCTTTGTTTGTAGGACTTAAACTTGTCGCTATTATTGAAGCAAAGAAAATAAGTGTAGATATCCCATCTGTTATCGATTATCAGTGCAAGGATTACGCCCGTATGATAAAATCTGAGCATGACCAGTATGTTATCAATGATTGGAACGGCTATAAAGTCCCATTCGTTTTTGCTACTAATGGCAGAAAGTATCTCAAACAGATAGAACAAAAATCTGGAATATGGTTTCTTGATCTGCGTGACGGTGCAAATACGCCTAAAGCGCTGCAAGGTTGGTTTAGTCCTGATGGACTTATAGAAATGCTCGATAAAGATATTGCTGCAGCAAATCAGGTACTGCAGAATACCCCGTTTGATCTATTACGTGATCCTGACGGACTGAATCTGCGTGAATACCAGATAAGAGCTATTGAAGCAGCCGAAAACGCTATCGTTGAAGGAAAGAAAACAGCATTGCTTTCCATGGCTACGGGAACCGGAAAAACAAGAACTATTCTCGGAATGATATACCGTTTTATCAAAAGCAATCGTTTTAAGCGTATCCTTTTCCTTGTTGATAGAACAGCACTCGGCGAGCAGGCGGCTGATGTATTTAAAGAAGTCAAGATAGAAGACTTAATGACCCTTGATGAGATATACAACATTAAAGGGCTTGATGAAAAAGAAATAGATAAGGAAACAAAAATACATATAGCTACGGTGCAAAGCCTTGTAAAACGTATAATTTACAGTGACGATGATACAATGCCTTCCGTTTCTGATTATGATCTGATCGTTATTGATGAAGCTCATAGGGGCTATACACTCGACAAAGAACTTAGCGATGATGAAATGCTGTATCGTAATCAGGAAGATTATATCAGCAAATATCGTACTGTTATAGAGTATTTCGATGCTGTCAAGGTCGCTTTGACGGCTACCCCTGCTCTGCATACAACAGAGATATTCGGAAAGCCCGTGTTTACATACTCTTACAGAGAAGCTGTCATTGACGGTTATCTTGTCGATCACGATGCTCCGCACGATATTCACACCAAGCTCCGTGATAACGGCATTGAATACAAAAAGGGCGAAACGCTCGCTATCTACGATCCGAACACGGGCGAAGTTCTCAACAGCGATGAGCTTGAGGATGATATGAAGTTTGAAATAGATAAATTCAATAAGGACGTAATTACTGAAAAGTTCAATTTAGCCGTATTTAATGAAATCGCTATGGACTTCAATCCTGACGGTGAGGGCAAAACGCTTATCTATGCTGTTAATGATGAACATGCTGACCTTATTGTAACGATACTCAAAGATATTTATTCGAAATATGGCATTGATAATGATGTTGTAAAGAAAATCACCGGAAGTATTGAGGGTGGCAACAAAAAGAAGATACTTGAAGCAATACGGCAATTCAAGAACGAAGCCTATCCGAAAATAGCAGTTACTGTTGACTTGCTGACAACAGGTATTGATGTGCCTGAGATCGTTAATCTTGTATTTATGCGCCGTATCAAGTCCCGTATCCTGTTTGAGCAGATGCTCGGCAGAGCTACGAGATTGTGTAGCAAGATAGACAAAGACCACTTTGAGATCTATGATCCCGTAGGTGTCTATGAAACCTTAGAGCCTGTAAGCAATATGAAGCCTGTTACACCAAACCCCCAGACTACCTTTGAGGACTTGCTTAACGGTTTGAGAGTTGTTGAGAAGGACAAACAGGCATATCAGCTTAGTCTGATTATTGCCAAACTGCAAAGGAAAAGCCGAAAGATCAGTGCAAAGGCTCTGGAGCAGTTCATATACCTGACAGGCGGTAAAGACCTTAATGCTTTTTCAAAAGAGCTGAACGATGGCAAAGTTGCCGACTCCACAAAGAGAGTTTTGGAATGCTCGGAGGCATTTGCTGTGCTTGATAAAGACAGAACACATAGAAAGCGTCCCGTTGTAATAGACGATCATGATGATGAGGTCATATCACATGAAAGAGGTTACGGCAAGGCAAGCAAACCCGAAGACTATATTGAAGCATTCAGGAAGTTTGTTGTGGAGAACCTTAGTGAGATAAATGCACTCAAAATCGTATGCACTCGCCCCTCTGAGCTGACAAGGGCTACTCTCAAAGAGCTGAAAATAGAGCTTGACCGTCATGATTTCACGGAAAAGCAGCTCAACACAGCTTGGAATGAAATGACAAACGAAGATATTGTTGCGGATATTATCGCATTTGTTCGGCAGCAGGCTATCGGCTCAGCGCTGATAAGCCATGAAACAAGAGTTAAAAATGCCTTTGCGAAGCTGAGACAGAACCACAAGTTTAACAAGGTTCAGCTTGACTGGCTGAAACGTATAGAAAAGGTCATGCTTGAAGAAGCTGTACTTGATGAGCAGATGTTTGAACAGGGTGCTTTCAAGAATAACGGCGGATTCAAAGGCATTGATCGCCGATTTGAGGGACAGCTCCATGAAGTTATTATGGAACTGAACCAATACTTATATGACGATGGAGGAATCGTAGCTTGAATAATCAGGAAATTGTTGCGAAACTTTGGAATTTGTGCAACGTACTGCGTGATGATGGTATCACCTATCAGCAGTATGTTACGGAGCTTACCTATATACTATTTTTGAAGATGTGTAAGGAAACCGATACCGAAAAGGCTATCCCCGAAGAATATCGCTGGGATAAGCTGCTTTCAAAGCAAGGTATTGAGCTGAAGAAGTTCTACAAGGAGCTTTTGGAACATCTCGGAGAGAACTGTCAAGGTCGTGTGCGTGAGATTTATCAGGGCGCACAGACTAACATTGATGAGCCTAAAAACCTTGAAAAAATCATCACCACTATTGACCAGTTTGACTGGTACAGTGCAAAGGAAGAAGGCTTGGGCAACCTTTATGAAGGACTGTTGGAGAAGAATGCTACCGAAAAGAAGTCGGGAGCAGGACAGTATTTCACACCCCGTGTGCTTATCAATGTAATGACAAGGCTGATCGCTCCGCAAGCCGGTGAACGCTGTAACGATCCTGCCTGCGGTACTTTCGGATTTATGATCGCTGCCGACCACTACGTCAAGGAACATACCGATGATCTGTTTGATCTGTCGGTCGATGAGCAGGAATTCCAACGTACACAGGCATTTACAGGCTGTGAACTTGTTCACGATACCCATAGGCTTGCACTTATGAACGCAATGCTTCATGATATTGGTGGTGCGATCTACTTGGGAGATACTCTCTCAAATTACGGAAAGCAGATGAAGGGCTATGACGTTGTACTGACGAATCCACCTTTTGGTACGAAAAAAGGCGGTGAACGTGCTACCCGTGATGACCTTACTTTCCCCACAAGCAATAAACAGCTCAACTTCTTACAGCACATTTACAGAAGCCTAAATCAATCAGGTCATGCCCGTGCTGCCGTCGTTCTGCCTGATAACGTGCTTTTTGCAGACGGTGACGGTGAAAAGATACGCCGTGACCTTATGGAGAAATGCAATCTGCACACGATCCTGCGTCTGCCTACTGGCATTTTCTATGCCCAGGGCGTAAAGACCAATGTGCTTTTCTTCACGAGAGGTACTGCCGATAAGGGCAATACTAAAGAAGTATGGATATACGATCTCCGTTCCGAAATGCCGTCCTTCGGCAAGACCAATCCGCTGAAAGAAAGCCACTTCGATGAATTTGTGGAGTGTTATCACGCTGAGGATATTTCCGCAAGACAGGAAACATGGAGCGAGGAAAACCCGAACGGCAGATGGCGCAGATATTCATACGACGATATTTTAGAGCGAGATAAGACAAGCCTTGATATAAGCTGGATTAAGTCTGTGAATACAAGCGATGACTATACGCTGACGGAGCTTCTTGAAACGATAAAAACCAAATCGGAGAATATCGCAAGTGCCGTTGCACAGCTTGAAAGTCTTATCGGCGAGGTAGATGAATAATGGATACAAAAGCATTAAGACAAAAAATTCTTGACCTTGCGATCAGGGGCAAGCTCGTTCCGCAAAATCCGAACGATGAGCCTGCTTCTGTGCTGTTGGAGCGTATCAGAGCCGAAAAACAGCAGATGGTCAAGGATGGCAAGCTGAAAGCTAAGGAAATAAAGAACGATACTGTTATATTCCTCGGTGATGATAATTTGCATTATGAGAAGTTCCCTGACGGCACGGTGAAGTGCATTGAAGATGAGATACCGTTTGAGCTGCCAGAGGGGTGGGAGTGGACGAGGTTAGATATATTAACCACACTTGTTACCGATTATGTTGCTAATGGCAGTTTTGCTACCTTAAAGGCAAACGTTAGAACATACAAAGAAAAGAACTATGCTTTATTTGTACGGACAGTTGATTTTGCAAATAATTTTGAAAAAGACCTTTCTTATATTGATAAGGAAAGCTATGATTTCTTAGATAAGTCCCGATTGTATGGTGGAGAACTGATGTTAAGTAATATCGGTGCTTCCATAGGTAAAGTATTTAAAATTCCTTATTTTGATTTTCCAATGTCTCTCGCTCCAAACTCTATTATACTTAAATTCCATTATAATACTACATCAGATTTTTTTGAATATGTGTTTAGATCATTCGTTGGACAAGATTACTTACAACGGTTGACAGCTGGAACAGCTATGCCTAAATTCAATAAAACAGAATTGAAGCAAATGCTTGTCCCATTGCCGACATTAACGGAGCAAGAAAGAATTATAGCTAAGATTAAAGAGTTACTCTCTATTGTAGATTTCATTGAATCCGACAAAACTGATCTCCAAACCACCATACAGCTCACCAAATCCAAAATCCTTGATCTCGCTATCAGGGGCAAGCTCGTTCCGCAGAATCCCGATGATGAACCTGCAAGCGTACTCCTTGAACGTATCAGAGCAGAGAAAGAAGAACTTATCAAACAGGGTAAAATCAAGCGTGATAAGAAAGAATCTGTTATCTTTAGAGGTGAGGATAACTCTTATTATCTTAGGATGGGTAATCTTATTGAAACACTTGACGATTGGAGAATTAACGATATTCCATATAGTTGGGGCATATGCTGTCTTGGAGAAGTATGTGATTATGGTAACTGTACGAATGTAGATACAAAAGATATTCCCAAAACAGCGTGGATTTTGGACTTAGAAGATATTGAAAAGGATACGGGGAAAGTATCGCAAAAGTTAACACTAAAAGAAAGAAATTCAGCAAGCACAAAGCACTCATTCCACAAAGGACAGGTATTATACAGCAAACTCCGTCCTTATCTGAATAAGGTTGTTCTTGTTGATGATGACGGATACTGTACATCTGAGATATTGCCACTTGACTTCAACAAATATATTTTACCTGAATATGCAAAATACTACTTAATGTCCCCTACATTTCTGCGATATGCAAATCATTGCTCATATGGGGTGAAAATGCCGAGACTCGGTACACTTGACGGAAGGAAAGCGGTGCTGATTGTTCCACCTGTGAACGAACAAAAGAGAATAGCCGACAAGGTTAGCCAGCTATTCTCCCTGCTTGATTCCATAGCGGATAATGTGAATTGATATATCAGCCGAGGACGGCTATTCTTTTACCATGTAATGATCTTATCCACGATAGCCTGTTGTTCGCTTGCGGTCTTACGAAGATAGATACGGGTAGTCTCAATGCTCTCATGCCCCATAAGATCGGCAAGCAGAGCAATGTCATTATACTTCTCCAAAAAGTTCTTTGCGTAGCGGTGACGGAACGAGTGCGGATATACGACCTTTTTATCAAGCCCATACTTCTCAGCGTAGTTTTTGAGTTGTTGGGAGATACCTCTTGCAGTGATACGCTCGCCAAAGCGATTCAGAAACAAGTAGCCCGATGTACGCTCCTGAGTTTTGAGCCATTCAAGAGTTTCATTACGAAGCTTTTTGGGAATATACAATCTGCGAAGCTTACCGCCTTTAGAATAGAGATCAAAGTAACCCGTTTCAACGTGTTCAATCTTAATACGAATCAACTCGCTCACTCTTGCACCGGTAGCACAAAGATACCATACAACAAAATACCACTCCATGATACCGTCCTTTTTTAGTGACTTTTTCAGAAATTTATAATCCGCATTGCTGATTACATTTTCAAGAAAGTTTTTCTGCTGAACCTTGACCGCCTTAATGCGAAGCGATTCTTTGCCAAGATACACGAGATACTTATTCATAGCCTGAATACGAAGATTGACTGTTTTAGGCTTAAAATTCTCCATAAGATAACCTTTGTAGGCAAGAAGATATTCTTTTGTAATACCGTCATAATGTTCTTCAAAATACCTTACCGTCCATAGATAAACATCGATCGTGTTTTCTGAAAGATTACTGCGTTTAAGAAATGCTTCAAATTTGTTTTTGTCCTTCAATAAAGACACCTCCGTTATAATTTTGGTGCGAAATTCCCTGCACTTACTATTATAACAGATGTGTCTTTGTCTCTTATTATGAGAAGATCGGCGATACCATCACTTGCATTGACGAGGAATTGCCGTTTGAGCTGCCCGACGGGTGGGCGTGGATACGACTTCAAACGTGCTGTCAAAAGGAAATAAAGCGTGGAAAATCTCCTAAATACGCTGAAAGCAGTGATACACTTGTGTTCGCTCAGAAATGCAATACCAAGTATGATGGTATCAATATGGAGTTAGCCCTGTATCTTGATGAATCAACGCTTGTGAAGTATCCTAATGATGAATATATGCAGGATAAGGATACTGTTATAAACTCAACAGGTACAGGAACACTCGGCAGAGTCGGCATTTATAGGAAAACTGATAATAGGCGTGGTAAGTCTGTCGTGCCTGATTCTCATGTTACTGTTATAAGAGCCAATAATGAGATAAGTGCTGAATATTTATACTTTTTCTTGAAAGCATATCAGCAGGAACTTGAAAAGCTCGGTGAAGGCTCAACCAATCAAAAGGAGCTAAAGCCATTGACATTGAAGAACCTGATAGTGGCTCTACCGCCTTATGCAGAACAGGAACGTATCATTGAGATTATCACAGCAGCAGTTGAAATCATGACCAATATAGAAAAGAGCCTCAGCTGAGGCTCTTTTCTATATCTTCAAGTATTCTGATGTATTTTTGAACGATATCGGCGATCTTTTCTTGCTCTGCAAGCGGCGGAACAGGATATAGCCACTTCTCAATATTATCCTTGCTTATAGACGGAGAGTTATCGCCTTTCATAAACTGATTCAAGCCGTTTACTACATAAGCAGAAATCATTAGTATATAGAGGTATTTCGGTATAAACGTCCCATTTGATGTAGCTATATAGAAACCTGTTGAAACTATACTGTCTGCATTATTACTATCCACCAAAGCTATGTTTTTAAGATATGGTCTTACAAGAGAAAACAGAATACTGCCGTCAAATACAGCTCTGTTTGCTCTGCTGGGAGCTTTTGCTGTTTCTGTTATCTTGGCTTTTTTGATTGCCTGATGCTTATTATCAATGGAATCAATATCAATGTACTTGAAATAAGTACCTGACGGCTTTCGACTCTCCATAGGTAAGAAACAGCTTGAGCCTCTGCACCATATCCACCCGTCGGGCAGCTCAAACGGCAACTCTTCGTCAATACAAGTGACGGTATCACCGATCTTCTCATAATAAGAGTTATCCTCACCTCTAAAGATAACAGATTCCTTCTTATCACGCTTGATCTTGCCCTGTTTTATAAGCTCCTCTTTCTCGGCTCTGATACGGTCAAGAAGAACGCTTGCAGGCTCATCATCGGGATTTTGCTTAACGAGCTTACCCCTGATGGCGAGATCAAGTATTTTGGATTTGGTGAGCTGTATGGTGGTTTGGAGATCAGTTTTGTCGGATTCGATATTGTCTGCAAAAGAAAGAAGTTGCTCCAATTTAGTTGCTATTCGATACTGCTCGTTAATCGGAGCAACAGGAATCAGGGTTGTACGAATGTGTTCCAAATGAAGATTAGGAACGCCTATTCCTTTAAGAGATGAATTGAAATAGTTTTGTATGGTTGAACTTGCTATTGTTGAAAGCAAATATTCAGGGGATATTATGTATCCTATGATTCTAAGTAAAGCCAAGCTAACATAGATGTCGAATATGCAATCTCTATCAACTATTGCAGCCACACCTGTTGTTCCATTTTTAGCAAGAAGAATGTCATTCTTTTGTGGTGCTAATCTTGCGTATAGTTCATTATGGAGAGATTCAGGAATATACATTATATTATCCCAATCAATATGTCCAGAGGTGACATTTTTTGAAGATAGGAATATGAAACCTTCATCGCTGTATGTCGGAGTTTTATGAGTACCGTCGGTAATTGGTTCGCATATAGCCTGTAATCTCGTCCACTCCCACCCCTCCGGCAGCTCAAACGGTATCTCATCTTCAATGCACTTCACCGTGCCGTCAGGGAACTTCTCATAATGCAAATTATATAAATAATTTTATGGTATCTTATTCTTGATAGGGAAAATGTATGAGTTATTTGATTTGTTGCCAAGTGACAATATTGCAAGGTGAATCATCGCTCAAATTGTGCAAAGCGACAAATTTATATTTTAGGTTATAAATTACCAATAAACACATTGACAGAACAAGAAGACTATGATATACTTGTATCAAGGTTTTGAATTACCTAAAAATATTTTGGAGGGATTAATTTGAAATATACGATTGATACGATTAGAGATGTTTCAATCAAACTTGGTGAAGCCTATCGTGGAAAAATATCGAACATTGGTGGGGCTGTTGTTTCTACTGCTTACGTTTTGAGTAAAATAGAAAAAACAACAAATATATCTACAGCTACTCTTGACACGTTCATAGAAACTGCACATATTTCCCCTGACATTTCAGATATTCTTTCACGAAATTTGAACGGTTTATGGGAAATCGTTTTGAGTTACATTGACATGTTCGATTCAGACATATTAGAAGAAGTAGTTCTTTATGATAATTCGTACTTTAAAATGAGTACGCCAACTTCATTAGTGGAGCTGGCAGATGGGATACTCGAAACCAATGAACATGATAAAGTACTTGATATTTGTTCGGGAGTGGCAACTTTTCCTGTATATGCTTTGCAAAACACAAAGGTAGGTGAATATACTGGAGTAGAACTAAATTTTAACGCAAACGATATTGCCATTCTCAGAGGGTCACTTCTTGGCGATAACTATTCTTTTGTAATAAATAATGCATTGACATATGATTATCCAACAAGTTATGATAGGATTTTTTCAAACTATCCTTTTGCTCTCAAGGGCGCAGATTTAGATGATTGTCGTCGCTCATTGCAGGATCATTTCGGAATTGAGAGCACCTATATTTCAAGATGTTCATCTGACTGGTTATTTAATGCGATGATAATTCGTTCGTTAAACGCTTCGGGTAAAGCTGTTGCAATTATGACAAATGGAGCAGCATTTGCAAAGCCTGATATGTATATGCGTCAGTATTTTGCTGAGAATGGTTATATAGAAGCAGTTATAAATCTTCCACATGCACTATTTGCCGAAACTATGATACCAACAACAATGATCGTCTTTAGTAGTAACAACAAATCCATCAGACTAATAAATGCAGAAAACATCTTTTCCAAAGAAAGCAAAAGACTGAATACGCTTTCTGAAAATGATATTCAGAGTATCCTTAACTGTATCAATAATGGCGGAGTTAATACGATAGATGTTTTACCGAAGGATATGCGAGACCATGACTATAATTTAATAGCATCTCATTATCTTGACAAGCCTGTTGTAGAAGATGGTGTGTGCTTTGGAGCGGTTATAAAAAGTATTTCAAGAGGTTCGCAAGTAAAACCAGAACTGTTGGAATCATACAAGTCCATTATCCCAACAAAGTACAGGTTTATTTCTCTTGCAAATGTAGTAAATGGCTCAATAGATATTGAGGAAGGACAGCAGTATATCACAGAATTGCCGAAAAAACTCGATAAATTTGTAATACCCGGTAATTCTATTGTTCTTTCAAAGATGGCGTCTCCTACATTTCGTTCTGCTGTTGTAAATTGTGATAGTGATCATTTTGTTATTGCAACAGGAAATCTCTATATTATTGAGATCGACGAGAACAAGGCAGACCCGTATTATATCCAAGCTTTTTTTGATAGTGCAGCGGGTGAAACCGCCTTAGATTATGTTTCAGGCGGCACAGCAGTTAAAAACATTTCAATAGAAGCAGTAAAGAATATTATGATCCCGTTGCCACCACTTGAAGAGCAAAAAATAATTGCTCTGAAATATCAGGCTGCGTTAGATGAATACGATGTACTGAAACGTAAAATGAAAAAAGTATTGGAAAGAAAAAGAACAGTGATCGGTAACAAGGGGTGACCAAATATGTGTGGAATTTTACAGATTGACGAGCAGATAAAAAACAGCGACAGGGTTATTTGCCGACATATCGATAATATGGGAATGAATACAACTGGCGAGATTTCTCAGGATATTCTTTCACAACTTCGTCATTTCGTTGAACATATTATGCTGAAGATATATGCTAACGGCGGCGACATAGAGGATAATCAAGAGAATATAAAAAAGGCAGTAAAGTATGCTAAAAGTCAAGCAAGGTTAAAGCATATTTCTCGTTTTCATGGCTTTTTACAGGTGTCTTCGTCTCATCGCACTTTAGCAGAGGAAAATGCCAGTCGATTAATGCTCAAATATTATGAGTATCTATTAAGAATAAGGAATTTTCTTCATGACAATTATTCTATGAAAGTTCTTCATAACCTTGGAAAATTCCATATTGAGACAGATTATAGCTATAAAGCCTACTATGAAAAAATTGCAGAAAAGATTGATTTATGCCGTGCTCCTGTGGGTGATGATTATTGTTTTGATCGGTTTTACATTCAATCAATCAAGCCATTCTTTGTAAATAATAAGATTTACTATGAAGTAGCATTTATACCCGCAAATGATAACGCAAGCAAAACAGACCGTATAATCGCGTTTACTGATATTGAATTATCCGATTATTATGCTGTTAAGTTTGCAATAGCTGATAATTCTATTGAAATCTTTGATAAAACGATGCCTATAAGAATCATTGTCAAGTGGGAAGTAAATATTCGTCCTTGCGAATTTAATAATTTTGCTAAAATCGTATACGGAACAGCCCCTAAACTTTCAAGAGCGGAACAACATAATTTATCGCAGTACTTGACCAAAACGGGAGATAATTTATCTGAAATACTTGATATATCTGATGATGACTTTATAGATTTACGCAATCAGATTGTTCCGAATTCAAAATCTGCATTCTTCTTTGACATTCTGAAACATTGTAGATCTCTTTTGAAAAATCTTTGTCCTGGTGCAAATATTCTAAAATATTTGTTATTTCATATGAATAATAGAGTAATAAAAGCACAATACAAAAGATATTGGCATAAATGGAAGCGTGAATACACAGGTTATTATAAATTATCGGGTCTATATTTGCATTATGAGTCTATTCCTTTTGACGAAATGCCGTTTTGTTCTGCACTTAGGAAACATGTTCCAAGCATTTCAGATATTTTTAAATGCTTTGATGTATCAGGGCGTGAACATGAACTATTGGCTTGGCATATAAAAAATAATATTGAACAAAAAGGAATTCTTTTTACACCATTAGAAAAAAATGAAGATGGAGTTTCCCATAAATATAAACATTTCAAAAATGTTGAATCGTTAGTGAATATATATAATAGTAAATTGTATAGTACTGATAAACAGCAAGCACGAAAATTGATAATAAAAAATGATTATATTTTTATAGAAAGCTATAGAAATGACACCGTATCTATAATTAAAACCATAAAAGATATGACCAACTCCGGTATAAATAATCACTCGAATTCTGTAAAACATTGGATCAGTACTCAAGATAGAAGTGATGTGTCTAATGAAAAGAAAATGGCTTTAATAAATATGTTTGAACATTCAAAAGCAGCATTGATATATGGGGCTGCTGGAACTGGAAAAACGACATTAATTAATTATATATCAAGCTATTTTAAGGATTCCTCAAGGTTGTATTTAGCAAATACTAATCCCGCCGTAAATAATCTCAAAAGAAAAGTGTCGGCATCGTCGAAATGTAAATTCATGACTATTGCTAAATTTAACAATTCACATTCTAAAGATATGAAAAGAGATTATGATATTGTGATAATAGATGAGAGTAGCACTGTAAATAATTGCGATATGAAAGATTTATTGCAGCTTGCGCAATATGAATTACTGATATTGGTGGGGGATATATATCAAATTGAAGCAATTAATTTCGGCAATTGGTTTAATGCGGTAAAATATTTTATTCCTGAAACATCAGTATGCGAGCTGAAAGATCCATTTAGAACAGAAAGCGCACAATTGTTAAGCTTGTGGGATAAAGTTAGAGAAATGAAAGACGATAAATCTGACAGCGATGTTTTTGATAGACTGCAAGCAGGTGGATTTTCCGCGGATCTGGATACTTCGATCTTCATTCCGGCTGCAGATAATGAGATTATTCTTTGTTTAAATTATGGTGGCCTTTATGGTGTTAATAACATAAATCACTTCATGCAAGAAAACAATAATGGCAAGGAAATATATCGTGGTATACAAAGGTATAAAGTCGGAGATCCTATTTTATTTAACGATTCGGCTGATTCATTTTTTAACAGTGAAGAGGATGAGTCGCCTGTCATCCATAATAATATGAAAGCAAAAATCATGGACTTTAGAATTTTAAATGAGGGACAAGTAACAGAGTCAATTCAATTTGATATAGAACTTGATAAACCTCTAATAGAATTAAATATAGAAAACCGCAGCTTCGAAATTATTGGAACTAATAGTGACGGCAATTCTATTATTCGATTTGATGTGCGTAAGAATAAAAGCACAGACGAAGATGACGATATATCTTCCAAGACAATAATTCCATTCCAGGTAGCATATGCGGTTTCTATCCATAAGGCCCAAGGTTTGGAGTACGATTCTGTTAAGATAGTTATAACTGATGAGATAGATGAACTCATAACGCACAGTATATTTTATACAGCAATTACTCGTGCTAAGAAAAGGCTTAAAATATATTGGTCGAAAGCTGTTGAACAAAAAATACTTGATAGAATAAAGCCTATTGACAATTATAAGGATATAGCACTTCTAAAAAACGAAATAAAACAAAGTTAAAGTATAATAATTAACTCTCTAATATATGTATACGTGTCCTTAACATAAACTTAGTAAATATCATGCAGAAGTTTGAGAGTTCTTAACATAAGCGGGCTTTTCTATTAATAACAATGGCTAAAGAAAATCACCGATACAAGCCTTTGTGCCTGTATCGGTGATTTTTTTGCACTTCCATATCAAATTATAAGCCATCACCTCATTTTATACGGCTTTTATTAGACTTTTATAAGACAAATTACAATTTTATAAGAATTCAATCTTGACAAATTCTAATAAAATCAGTATAATTATATTATGGAGGCGATAAAATGCTTGATAATGAACTTGTAGATATGGTGAAACAAATACAGCTTGTTCGCAGCGAGAGCAACAAGATAGAGATAAAAGCGGCAAATAAGGGTTGCCCTAAGGTGCGTGATTCGCTGTCCTCTTTTTCAAATCAGTCGGGCGGAGGCGTTATTATTTTCGGCGTAGATGAAAATGACGGGTACAATGTCTGCGGAGTTTATGATGCCGCTGACCTTATGAAAAAGGTCGAGGCGCAGTGTCAGGAAATGACGCCTGTGATAAGGCCGCTGTTTTCCGTTGCATCTATCGACGGCAAAACTGTCGTATCCGCCGAGATACAGGAGATAGATAATGCTGACAAACCCTGCTTTTACAGCGGTGTGGGCAGGCTGAAAGGCTCATATGTCAGGTCGGGCGACGCTGACAGACTTATGACGGAATATGAGGTTTACAGCTATGAGGCTTTCAAAAAAAGCATTCACGACGAGCTGAGAACTTGCGAAAGAGCCTTTGAAAAGGACATTCAGACCAACACATTCAAGCTTTATTTTGACCTGCTGAAAAGCAAAAAGCCTAATCTTGCCGAGCTTTCAAATGAGGAAATATGCCGCTTGCAAGGTTTTACTGATGAGGGCAAACCGACTTTGACCGGAATAATGCTTTTCTCAAACTACCCGCAGGCGTTTTTTCCGCAGCTTTGCATAACGGCTGTGTCTGTGCCCGGAACTGAGATAAGCAGTACGGCAAACGTCGGCGAACGTTTTATAGACAATCAGCGAATAGACGGAACACTTGTGCAGATGCTGAATGATGCTTTGGTGTTCGTGCGCAAAAATATGAAAACTGCGACTATCATAGACCCGAACACGGGCAAGCGGACGGACAAGACGGAGTATCCTGTAATTGCTATCAGAGAGCTTATCCTGAACGCTATTATCCACAGAGATTACAGTATCCACACGGACACAACGCCTATAACCATAAAGATGTTCAGCGACCGTTTTGAGATAGAAAATCCCGGCGGACTTTACGGCAGAATGACCCTTGACAGATTGGGGAAAGTGTCTGCCGACACAAGAAACCCTAAGATAGCGGGTGCTATGGAGATACTCGGTGAAACGGAGAACAGATACAGCGGCATACCTACGATAATAAATGCAATGGAACAAAGCGGTCTGACTGCACCGAAATTTGAGAGCGACAGAGGCGTATTCAAGGTGACGTTGTACAACAGCGCCGCCGAAAGCGTGCCGATAGATGACATTGAAACTGAGATACTTGAATTCTGTAAAACGCCGAGAAGCAGGAATGAGATAGCGGAGTTTTTCAATGGCAGAATGACGATCGCTTACGTTATGGAAAGGTACGTCAAGCCAATGATAGCAAGCGGCAGGCTTATTATGACGATACCTGAGAAGCCTAAGAGTAAGTATCAGAAGTTTTTGGCGAGGTAAGGGAAAAGGATAAGGAAAAGGGAATACAAATCGAAATTGATCAAGTTTTTGTGACATTGGATGCTTATTGTCTGGCGGACAATAAGATATGAGATTGAAATAAAATCATTAAAAACATTCCAAATGGATCATTTCGTAAAGTAATCCGCAATATAACAAAGGAAAGAAGATAGAAACATGATAATTGAGATATTATTTAGTGGAATAAAAAACATAACAAAGCTTTATAAAAGCAAAGAGGTTGAATACTCTGATTTTGAAGAAATGCCTGTTACTGAAACAGAATATTTAGGAAAAGAATACTGTGAAAAAGTACTTGCGGATGTTGTGGGGGAATTTGAAGAAGAAAGAAGTATTGATTATATAGGGTGCCTGCAAAGAATTGCAAGTGAAGAGTTTGATTTTTGTTTATCGGAATCCAAATATCGGGCATCGTTTACAATTGATACATATGGAGATAGTAAAGCAAGGTTAAAAGTAAAACTTGAGCAAATTGAACCAAGAGAAGAATATGATATGTTGTTGGAACAATTTAAAATTGCAATAAAGAATAGATTGATTAGTGATTGGGATAGATGTATATGGATGACAGATGAGCAATCAGAGGCATTATGTACAACGCTTTATCCAATGGTGTTTGAAGCGGAAAATGAAATGAGAGTACTGGTAAATAAGGTGCTGATTTGTCATATTGGAGTTGATTGGATAAAGAAAATAGGAATGGAGAAATACGATTCAAGTTATGAAAATCTTGTAAAAGATTTCCGACGGATTTCTCCTCAATATGAGGGTGTTGATGATACGTTTTTTTCAATGACACTAGAAACAATGATAGAAATTATTAAAAAGGGAAAAATTTATGATGAAAATATTGCAATATCATCGGCTGATTGGAACGCTCTAAACGAAAAGAAGAACAAGAGTGCTGATGCAGTGCTTGGATATATTCAGAAAAAAAGAAAAGTAAAGGTGGACATATGGAAAGATATTTTTGAGCAATATTTTAATTTCGAATCGTCAGTAATTACTGACTTTATAAAGAATAGAAATCATATCGCTCACAATAAGTTATTAAATTGGATTAGTATGCAAAAAATCAAGCAAAATGTAGAATTGTTAAAATCATATATTAAAATTGCAGATCAAAAATTTGAAGAATCAGATCTTTCAGAAGAACAATATATGACCATAAATGCACAACAAGAGGCAGAACGAGAAGCTGAAAAAGAAAGAGATTGGGAAGAAAACTACTGGAGGGATAGAATTCAAGAGGAAACAGGCATTGAGATACTTACGAGTGATGGAGTTCTAGAAAAATTTAACGAGTTGTTAGATGAATTATACACCGAAATTTATGATGAATTATATTTTAATCCATGTTTTAGCATAGGTCAACAATATGCAATTGAAGAGAAAACAACTGAACAGATATTATTTAAAGTTCAATCAAATGCAGTACAAGAATCTGAAATAGAAGTAGTAGTTAGTCTTTGGCTGGATGGTGATATGGATTCAGATAGTTCAGCAACAATTAGCTGTAGGAAAACGAATGAAAATGATAAATATTTATTTGAAGCCGAAATTAGATACCACAATGGTTCTGGGTATGAAGATTATGATTTAGGTGGTATCTATGTAGATAGTAAATCCGAACTTGACGATTCTGAATTAAATGATTTTAAAAATGAATTAATGGTGTATATTGAAGAAGAATTAAATCCAATGGTAAAAAAATTAGCTGAATATAATAGAGCTGATAAAAAGACTGTATCTGATGAAGCTTGCTGGGAATGTGATAAAAAGGGTATCTCTGTAATGAACGCCTTTTACCCTAAAGGATTTTGTTGTTTCTGTGGTACTGATAATAATGAATAACCAATTGTAGAAAGAATTTGTGCTTATATTATCTGATTCTTATGTAGAGAATTAGATAAACAAAGGATTGACGTTATACGAATAAAACCCAGTTTTGTAGGACTGATGTTTAGTACGGAAAATTAAATTTGATTTATGTAAAAACAATGATATTTCCCAGTTTGTAGATGTACATTAAATTATTATCAAAATAATAGCCACACCTGGTGCCGATTCGACATTACAGGGGACTTGCATTTTTTATGCAGATGTAGTATAATATAATATAGAATAGCGGCTGACGTCTGCGGACTAAGCCTAAGATAGTCGGATGCGTCTGGCTATCTTTTTTATTGCCGAAATTTATCATCGACCCCGATATGGCTTGGCGGCTGTATTGGTGTTTTTTTATCTGACAGACTTTACTCTGCCCTTGCTTTCCCAGCAGAAAAATGGTATAATGAGAATAACAAAATTTTTCAAGAAGGCAGACTGTATGGGCGTATACGTCCGTTTTGCTTGTGAATAATAGCTATAAGGAGATGGTGTTGTGCTTAGAATATTTTTTGGAAAACACCCTAAAGAAATATACAATACTGAGGTCTATTATGCAAATCAGTATGATAAAATGTGGGTCATGGAACCATTTGCAAAAAAGATCATTAAGGATATTGATGACTCAACTGTAATTGGCCCTGATCTTATAGAAAACGATATTTTTGGCAAATTTAATTCAACGGAATTGTCAGCGGGCGTTAAGACTCTTTTGCTGATATATAATCAGCCTAAAAAGATCTTCAATATTTCAAATTGCGGAGATAACTGCTCAAAGTATCTGCTTGAAATGGCTGAAAACAAGGATATTACGGTATCATTGCATCATTTGATGGACTTTGGAAAGTCTTTTTCTGTGAAAATAATAAATGAAGGGAAAAGAAAAGTGATTACAGACCCAATTGAATATTTGATGCTTGCAGATAGATATCTGAGGGGTGAAGAAAATGAGGGGTAAAATAAAAATACAAATAAAAAACAGGCACATAACGTTTAATTTTACTCTTGAGAGAAATGTAACGATATTGACAGGGGACAGTGGCACTGGAAAAACGAAACTCATCAATATGGTGAGAAACTATTCCGAACTTGATGAACAAAGTGGTGTAATTTTAAAGTGCAGTAAACCTTGCCTTGTATTGTCAAATGCTAATTGGGAAACCATTCTTGAAAATACCCACGAGAGCATTGTTTTTGTTGAAGAAAGTACACCATTTCTATCTTCTTATGAGTTTGCAAAAGCGATTCAGGGTTCTGATAATTATTATGTTCTTGTAACAAGAGAGCCGTTGGCGCAAATTCCATACAGTATAGATGCTATCAGGAAGATCCATAAAAATGGTGCAAAACCGAAGTTCGAGAAGATATATAAGAACATTTCAAAAAATGATATATCAGCATTTCCGTATGATATTGTAATCGTTGAAGACAGCAGGTCGGGTCTTCAGTTTTTTAAGAAAGCAACTGAAGATCACGATCTCGAATGTATCAGTTCTAACGGAAAGAGCGGAATTGTAAAATTACTGGAACAGCATAAAGGTAAGCGTATTCTTGTAATAGCCGACGCTGCGGCACTTGGTTCAGAAATCAAAGAGCTTATGTATTTAAAGTCTGTATCAAATAATAAGATCGATCTTTTTTTGCCGGAGAGTTTTGAATGGCTTATTCTTCGCTCGGCGATTTTTGACCGTAACGATAATGTTCAAGAGATTTTGGCTGACCCGGCAGAACATATAGATTGTGAAGAGTATTTCAGTTGGGAGCGTTTTTTTACTGCATTGCTGGTGGCAGAAACTAATGGCAGAGCAAATCTTGAGTATCACGAGAACAAGAGCCATATCCCTTCCGGATATTTATCCGAACAAAATATTTATTCTATTTTAAATGCAATGGAATAATAATAGACAAGCCATACTCTGTGTTGATTTGATTGCACAGGGTGTGGCTGTTATTTCGATTCAGCTTGCTTTCCCCGCAGAAAAATGGTATAATAGGAATAACAAATATTTTCAAGGAGGCAGGCTGTATGGGCATCTACGTTAATCCTAATAATGTGGATTTTCAGCGTTGTTTGCAACAGGATATATACGTTGACAAAACCAATCTGACGTGAAAATTGTTTTAACTTCATAAAAACGCAAGCAGAATGTACACAAGAAATGGCAAGCACGACATTTGCGGTTTGGATACAGACAGGCTTTCTTCAGAAGATAAGGCAAGACAAATTTATCAGTGTTCCATTTTAAAAGATATGTTGCAGTTAGAGAGGTAATAAATGATTACAATATATAAACACGGTCAGATACCCAAATCAATAGAAACTGTTAAATTGAACGATGTTTATTTTAACAAATATACTGCTCAAATGCTGGATAATAGGGCAAATAGAGTAATTGAAAAAATTGACCACGCTGAATTGACCGGGCCGTATACGATTAAATCACGCTTTGACGGGACAACTTTGAACACCGATAAGCTTTCCGGTAGTTGCAAGACGGTATTGAATATAATGTACAATACTGATAAGATTTTTGACATAAGAGAATGTGGTGATAATGCTCTTGATATGATCTATTCTCTTGACGAAGGAAAAATCTGTTGTGATTATCCGCTTATATCATTTGATATGACACGAGTGAACGTGTATGATAAGAGTAAGAAGAAATGCAGAGAAATAGATGATTATGAAGAATTGAAGGAGTGGTGGAGCGATGAAGATTAAACCGATCGTGATGCAAGAGATCAATACTACCCACACTTCCTTCATCATTGATCTACATTTTGATTACAACGTTACTTTTATCACAGGCGACTCTGGCGTTGGCAAATCCGCTCTGTATTCATTTATTGAAGAACTGTCTGCAAATGATAAAAGAATAAGGTGCTTTAATTACCTTGACCAAAAAAAGAATTACAAAGCTTCGATAAAAAATTCGAAGGATAAGCTTTTTGTAATAGACAATGCAGATATTCTGTTGGACGATAAAATGAGGCACTATATTGCTTTTGATGCGCAAAACCAATATGTAATAATAGGACGAAACCCCACCGGCTTAATGCTTGAGTTAGATGAGATCTACGAATTGTCAAGCGAGAATATCAATGGCAGAACACTATTATCATTAAAGAAAAGCTTTTAAACGATGAGTTGGAAGATAGATTCTAAAAAAGCTGTTTAATTTTTTCAGCCCAATAAAATCTAAACTGTTTTATAGTAGAATCCCACCACTCCACCATATCCACCTACGCCAATTTTACGCCAAAATGGCGTAGGTTTTGCGAGAATATATAAACTTTCGTAAAAAACAAAAACGTCGCAAACCCAGTAAAATCAAGGATTTGCGAGCTTTTGAAAAAATATTAAAAGGCGGTGTGGGTATTTCCCTACGATGAAGACGTTGGAGTAACCATAACATAATAATTTGTAGAATTAATGGGCAATTCCAATCGGGGTTGCCCATTTTTAAAACAAACAGAAATACAAATCGGAATTTGTAGGGAGGTTAATTATATGGAAAAGAATAAAAAAGAAAATACAAATAATTTGATATCAAGAATAAAAGCAAGAGCTAATGCAGGCAAAAATACGGAAGAAAAGAAAAGTCCTGATAGTTTAATATTAAGAATAAAAAGAAGAGCAAATGCTGATAAAAATAAAGAAAGAGACAGATAAATTCCAGTTTGCCAACCTGCCCTTTGAGAGAGGAGAAATCCCTTTCTCAAAGGGTATTTTTATATTGTGCAGTTTGTATGAGGTTTCTTGTGTTTCATATTATCACATAAAAACCGCAAAGACATCACCGCTCTTACTTCTCCTCAAACATCCACTTGACCGCCTTTTCAGCATACTCACTCCAAAACATCATATCGTGGTTGCCTTTGCTTTCAAAATACTCGTGAGAAACGTTTCTGCTTTCAAGAAATTTGTGAAGATCACGGTTGTTTTCAAGCAGGAAATCTTCTGTACCGCAGCACATAAATATATCTGGGATATTTTTGCCCTCTCGCTGAAGTTCGTCTATAAGAAATTCGGGATTGTTCCTGCTGTTCAGCACCTCAGACGTTTCGCCGAAACATTCTCTGTAATATTCATAATTCGCTGTGGCATTGCCTTGCCCCTCTGACATTCCTGCGACTTCGTGTACGATAAGAGCCGAAGATAATGCAGCAACCTTGCCAAAGGTTTCTGGATATGCAAATGCTGTATGAAGCGCACCAAATCCGCCCATTGAAAGACCCATAATGTATGTTTCACTGCCATCTTTCGCAAGTCTGAAAACTCGTCTTACATAGTCCACAAGCTCCTCGCCGACGAATTTGCAGAACTGATGACCAGTCGAGCGTCCGTCCAGCCAAAAAGAATTTTCGCCCGAGGGGATAACTACTGCAAAATTATACTTGTCCGCAAGATATTCAGGCACCCAGTTTTCTGCGTCGCCTGTAAAACCGTGCAGCAAGAAAAGCGTTTTGGTGCTGTTTTCCGAGTATTTCGTATCTGTCTGCCCCCAGTCCTGCCTTATGTCACATGGCAGGTACATTTTAAACGTGGTATATCTCCGCAGGCAATTTGAATAAAATCTGATCGTTAAGTTTGACATAGCTTTTCCTCCTGTTTTTTATATAATTATACTACATAAAATCAGGTTTGTCCAATGGGGCAGCGAAAAAATTTTTCAATTTCCCTCACAAAATCATTTCTCCCTATAAAAATAAAAATCACATCTGTCAAAGCCTCGTCCCAACGTACCTTGCGGCTTTTGACCTTTATAATACAATACTAACCGAAATGTGCCCTACATATCCTCCCTCATCATATCATTCTCACTCTTTATAAACATAAGCACAAAGCATATAAGCAGCAATGCACAAGATATCCATATAAACTCATTGCCTATGTATAATGAATATGCTCCGCCTATTCCTGCACCGCAGGCAAATACGAATATCGTAAGAAAATATTGCAGCGATTTCCTAAGCAGCGACTTGTCCCCTATCCTCATGTATGCACTTATGGATTCCATTGCACTTCTCATATTTCCTATGCACATCGTGCTTGCGTATGGATAACTATTTACTTTCCTGAACGATTGCACCTGCATTGCACAGGCACATGATGAAAGTGCATTCGCAACAAAATCGTATGAACCGCCAAGCGGTATAAACCCCACAATGCAAAGCAGCACCATTTCCGTGAAAACTATTATCTGCCGCCAATGTATAAATCCCACGTCCTTGAAACGTGCGTGCAGACGCTCGGCTATGAAAATCCCCATTGCAAACGCCAGCACAGGTATAA
The DNA here is from genome assembly GCF_040924265.1 of Ruminococcus sp. RTP21198st1_G1_RTP21198_201120. NCBI lineage: Bacteria > Bacillati > Bacillota > Clostridia > Eubacteriales > Oscillospiraceae > Ruminococcus > Ruminococcus sp. RTP21198st1_G1_RTP21198_201120. The sequence goes on from NZ_JBCOMH010000005.1 coordinate 123,212, forward strand.
GATAGTGCAACGCCCTGTGCCAGTTGCCTTTTGCGACATATGTGCTCATAAGCACAATGTTTCCCGTCTGTGCATTTGAAAAAACTTCACCTCGCACAAAATACGAATATGCGTCCTGCAAGCCCCCTGATATGGTCAGAAGTATCATGAGCATATTGGTTTCAGACATTTGTTTTCTTGATCGTAACATCATTTTATCATATTCCTTCATAAAAAATTAACAAGAAAAATATTTTTATGCACTTTAATTTTCTCCTTTTTCCATTATAATTATCTCAGATATATAAGTCAAATATATAATTGATATGGAAGATATAAAATATTGATATAGCAAGAAAGTGATAAAGTGAATATAAATTACGAATATTATAAGATATTTTATTATGCCGCAAAGAACCGCAGCTTTTCAAGAACGGCAAAAGTGCTGCTCACAAATCAGCCTAATATCACAAGGGTGATAAAAATACTCGAAGGAGAACTTGGCTGCACGCTTTTCAATCGAATGAAAAACGGCGTCACGCTTACCCCTGAGGGAGAGATACTTTACGAGCACATCTCAAAGGCGGTGGAACTTATTACAGAGGGCGAAGATGAGATCTCAAAAGCCAACGACCTGCAAAGCGGAACTGTCACCATAAGTGTGACGGAGACCGCACTTCACGGCGTTATGCTGCCACTTCTCAATGAGTTCCATGAAAGATATCCGGGAATAAAAATAAAGCTGCTGAACCATTCAACCCCTCAGGCACTGACTGCTCTCAAAAGCGGCATTGCAAACCTCGCTGTGGTAACAACGCCGATAAGCACAGAGGGCTCGCTGAATTTTCATAAGCTCAGAGAGTTCCGTGAACTTATCATATGCAGCACAAAGCTAAAGGATCTTGCAAAGCGAACGCTCACTCTTGAGGAACTTTGCAGCCACCCTATAATATCACTTAACCGAAACACAAGGACATATGATTTCTATTCCGACTTCTTTTTCCAGCATGGAATAGATTTTCAGCCGGATATTGAGGTCGCAACCGCCGATCAGATAATGCCGCTTGTGAAAAGCAACCTTGGCATAGGTCTTATACCTGAACCAATGGCACAAAGCGGCGATGTTTATATTCTGAAAACTGATGAAGAGTTTCCAAAGAGGAGCATCGTTCTTGCAGAAAATGCAGACAAAAAACTCAATGCCGCCGCTACAGAGATACAAAAAATGATACTGAAAAAGTGTAATATGTTTGCAAATGCTGAGATATGACATACATGAAAGGAGATAATAATATGCCAACAGTTTTGCCAAAAGAAAATGAAGTCGAACAGTTTTTTTCAAGGATAATGGCATCGGAAGGAGCTTGCGAAAGGCTCAGCAGCGTGCTTTACGATCACCTTAGTGACGACGATATGCAGACCGATCCTGACCCAAAACATCTTGTGCAGGTGCTTTTGACCGCATATACGAACGGTGATATAAGTGCACTTCTTCTGGAGCTTTGTGGAAGAAGTCTTTTCGATCTGCTGAGAGAGGCTTACCTTATACCAAAGCGTTTTCACGGAAAAGCCGGAAAAAATCCTGAACTCCTTACGACCCCTGAAGGCGATGTCATTGAAGAAAAGAAAAAGCTTGTCACAAAGCATGAGTTCGAGAAATTTCGTGATGTGTACAAAAACCACAGCTGTGCACCACGTTCAAAGCTTTATCTTGCAGACGGATATGACCTTATGAGGGTCTATACCGACGGAATGAACATTAAGGAAAAGCGTGTTGACAAAAGACGTGGCGTGCTTATACTTTACGCCCTGCCTGACACTGTAAAGCTTGGACTTTCCGAGGCTCAGACCTATGATGTTATATGGAATACTTTCCACAAGATACAGCAGACTGCCCCAACTGCAATGGTCTATTACGGACAGGAAACAGGCGAAAAGGCTGGAAAATCATTTGATGAGATCGGCGTTTTACTGCCTGTTCATCAGTTTGAAAAGAAAATGCTCATGCACCTCAGCGAGATAGACGGCATTGTGCTTGCCTGCCGTGAGGAAATGATGAAAAAAGCAGGCTCAGACAGCCTTGATCTTTAAAAACGGAAGTGATACTGAATGTCACAAACTATAGTTAAGAAAAATCACATGGATATCCCATGGCACGATTTCACAGACGCCGAAAAGGACGAGCCAGTATCAAAGGCGAGCCTAAAAGAAAAAGCCTCTGTTATAGGCAGGGTGGGAATGATGTTTCTCTCCTGCGGAACAGGAGCGTGGCGTGTGAGAAGTTCCATGAACACCATGTCGGAATGTATGGGACTGACCTGCACAGCAGATATCGGGCTTATGTCCATAAACTACACCTGTTTTGACGGCGAGGCTTGCTTTTCGCAGTCTCTTTGCCTTACTAACACGGGAGTAAACAATTCAAAGCTAACACGTCTTGAAAATTTCATCAACGATTTTGTCGGCCGCTGCGATAGTTTGACTTGCGAACAGGTCCACAATGAACTTGACGATATCGAAAAGATACACGGACTTTACTCGCCGCCTGTTTTGGGCCTTGCGGCGGCACTTGCCTGCGGAGCGTTCACATTTCTGCTTGGCGGTGGACTGACCGAGATGATATGTGCATTTTTCGGTGCAGGCATTGGCAATTATGTGCGGAGCAAATTCACAAAGCACCACCTTACCCTTGTGCTTGGAATAGTTGCCTCAGTATCGGCGGCGTGCCTTTCATATGCAGGGCTGTTTGAACTTGCGAAAATACTTTTCAATATAAAAATGCAGCATGAGGCAGGCTACATATGTGCAATGCTTTTTATTATACCTGGTTTTCCGTTCATCACAAGCGGCATAGACCTTTCAAAGCTCGATATGCGTTCGGGCATCGAGCGGCTGACCTACGCCCTCATCATTATAATTGTAGCCACAATGACGGCGTGGTTAATGGCACTTATCCTGCACCTTACGCCAATGGACTTTTTGCCTCTGCACCTTACCTTATGGCAGTTCATACTGTTCAGACTTGCGGCAAGTTTCTGCGGGGTTTTCGGATTTTCCGTTATGTTCAACAGCCCTGTCAAGCTTGCAGCCTCTGCGGCAGTTATAGGTGCACTTGCAAACACTCTGAGATTGGAACTTGTTGACCTTGTTTCATTTCCTCCGGCAGCTGCTGCGTTTGTGGGGGCATTCACCGCAGGCATACTCGCCTCGCTGCTGAAAAAGTATGTGGGCTATCCGAGAATATCCATAACCGTTCCGTCCATAGTCATAATGGTTCCGGGATTATATCTTTACAAGGCTTTCTATAATTTGGGCGTCATGTCCCTTGAAACATCTGCGTCATGGCTTGCGTCTGCCCTGCTGATAATACTAGCTCTGCCTTTGGGGCTTATCTTCGCTAGGATAATTACGGACAGGTCATTTAGGTGTTGTACTTAAAATCTTAGTCAAAGCCTAAAGCTATACCGAATCCACAGAAAAAACTATATTGATATACACTTTCCTATTAATACTATTCTCCATTACATATAACTGGCGTCAGCGGCATTTGTCAGCAAAAGCGAAGTGCTGAGGTGTTTTAAGAACATAACAGGACAGTCGCCGTTTGAATATCTAAAAAATTATCGTCTGCGCAATGCGGCATATATGATAAAAAACACATCTGACTCGATAAATGCTATCTGTGGGCTTTGCGGCTTTGACGATCACAGCTATTTTTCAAAAGCCTTTAAAGAAGCCTACGGGTGCAGTCCCAGAGATTTTAGAAAGTAGAATATACGGGACAATATCTCACAGATTTATCCGTCTGTCATGTAGAAATTACATTTTCTTGTTTATAGGACTACGATAAAACTATTATCAAACAAAAGACGTTTCATTTTATCCAAATGGAACGTCTTTTGCATTTGTGCTTTTTCTTGTATGAAAAAAGAGTCAATTATTCTCCTCCCAATAATCCTCTGCATCCTCGTAGTCATAGAAATCATCATAGTGATCTTCATAGAGATCCTCTGGGTCGTCATAATCATGAGCATCATACTCAGCAGATTTACTGGTTGAGGTTTTATTAGTATTCTTATGGGTAGCTCTGGTAGCTGAACTGCTTGCTGTAGTGGTTTTCGGACGTGATGTTGTAGCAGTTGTGAATACTGGAGTATAGCTGTTCTTATTATTGTAATACTTAGGGTCATGTATCAAACAGTAGCAGCTGCCTTCTTCAGGAGTATTGTCACAGCCTGAGTGTGCGCATTTGGGGCGCAGGGCGTCATAGATCATGGCTATCCCTATGATGATCAACACAGCGACAACGATTCCTTTGAGATTGAACGAACTATGCTGAGAGCTGTTTTCTGTTGCCAGCCTGTAGCCTATATAATCGTCAAGCATTTCCTCGTTTCTGTTGTTTTTTCCAGATTCCATAATCACACCTCCAAACTGTATTTCTGATATTATACCATATTTTTTAAGATTTGTGGTAACAATTTTTGGACAGTTGCATATTCTGTCCATTTTATCATTTTTTAGTGGCAAAGTCGGGAGATGTTGTCCACTTGGACGTTTTTATAAAGCAACGAACCATTGAGTACGAAACAACGAATTGATAATTGACCTGAGTTTATCTCTATGCTATAATTAGCGTACACCGGTGATAAAATAATTCGGAGGTATTTAAATGCAAGTAAAAATTGGTGAGAAAATAAAAGAACTGCGAAAGGTGACAGGAAGGAAGCAAGAGGACCTAGCCACCGCTTTAGGTGTTACGCCACAAGCCATTTCAAGGTGGGAGGCAAATGGCGGTTATCCGGACATGGAGATGATCCCATCAATAGCTAACTATTTCCATATATCGATCGATGAATTGTTTGGCTATAATAATGACAGGAACAGAATAATTCAGGAATATAATGATAAGGCTCAATGGCTGATAAATAATAACGATGATATGACAGAGTGTATTGCTCTAATGCGTAGAGGGCTTGAAGAGTTTCCAGACAGAGTGGATTTTAAGACCAAGCTTGCTTGTGCTTTAAATAAGCAAGGTTGGAAAAATAAAGGCAAAGAGCCAAATATCTTTTGGGAAGAAGCCGCTAAACTGTATGAGAAATTATTGCCTCATGACCAATCGTGTATCATTCCGTTATTATCCGTATATTCCTGCCTTGGTAAATATGAAAAAGCCGAGCAGAAAGCATCTGAACAGCCCGACCTTGAATTGTGCAGACAAGTTCTGTTAGGAAATTTAGGAAGTATCGGCAGTATAAATGATGAGAAAAGGGCTGAACAATATCGTGGAGACGCAGTGTTAGAGCTTCTTCATGCTTTTCAAAAATCACTTGATGAAGCGATAGTGTGTAATAATGAGCTGAATAATAGTCGAGAAGGATTGGAGCTTCTTTTATTGACTCGACAGTTGTTTGATAAAATAGTAGGTACTGAATGCCATGGATTTCACAGTGACTTATGTTTTATAGATATGAGATGCGTCAAAATCGCAAATAATATCGGAGATCATAAAGTTGCCATGGACTGTTTTGATTCAGCGTTTGAGCAATATATTAAATTTGAACAATGGAAAATTAAACAATTCAAAAGATCGGAAGAACGGAATAATAAGAGCATAAATGATGAGAATAACGATGAGCATTTTACTTCATCACTGTTGAAATCTGTAAATCCGTCAGGTCATAAAGTAATTGTATGTGAGCCAAGCTTTTTAGTAAAGACTGCGACTTCCTTTCCGGAGAAGGAAAAGAAGTTAATTACAGAAGATCCAAAGTACGCTTGCATATTTGAGCAATGATTTTACATGATCAGTAAACAACAAAAACCTTTCTTTCGTTCGACAAATTTCAGTTTATAAAGGTACAGTTAAATTATTATCAAAACAATGGCCACACAACACCACAGGCTCTCGCCACACTGAAAAGCAGCGTGGCAGACCTTGCGGTGGTGACAACGCCTATAAGCACCAAGGGTTCACTCAGATAACATAAACCAAAAGAGTTCAAGGAGCTTATCCCCATTATACAGCTTGAAGCGAACTCTATGCCAATGGGTAAAAATTTTTTTCAAACCTCCCCAATTTTACCCCTAAGTATGCTATAATAGAATAGACAAGAAACCCGACCCAAAACCCAGCGAGGTGCTTTTATGACATATGCAATATCTGATATCCACGGCTGTTATGAGGAGTATATTAAGCTTCTCGAAAAAATAGGCTTCTCTGAGGACGATACCCTCTATATCATAGGTGATATCTGCGACAGGGGCGAAAAGCCTATGGAGATCTATAACGACATCATGGCTCGGGATAATGTTATCCCGCTGTTCGGCAACCACGAACACCTTGCCTATATCAATCTCCGCCACCTTATAAAAGATGACGTGAGCAAGCTTACAAAAGACGAACGGCTAGACCTGATCGATTGGCTCACCAGCGGAGGAAAACCCACTTTCAGCGAATTTATCTCCCTCTCCAAAGCCGACCGCATGGACTTTATGGAGTTTCTCAAAAGCTTCTCAATGTATGAGGATATCACCATAAACGGCAAACGTTTTGTCCTCACCCATGCAGGTCTTGGGGGCTTTAGCGAGGATAAGCCCCTTGATGAATATACCCTCCACCAGCTTATCTGGGAGCGTGCCGACTATTCAAAACGCTATTTCAGCGACCCGAATACTTTCCTTGTGACAGGTCACACCCCTACCGCTAATATCCCAAACCACGGCAGACCCGAAGCCTACAAAGCCAACGGACACATAGCCATAGACTGTGGCTGTGCCTCAGGTGGACGGCTGTGCGCCTACTGCTTTGAAACTGACAGTGAGTTTTATGTTGACAAAATAAACCAGCCCCTTGAAAATCACTTCAAAATGTGATATACTTGTCCCGTTAAATATCATAACCGACGAGGATAAAACAGTTTGTGTTACATTTGCAGGAGGTCTATTGTATGTTTGAAAAAATATCATTTCCCGAATATGAATATGGATCTATCCAAAATTACTTAAAGAAATTGGGATATTGTTATACCACAAGAGTATATAAAGAACTTGGAAAATATAAAGTCGGGGAATTATATGCTGCCCCTTGGGGAGATGTGTTGATAATAGATGAAGTTAAAATATATTGGAAAGTATCAGACCGACCATTCTATAACGAAATGAATGATGACGAAAAGGCAGAGATACGCAAATATTCCGAAGATATGGGATTGCCATATGAATTTATTAAATTTTCCGTTTATGAGTAATAAATTTCAGTTTACTCCTTTTACTCACACCCACCGATACAGCCCCTCTGTATCGGTATTTTTCTGCCCCAACTCCCCTATCCGCCCCACCTCTATTGACATTTCCCCCTCAATGTGCTATCATAAAAAAGAACAAGTTAGTCGCAACTATCTTAATAACACCACAGGAGGAAGAAAAATGGATATGAATGAAAAACCAAAGCTCTCAGGCGTGCCTGAAACTATGCTGCAAACCGTGTATGCCCGTGCAAAGGAAACCAAAACAAGGGGTGCGATAAAAGATACAAAAGCCGTGGAGATAATAGATAAGATAAACTATGATTTCTCACTTGCCGATAAGGACTCAGCAATGCACAGTGGCGTTGTGGCAAGGACAATAGTCCTCGATAAGCTTGCGAACAAGTATCTTGCAAAAAACAAAGGCGCAGTGGTGGTGAATATCGCCTGCGGACTTGATACACGCTGTTACAGAATGAACGGCTACACCCATTGGTATAACCTCGACCTGCCCGAAACTATCGCCGTGAGAGAAAAGCTTCTCCCTGAATCAGGCGAGATATCCCAGATAGCAATGTCCGCCATGGACGATTGGAGCGGAGAAATAACCGAGCACGATGCCCCTGCTATCGTCATTATCGAGGGTCTGACTATGTACCTCTCAGAAAAGAACGTAAAGGAGATATTTGACGTCATAAACAAACGCTTTGAACACGTCACAGTATTGGTCGAGACAATGAGCCCCACTATGGTAAAGCGTATGAAAGAAAAGTCTATCGAGGGCAGCAAAGCCAAATTCACATGGGGCGTCAAGGACGGCAAAGAGCTTGCAAAGCTTCTCCCGAACTTCCGCCACATTGAAGACCACAGCCTCGTCGAGGGAATGGCGGAGTTTATCCCAATATTCAAACTGCTCAAAAAAATAAAGCCTGTGAGCAATATCTCAAACAAGATAGTAGTAATGGAAAAATAACTTTGACTTCCCACCCCCGCCATGCTATAATCCCAAATTTAGAAGTTCCGCCACGCAAAAAGCCCATCAAACAGCGTATCACAGCCGCAATTCAGATATAATTTTTTATCTCCAACAATATATAATTCTTTTTTTGCACGGGTAGCGGCAACATTCAGTCAATGTCTGCGTTGATGCGGAATTTGATAAATATTTTTCAGTCACTCCAAAATGTTCTCTAAGCATATTCAGAATATTTGAATCCATTGTGAGTACAGGCTTTATTTGGGAGCGATACTGCAAAAATAGTCAGCACCTTTAAGCTCCTCAACAAACTTTTAGTCGATTTGTTCCTTGGTAAGTGAAAGCTCATTTACGATACTCTGCACTGCACCATTATTGGAGCTTGCAACAACAATATTGTTTTCCGTAATGATCTCTGGAAGTACGCCAATAGATGCGTTGTCAAAATATATTGTCTCTTTTGTTCCCTTGATCGACTTGTCCCTTAGTTTGGCAATACCATAAGCCTGTTTTACAATTTTTCCTTATCCATTGCCATTCCCCTATCTTCCATTCATCACCCAAGCAAACCCCTTAGCTGTCCGCAAAGCAGGCTCTTTAAAATGCCCGCCCTTGTTCCATTCAAGGGCGCATTCGATACCCTGCCCCGTCAGCAAATCATAACTCTCACGGATACAGTCGCCCACCTTTGACATGACCGCATTTTTCGTCCTTTCTTCCTTGTCACCAAGACTGAGATAAACAGCGTCGCATTTTATCTTATTCTCTTTCATATACCCCACAAAATCAGGAAACCACACCGACGGAGAAGCCGCCGCAACGCCTGAAAATTTCTCCGTTTGAAACGCCGCCCACAAGGCAAAAAGCCCTGCCAGAGAATATCCGCCAATGTAATAATTCTTGCTCTTGTCCGAGCAAAGCGTTAATATCTCCGCCAGAGTGTCTTCCGCTCCATTGCCGAAGTCCTCATTGCCAAATACCGCAGGGGCTTCCCATGGTGAAAGCTCCCTGTTCCAATCATCGACCTTCACCGCAATAAGCTGAAAATCCACACTCGTGAGCTTTTTTATCTCTGCCACCTCGTTTTCTATCTCAGGCAGATCATGGTCGCCCACAAGCTGGATAAGAACTGTGTCGGCGTTTTTGTCAGCAAAATAATGCAGTGTCATTTTCTTGTCCTTTCCGTTTTAATGGGGCTTATCAAAACCAATATTCATGCATTTTCGTCAAAAATTCCGTTGTGATAGGATATCCGCTTGATTCTCCGATAACAGAGTCTATACAGCAATATGGGCATACTGCTGTTTCTGTGTTATCTTTTATCCAAAAGTTTATCTCCTTTGGGTCAAAAATTTTCAGGCAGTAGAAACAGCCGCACTTTTTGTCATTTTGCAGTGCTTCCTTGTTGTTGCTGGAAAACTTGTGAGCTTCTATATAGTCGGTCATTTTTTACTCCTTAGATAGATATTTTTTATCATTATATCACGCCGCACCCTGCAAAGTCAAATCTCTCCCCTGACTCTTAAAATCTTCTTCACCGCTTCATTGTCAGTGTCCTTAAAATACTCCGCCAGCCTGCGCTTTCCTATCCTCCTGTCAGAGACTTTCAAAATATCCGTTATCCCAAGGTCATCGGCTTCAAAATCATGGGATAGCAGATCCGCTAGCGGCGTGTCTATATACTCCCTGATGATATCCGATATAAGGCTTATCTCTGTTACATAAGGATAAAGCTCCCCCACAGTTTCATTATGTGAGCATGATATTATCAACCTTCGCTCAGGCAGCTTCTTATCCAAAAAGTCTTTAGGATAATCAAAAATTATCTCCTTGCCTAATGTTATCCAATATCTAGGCAGGTCAGTTCCGCCCCAGCGGCTATCCATTCTGTAAACACTGCAATGTATCTGAATCCCTATCCTGCTGTCGATAAGCTTGTATATCTCTCTTTGCAGTTTGCTCCAATGCTTCGGCATTTTGTCCTCCTTTACATCTTATCCGTCACTTCTCTAAATGACCATATTTGTGTTCATACTCCTGATCGACCTTTTCTGAGTAAAGTGAATGAAAAAGCTTAAAAGCGTCTTCCTCACTCTTTTCTGTAAGCACGCCGTATTTGTAATAAAAGCCCGCATAAAAATTTGCGTCCCTATTATATATCATCCGCTCAGGCAAATAGCTTCTCCTATAAGTCAGTATAACACACTCAATGACCGAATCATCACCCATTTTGCTTTCGATTTTTTCAAACATATCTTCCGCACTGCAATAATAATTGTCGGAATACAAATGCGATACCTGAAATTCTCCGTCAGCCATTCGGCGTATACATACAAAAGTAAGAGAATCCGTTGCTCTTTTAAACTCGTAGCTTTGGCAGTGCTTCTTATATTCTTCTTCCTCACCCTCAGGCGTAAGTTTTACCATATCCTTGTGATGTTTCACTAGCTCCAACCTTTGCTGATCGTCCAAACCATTAAGATACCCAAGTGTGTCAGAGCATGGATCCTTCCGCACTCTTTCTTCATCTTGCAATACCGTTATCTCAACATTACCCTCAAGCGACGTTTTGCTTGCCAATGGTGATCTCTTGCAGGGTCTGATTATTTTTGGGAGGGTGCGGAGGATTTGACGGTTACCTTTCAGCGAATTTATCTCCCTCTCCAAAGCCGACCGCATGGATTTTATGGAGTTTCTCAAAAGCTTCTCAATGTATGAGGATATCACCATAAACGGCAAACGTTTTGTCCTCACCCATGCAGGTCTTGGGGGCTTTAGCGAGGATAAGCCCCTTGATGAATATACCCTCCACGAGCTTATCTGGGAGCGTGCCGACTATTCAAAACGCTATTTCAGCGACCCGAATACTTTCCTTGTGACAGGTCACACCCATACCGCCAATATTCCAAACCACGGCAGTCCCGAAGCCTACAAAGCCAACGGACACATAGCCATAGACTGTGGCTGTGCCTCAGGTGGACGGCTGTGCGCCTACTGTTTTGAAACAGACAGGGAGTTTTATGTTGACAAGATGTAACAAAACCTTTATCACCCTACTATATTATATCACATTTCACGAAAAAAGCCTACCTTTTTTTATTAAAAGGTAGGCTTTTGCGACAGGCTGACCGATACAGCTCCCCTGTATCGGTATTTTTCTGACCCAACTCCCCTATCCGCCCCACCTCTGTTGACATTTCCCCCTCAATGTTCTATCATAAAAAAAGACGAGTTAATCACAACTAGCCAAATGACACCGCCGGAGGAAGAAAATGAATATGAATGAAAAACCAAAGCTTCTTAAAAAGATAAAGCCTGTGAGCAATATCTCAAACAAGATAGTAGTAATGGAAAAGTAGTTTGAAAAAGCTTTCACCGATACAGTTTTTTATAAGCTGTGTCGGTGTTTTTTATGTCCAGATGAACTTTTTGCAAACGAGATAGAGCTTTCAAAACCAAGATAGAAAAATAATTTTAAGATGAGCCAAAATGAAAATGAGATACTATTGATTTTAGTTAAGATAAATGCTATAATATTTCATAAATCTAACAGAGGAGAGGATAAAATGCCAATATTTTATATATCGGATATGCACATTGGACACCAAAACGTCCTGCACCATGACAATAGACCTTTTACTGACATCAACCATATGCAGGCTGTCATGACGGCAAATTGGAACAGCACCGTTTCCGATAGCGACGAAGTTTATATCCTCGGTGACTTTGCATGGAAAAACGCTCAGGGGCTTGAAATGCTCTATCAGCTTAATGGTAAAAAGTATCTTATCCTCGGCAACCACGATAAGCCCACAGAAGAAATGAAAGCCTGCTTTCAGTGGGTAAAAGACTATGCAGTGATAAAAGACGACGAAACGCAGGTGGTGCTTTCTCATTATCCTATCGCCCATTGGTATAATCAATATCGTGGCGCTGTTCACCTCTATGGTCATGTCCATAACACCAAGGACTATCAGGCGTTTTTGCAGTATGCACAAATATGCAAAAACCTTGCCATACCATTTGAAAGCTATAATGTGGGCTGTATGCTCTATTATATGGACTACACCCCCAGAACACTTGATGAAATAAGGAGGAGCGCAAAATGATACTTATAACAGGCGATATCCATAAGCTCAGCAACAAAGGCAACCCCGACTTCAAGGATATTTTCAACAGCATGACAAAGGATGATTACGTTATAATTTGCGGAGATTTCGGACTTGTATGGAACAATGATAAGGAAGATATGTGGTGGAGAAGCTGGCTTAACGACAGACCTTTCACCACCCTCTTTGTTGACGGCAATCACGAGAATTTCGACCTCCTGAACGCTTATCCCGTAGAAAACTGGCATGGAGGAAAGATACACCGAATAGCCCCAAGCATTATCCACCTTATGCGAGGACAGCTTTTCGATATCGAGGGCAAAAGCTTTTTCACCATGGGTGGCGCAGAAAGCCATGACAGAGAGTTTCGCACCATAGGCATAAGCATATGGGAGCAGGAGCTTCCTAATAACAAAGAATACGCCCAAGCACTTTCCACCCTTGAAAAGTGCGGATACAAAGCCGACTATGTTATAACTCACTGCGCACCTACAGATATCGAATATGAGGTGGAGCATGGAAAATGCACGTCCGCTTATAATTTCTACTATTCAGAAAACAGGCTCACAGAGTTTTTTCGTGACCTTGCAGAGAAAATGCAATATGAACGCTGGTTTTGCGGGCATTATCACTGCGACTATGTGAGCAAACTAAACCCGAAGTTTGAGATACTTTATGATAAAATAGTCACACTGCCGTAATAGTCTGACCTATGAGCTTGTAAACAACGCACCCCTTTGACTTCCCACCCCCGCCATGCTATAATGATAAAAAAAGAGGTGACCCCACATGACCAATAAAGCATACTACCACCTGCCGGGGCTTTTCGAGTTTTATGACCTTTACGCCGCTTTCCTGCCCATATTCCGTGAGCATAGAGATTATTTCTATGACTGGTGCGAAATAGGCTCTGTCTATGGCGCACCTGCCGACTGTATATGGGGCGGCGGACGAGCAGGCTTCGGCGAACATTCTCCACGAGAAGTCCTCGACCTTATGAAAGAATATAACATCTCCTCACGGCTGACCTTCAGCAATTCCCTGCTAAGGGAAGAACACCTTTCAGACAAAAAGTGCAACGAGCTTTGCAGACTGTTTTCCCAAAGCCCGCCTCCACAAAATGGCGTGATAATATGCTCCGACCTGCTTCTTTCATATCTGAAAGAGAATTATCCCCACCTCTATTTTGTGTCCTCTACCACAAAAGTCCTCACCGAGTTTTCTCAGCTTGTAAACGAGCTTGATAATGACGATTTTTCCTATGTAGTCCCCGACTTTCGCCTAAACAAAGCCCTGGATAAACTCTCCGATCTCACCACTGAGCAGAAAAACAAGGTTGAGTTTCTTTGCAACGAGTGCTGTTATGTAGGCTGTGCAGACCGAAAAAACTGCTATGAAAACGTCAGCCGCAAAAATCTCGGTGAAAACTGCCCCGACCATGTTTGCAAAGCACCCAATGCCGCAGAGGGCTACCGCTTTTCAAAAGCCATGGAAAGCCCCACCTTTATCTGCATAGAGGATATCCAAAACACCTATCTCCCAATGGGATTTTCAAACTTCAAAATAGAGGGCAGAAGCCTTGGAAGCGCCCTGATACTTGAATTTCTGCTCTACTATATGACAAAACCCGAACATCAGCTAAAAGTCAGAGAGCAAATTTATCTTGACAGTATGCTTGACCTGTTCTGACTATTCTTCACATTGCATATCTCCCATATCACAAAAAATATGTCACAAAACTCATGTTACCCATGGCTTACTTGGAAACAAAAATCAAAATAAGTGTAAACAATGCCACTTTTTTGTTGAAACAGCCATTATAATATAGTATAATAACACAGTGCTTTGTCACAAAAAAGTTATAGGAGAATTTACATGAAGAAAATTATCGACATATTTCTGCGTTCTTTGCTCACAGGCGTGGCGATAGCCATAGGCGGAACAGTCTATCTTTCCTGCCCTAACAAATATCTGGGAGCGCTTCTTTTCGGCATTGGACTTTTCGTGATACTGTCCTTTGGCTTTGATCTCTTCACAGGAAAAGTCGGATATGCAGTTGAAAACAAACCCTCTTATCTCGGTGAGCTTGGCATAATATGGCTCGGCAATTTTGCAGGAGCCGTCCTCTCCGCCCTGCTTATTACCCAAACACGCATATCCACCATAAGCGACAAAGCCACAGAGCTTTGCAATATAAAGCTTGGGGATAATATCACAAACGTTTTTATCCTATCATTTTTCTGCGGAATACTTATGTTCGTTGCCGCAGACGGCTATAAAACTATCCAAAACCCTGTGGGACAGATACTTGCAATATTTCTCCCCGTTGTGGTCTTTATCCTCAGCGGCTTTGAACACTGCGTCGCTAATATGTATTTCTTTGCCATGGCAGACTTATGGAGCATTAAAGCCTTTGGCTACCTTATTATAATGTCCCTTGGAAACTCCATTGGCGGAATACTTATCCCCCTTCTGCGAAAAGGCTTTGTATCAAAAGCATGACGCCTATTTTTATAAGATTATGTAACACATAAAAAAAGATACCGCAGTTCAAAAAGAACTGCGGTAAAAAAATGACTTCTGCTCTCAGGAACACAGTAAAGGGGGTATTATGAAAAAAACAAATAAAACAAAGGAGTCAATAGTAAACATAAGATAACAAATAAAACACAATTTAATCAACTTAGAAGGAGTGTGCAGAAGTCTTTGTTCGTTCCTGATGTATGTATTATATCACACTAAAAACCATTTGTGGTAACTTTTTTTGGACAGTTACGACTTTTTTCAAAAAAAATCTGCACTCCGAAAATCCTAAAGCTTTCAGAGTGCAGAATTATCTTTTTCTGTAGAGGCGAACAGCGTTTGCCTCTTCCCACGTCTATCTGAATTGTCGCCTGTCTATCAAATAATATCCGCCCTGCGTTTACCTATCTGTGCAAACTCTTTGCGCCGTGTAATAAAGTAAGCCACTGTTACCGCAGTGCCTGTTATCACCCAGGAAACAGGGTAAACTATCATAAGCATAAGATAGCTTCTGTGAGCCGCATAAATCGTGTTCACCCACACAAGCCTGAACACGCAGGTGCCAAGCACAGTTATGACCGCAGGTGTCATAGAGTGACCCATTCCCCTAAGACAGCCGCCCGATATTTCGTAAACACCCGTAAGAAGCTCCAGCAGGCAAACTGACCACATTCTTATCATTGCGTAGTGTATAACGTTCTCGTCCGTTGAGAATATCTGTATAAAAAGGTGTCTGCCAATAAGGAATATCATACTCAGCCCAAGACAGCTTGCAAGCCCGATAAAGGTGCAAAGCCTGTATATCTTTTTACAGCGTTCCTTATCCTGAGCCGCAAAATTCTGACTTGTAAAGGTGGTCGCAGTCTGAGCGAAAGCGTTTATCACAAAATATGCCATGAACTCAAAATTCTGTTCGGCTGTGCTTCCGGCGATACCGTCTGAACCAAAGCTGTTTATCGCCGCCTGTATCACAACGTTTGACAGTGAGAAAACCATGCTCTGCAAACCAGCCGGCAAGCCTATCTTTATGATACCGAGGAGATATTTCCAGCGTATCCTGAGCTTTCTGAAATCAAGTCTTAGCATCTCCTCCTCGTGGGTAAGAAAGTAAAGTATCATGCAGGCACTGAAAAAGTTTGATATAACAGTTGCCGTTGCAACGCCTGCCACGCCCATTTTGAACACGATCACGAACACAAGGTTCAGAATAACATTTATAACGCCTGCGGTGATAAGAGCGTAAAGAGGTCTGGTGCTATCGCCCTTGCTCCTAAGCACTGCCGAACCAAAGTCATATATCTCGATAAAAGGCATTGCAAAGAAGAATATCCTGAGATACAGCGTTGCAAGCTTTAAAACATCGTCAGGCACATTCATCATGCCAAGGAGTATCGGTGCAAGTATCTCGCCTACACCCAGTATGATAAATCCGCTTATGACCGCCAAAAGCACCACCGTATGTACAGCCTCGTTTGCCTTCTCTTTTCTCCCCTGACCTATAAGTCTGGCCACCACAACGTTTGCACCGACAGAAAGCCCCAGAAAAAGGCTTACAATAAGGTTCACCAATGAAGAATTGCTTCCAACCGCCGCCATGGCTTTGTCGCTGTCAAATCTGCCCACCACCGCAAGGTCAGCAGAGTTAAAAAGCTGTTGCAAAATACTTGACAATGCAAGGGGCAGTGCAAAAATAACGATCTTGCCCACAAGCGGACCGTTTAACATATCTATTTTCTTATTTTTCATACCAGATCTTCTCTCATCTTTCAACTAACTATTTCTCATACCTAATATTATATCACACCATCAAAGCTATTTCAATACCCGAATTTGCACATAAGCACACACAGAGATGTGTAAAAATCTAAACATTACGACCATTTGTACAATTTTTTGAACTCTTTGCCTGTTGACAAAGGCATGAAATGGTGTTATAATAATATTCCACGGGAGGTGAGCAGTATGGCGATAGACAAAAAAGGCACAAAGCAGATTGCCGATAACCGAAAGGCACGTCACGATTATTTCGTGCTTGAGCAGATCGAGTGCGGTATCGAGCTTGTGGGAACAGAGGTCAAGTCTATAAGGAATGGCGGCGTCAATCTGAAAGACAGTTGGTGTTCTATCGAGGACGGAGAGATGTGGGTCAAGGGTATGCACATATCCCCTTATGAACACGGCAATATTTTCAACCGTGATCCACGCCGGGAGAGAAAGCTGCTGCTCCACAAACGTGAGATACTGAGGCTGTTCGGAAAGGTACAGCAGGAGGGTCTTACGCTTATCCCGATGTCGCTATATTTCAAAGGCAGCAGAGTCAAGCTTGCACTTGGGCTTTGCAAAGGTAAAAAGCTTTATGACAAGCGTGACGACATGGCAAAGAAAGCCGCACAGCGTGACATAGAGCGTGCCATGAAAGAGCGAAACTAACATGGGGGTGTAAAGGTTTCGACGGGGGTTTTGAAGCACGATAAGCGAGTAGAGGAGCGCACACTCTTTAAACGGCGTACGTTTTAAAATTAGACGACAACGATAATTTTGAATTAGCTGCTGCTTAAGTCAGCGCTCGTCTTGCCTTAGAGTACCACGGCTTTGGTAAAGGCGTCGATCAGTGGTGAACGTTACAAAGCGACGGCTGTAGCCTTGTGATGTATCACAGCCTACCAAACACACAGGCGTGTCTGTTTGCCTTTGTGCAAGGGAATGGGAGTTTTCCGCAATAACAGAATACACTCGTAGAAGTTCGTGGGGATAGGCTTTCGGACAGGAGTTCGATTCTCCTCACCTCCACCAGCAGGGGCGTGCCCCTGCACCCAATCCGCTTTACTTTATGTAAGGCGGATTTTTTATTGCCGCTCATCAATTTTATCTAAAACCCAACCATTGTTTCGCCGTGGCGGGCATTTCCCATCAAGTGTTTTTGTAAACACACAAAGTCACCGCTGTGATAATTTGTGTGTCACTTTTACAAATTCAGGGGCGTGCCCCTGCACCCGATCCGCTTTACTTTATGTAAGGCGGTTTTTTTATTGCCGCTCATGGATCATTATTTATAAACCCAACTTTGTTATTTCACCATGGCAGACGCTGATATAATAAAAAAAGAGTGCATTACCACCTCAGATAATGCACTCTTATATTTTACTCTATTTTTCCTCCAGCCCGCTGAGCGAAAGCCTGCTCTCCATTTTCTGAACAGTCTTGCTCTCCTGCTTTGCGATCTTTGCTTCAAACCAGAAGGTCGAGCCTTTGCCCTCCTCCGATTGAACGCCGTATGCAAAGCCGTGGGCTTTGAGTATCTCCTGACAAATGGAAAGTCCAAGTCCTGTGCCTACCACGTCACGCTTTACCTTTGCGTCACGATAGTATCTGTCAAATATCTTAGGCAGAAGTTCCTTGGAAATGCCCTTTCCGTTGTCTGTTACTTCAATACGAACCACATCAGCCTTGTTTATCTGCTTGATACGAATGACCTTATTGTCACCCGTGTAGTTTATAGCGTTGTTTATAAAGTTGTAAATTACCTGATCAAGCTTTGCAATATCCGCCGTTATTATCCTGTCCTCATCAGGGATATACTTGATATCATAACCGTTTTGCTCTATGAGTATCTGATACCTCGTCATGCAGTCATTGAGCTTGTCAACAATAGAGAAGTCCGTGAGTTTAAGCTCCGCATTGCCCGACTCCAGCTTTGAAAGCTCCAGCAGATTATTTACCAGACTTGAAAGCCTGTCAGCCTCGTCGATAATGACTTGGATATGCTCCTGCCTCTTCACAGGATTATCCCCCGACAAGTCCCTTATCATTTCCGCATAAGCCTTCACCATAGTGAGCGGTGTTCTCAGGTCGTGAGATATGTTCGCAATAAGGTCTTTCCTAAGCTCCGATACCTTTTGTATCTCGTCCTTGGCATTGTTAAGCACCGTGGAAAGCTCCTCTATCTCACAATAGCCATGACCATTGAACTCCACCGTATAATCCCCTTCACCGAATTTCTTCGCCGTGTTCGTAATGTCAACGATAGGCTTTGAAAGTCGCTTTGAGATATACATAGTTACAATAAAAGCAAGCTCAAAAAGTATGATAGTGATATAAATGAGCTGTTCTCTTATAATGCTTACAGTAGAATCTATAGGCTCTATTGAGCTTTCAATAAAAAGATACGCCTGCTTATCCGAATCATCAGTGTAGATAGACGTGCAGTAAAATATCTCCTTGCTCTTGAAATTCTCATTCTGAGCAATTTTCGTGATGTAGTTATCGTCAGACTGCTTTAGCTGAGATATCATCTTGAAAAGTCCGATGCCATAGCCCTTGTTTATGACCTTGTTAAGATGCGAATATGCTCCCATGTTGTTTTCCATCACAATAGGATTGCCCATTTCGTCCGTTATAACAATGCAAAGGCTGTTGTCAAAAGCCAGCGAGCGGTTCGTTACCTCCTGCTGGTCAGTGCCATATGCTTGGATTATCTGATTTGCAGCGTCTGTGATATCTCTTATCTTCGCCGACTGATAATATCTTTCCAAGAAAAAATACTGAAAAAGCCAAATAAGAATAAGAATAAAAGCCGTGAAGAAGATAAAATACATCCACACATATGACCGCAGACTTCTTTTCGCCTTTATCTCCGCCGTCTTATTGCTGACTTTTTCCTTGACTTCTGCAAGCTTACTGGATCTTTTCAAACTTATATCCCATTCCTCTCAGAGTAACAATAAGATTGCGGTATTTTCCAAGGCTGTTTCTCAGCATTTTTATGTGAGTGTCCACAGTTCTGTCGTCACCGTAAAAATCAAAGCCCCATACCTCTTCAAGAAGCTTCTCTCTTGAAAGCGCAATGTTCATGTTCTTCACCAGATAGAAAAGCAGGTCATACTCTTTCGGAGTCATGGAAACCTTCTCCCCGTCTATCTTTACCTCACGGGCTGTAAAGTTTATCTCTAATCCCTCGTATCTTATAACGTCCTCAGTGCGCTGAGAAGCTGACGCACGGTTAAGCACCGCCCTTATCCTTGCCATAAGCTCCTTTGGCGAGAACGGTTTTACTACATAATCGTCAACGCCTATCTCAAAGCCGAAAAGCTTGTCATACTCCTCGCCCCTTGCGGAAAGCATTATAACAGGTATCTGCTTTATTTTTCTTATCTCCTTGCAAGCGGAATAGCCGTCAAGCTTCGGCATCATAACGTCCATTATGATAATATCGAAATCCTGATTTTTCACCATTTCCACAGCCTGCATACCGTCCTCAGCCTGAGCTACTTCATATCCCTCAAACTCGGCATACTCTTTGATTATCTCTCTTATTTTTATCTCATCGTCTACAACAAGTATTTTTGCCATAGTTATTCCCTCCTATTCAGGCAGCACCGCACAAGGACCGCCTATTGGCTTTGCACGCAATCCTTTTGTATTGCTACCTTAATTCATATTCTTTGCTTATATAATAACCTATTATTGTGTAAAATTTGTGACGGTTTATAGAATATTCTAAGCCATACCGCACCAATTCACAAGAAAACTACTGCCCGCCAACCAAAATGGTATGACGGGCAGTAGTTTATATAGGAATTTGTTATGGGAATGTCAGAAAATCAGCAATGTCCCATCATAATGAGAGCCATAAGACAAAAACCTGTTACGATACAACTCATTGCGCCCATGATGTTGTCTATTTTTTCTGCTGTAAGCTTTTTCATAGTGATTACCTCCTTGGGGTCTAAAATAAACTATTCTGTTCTCAGTGCGATAACAGGGTCTTTCTTTGCCGCCACTCTTGACGGGAACAGACCTGCGATAAGCGTCAGGCAAACGCTTATTGCAATGAGTACAACTGCCGCACTGACAGGTATTGAAGCTCTTATCGGCACGTCCGTAAGATGTGCGATTATCATGTTTATCGGTATTGTGAGCAGATATGAGATAATTATTCCCAATGCACCTGCCACAAATCCCACGATAACTGTTTCGGCATTGAACACTCTTGATATATCCCTCTTTGAAGCACCTATACTTCTCAGAATACCTATCTCCTTTGTTCTTTCCAAAACTGAGATGTAGGTTATAATGCCTATCATGATAGATGATACCACAAGTGAAATTGCAACAAATGCAATAAGAACGTAGCCGATAGCGTTTATGATAGAGGTGATAGAACTCATCATAAGACCAACATAATCGGTGTATTCTATCTTGTCCTCTTCGCCGACACTGTCGTTGTAATCGTCGATAATATCTATTATCTTTTCCTTTGAAGCAAAGTCCACAGGATAGATATTTATGCTGTCAGGGTCTTCAACAACTGAATAACCAAGAGTTTTCATGTTGTTGTCATAGTTTGAAGTGGAATATTTTCCGCTGTTTGCAAGCTGATCCGCATTTGTGTCGGACTGTTCTTTGAGCATTTGCTTCATAAGCTCCAGTTGCTCGTCAGAAAGTGAAGCTATATACTTCTTCTGAGTTTCGGTAAGCGATGACATATCACCGCCCTGAATTGCTGACATATCCATTGAACCCATGGCATTCATGCCCATATCTGCAAGCTCGCCTGTATCGGAAGCACCGCTCTGCTCCATAAGAGCCTTATACTGCTCCTCAGTCATTCCCTCAGGTATCTCCATAGAGCTGTCGCCTGCCACCAAACCAGCCTTCTTATCTGTGTCGGAGTTGTCTGCTGTTTTGTCAGCCTTGCTTTCTGTATCGGCTGTGCTGTCGGAAACGGTTTCTGAACTGCTGTCTGTATCTGCCGCATTCTCATCCGTTTTGAACTTAAGTCCTGTGAAAACATCTATGTCAGGATTTGCTATCTGCTCTTTTACTATCTCGCTGTTATCTACTTCGTCGATAAGATATGTCATAAGGTCATGACGATAGCCTATCGCACCGCTTATGGAAGCAGAAGAAGCGTCCTCGTCAGGTCGC
This sequence comes from Ruminococcus sp. RTP21198st1_G1_RTP21198_201120, assembly GCF_040924265.1. Lineage (NCBI taxonomy): Bacteria > Bacillati > Bacillota > Clostridia > Eubacteriales > Oscillospiraceae > Ruminococcus > Ruminococcus sp. RTP21198st1_G1_RTP21198_201120. The sequence goes on from NZ_JBCOMH010000005.1 coordinate 144,976, forward strand.
AGGATACCGACTACACTTATTTCTGTGCCATTTGCAACAGCCTTTTTCATGTAGCTCTCATCGCCTGTCATATCTTCCCACACACCGTCTTTTTTCTTATAGAAATCAGGTGTAGGAACGACCTTGAATTTCAGGTCAAGAAGCTCATCATAGGTGTAAACGTGCTGTTCGCTGTCAACGGATATATCCTCTCCTGCCATGGCACGTCTTACTATGCCGTTAAGTGAGCTTGGGTCGAGAAGTCCGAGAGAATAAAGCACATAGTCGTTTATCTCGTTGTTCTTATCAACTACAAGCACAACTTCGTTATATTTTTCAGGCAAACGTCCTGCGATAACGTCATACTGCTTGTCGATAAGCTCCTCATTATCTATCATTTCGCTCCATACGTCAGTACCCATGCCCATCATGCCACCCATTGAGCCACTCATGGACATTGCTTCCATCTGAGTTGAGGACATATATCCCATATCTTCAAGAAGCGTTGACGGATTGACCTGCATTACACCGCTGTCGCTCTCCGTGAAAACATTAAGTGTAGTGGCGTATGTGTACTGAACGTCGCTTGTAAGGTCTTTCAGGTCGCTGTTATCGTCAAGATATTTCTTGAACTTCTCCAGATTGTTGACCTTCGTTTCTTCCATGAGAGTGTTTATCATCTCGCCCATGGCATTCTGAGAATAGACCTTGTCTTTATCGTGGTTTGCTGAATCCTCATGGTTTTTCGCCATGGTGTTCATTATCTCACCTATACTTGCGGTGGTCTTTGTTATCTGAAGCGGATAGCTTGAAAGGGTATCAGACTGCACCTGATCTATATAAAGCTGAACACCGTTTGAGATAGAAAGAATAAGTGCGATACCGATTATACCAATAGAGCCTGCAAAAGAGGTAAGAAGCGTTCTTGCCTTTTTTGTCATAAGATTGTTTCGGCTCAAAGACAGCGCAGTAAGGAAGTTCATGGAAGTTTTAAGCTTTTTGCGCTCTTTCTTCGCCGCCTTTTTGTCAGCCTTTGTAGGCTCTTTTTCAGGCTTTTTGATAGGCTCAACAACATTCTTGTCAAGAGGGTCGGAATCATCTATGACCTTTCCGTCAAGAAGTTTGATTATTCTTGAAGAATATTTCATTGCAAGCTCAGGATTGTGCGTTACCATTATAATAAGCTTGTCCTTTGAAATGCTCTTCAAAAGCTCCATTATCTGAACACTTGTTTCAGTATCAAGCGCACCTGTAGGCTCGTCTGCAAGCAGAATGTCAGGCTCATTCACAAGCGCTCTTGCAATGGCAACTCTCTGCATCTGACCGCCTGACATCTGATTAGGCTTTTTGTGGAGCTGGTCGCCAAGACCCACCTGCTCGAGAGCCTTGACGGCTCTTTCACGTCTTTCTGACTTTGAAACACCTGAGAGGGTCAAAGCAAGCTCAACGTTTGAAAGCACTGTCTGGTGCGGTATAAGGTTATAGCTCTGGAACACGAAGCCTATGGAATGGTTTCTGTAGGAATCCCAGTCGCAATCCTTGAAATCCTTGGTAGATTTGCCGTTAATGTTAAGGTCACCGCTGGTATATCTATCAAGGCCGCCTATAATGTTCAAAAGAGTGGTTTTACCGCAGCCTGACGGGCCAAGGATAGAAACGAACTCATTCTCACGAAAATCAATGCTAACGCCTTTAAGGGCAGAAACGGTGGAATCACCAACGACATAATCTTTTTTTATGTCCTTTAAACTAAGCATATATATTCTCCTATTTTTGTTATTGTAAAGATATTATAATAGGGTTTTATAAACTCAGTTTAAACATAACACAGTTTTGGGTAAAAAAATTGTCGGAGGGGAGATTTAAGTGAGGAGTGAGGAATGAGAAATGAGAAATGAGGAATGAGGAATGGGCAAAGCAGACCAAAGTAAATTACAAGCATAAAGTAAAAATAAAGCACCGAGCGAAGCGAGAGATAAAGCGCACGCTCAAGCCCGGCGCTAGAGGGCTTGTGGGGTCTAGGGGCAAAGCCCCTAGCGGAGTATGAGGCAGAGCCTCAATCGGCGACAGCCGACTAGGTGCAGATTTAATGAAAAATAGCATAAAGAAGTCAGATTTTAGATGAAAGTGATATCGGAGAATTAAATCTGCACCGCTTTACTATCCTCCTGCACAACGTAAAGTCCGCAAAGAGCGGAGCGATTTTGCGGAGGAATAAACTATCCCGAATATCTGTAGGGGCGAACAGCGTTCGCCCGTGTTCAGAATTTGTTATAATTTCAGAATTGTAGGGGCTGGCGCCCTCGACAGCCCGCTCGAAGGAGTGAGGTTTGAATTATCAAGAGCTCATGTAGAAAACATTATGTGGATAACACAAATGAGATTGCAGACGAAATGTCGGAGGGGCGGGACGTCGGGGGCGCCAGCCCCTACAAGCGTGATAGGATAGTTTTTTGTTCTGTCCTACAATGGTTGTAATCGTGGACTTGTTTCTTCGACGGGCGAACGCTGTTCGCCCCTACAGATTTGTTGCCGTAATTTTGTGGCTTTGTACGATTTTTATTCAGTTTTCAAGCTTCAAACAAGGTGCAGGAAGTGCTTTTCTGTGCGATCAGAACCTCTCATCGTGTTCACCTAACTCACGTTGACAAAATGTTTCCTCATACACTGCTACCTTGCAGGATATTCAATTTGGGATAATACCCCTATACTTATCCCCGAAAAGCACCCCTTTTGTTGCATAAAAAATGCAACAATTGCAGAAATGTTGCCAAATTAAAATATAAATCATTTGTTTGCACAAGGCAATACCCCTGAAATTGTGCAGGATCAACATGAAATTTTGAACTAAATGTGTCTTGACATCGTTAATATCACGTTAATAAAACGGTGATATAATAAAAAAATGCAAAGTGAACGGAGGGGTAAAAATGTTTCACATACTTGTGGTGGAGGACGATACTAACACTCGCAAACTGACCTGTGATGTGCTTAGCGACAACGGCTACACACCTATCGAGGCTCGTGACGGTATAGAGGCTCTCGAAATAATGGACGAAAAACACGTTGACCTTATTATAATGGACGTTATGATGCCTCGTATGGACGGTTTGGAGCTTTGCGAAACTATCCGCAGGGCTGGGTTTCAGACGCCTATATTAATGGTGACGGCTAAGGAAACGGCTTTTGACAAAAAGCAGGGCTTTATAAAAGGTACGGACGATTACATGGTTAAGCCTGTGGACGAGGAGGAAATGCTTCTGCGTATTCAGGCACTTTTGCGACGTTCGCAGATAGTGAGCGACCACAAGATAACTGTGGGCGACACCACTCTCGACTATGACGCACTGACTATCAAGACCCCTGAGGGCATAAGGGAGCTTCCACCGAAAGAGTTCATGCTTCTTTACAAGCTTCTTTCCTATCCCGACAAGATATTCACCCGCCGTCAGCTTATGGACGAGCTTTGGGATATGACCTCAGACACTGACGAGCGCACTGTGGACGTACACATAAACCGCATAAGAGAGCATTTGAAGAATAACCACGATTTTGAGATAATGACAGTGAGAGGGCTTGGCTACAAGGCGGTCAAGCTGAAAGGATAGGCTCATGAAAAAACATCTTATCTCTGCTCTTCGCTCAGAGCGCAGGCGAAATTACACCATGAACGCCAGCATAGTTTCGGCGGTATTTATGATAATGATATGGGCAGGGCTTCTTACGGGATTTATAATGATAGGCATAAAAAGATGCCTGCATTTTCTATCCCCTTTGCAAATGCCTTTTGTTTTCCTTATTGTGGGACTTGTGGTATCTGTAATAATCGGCACTTGCATTTCTGCCGCTGTAGCAAGCAAGATAGTAAGACCTGTGCGTGAGGTAAAAAAGGCAATGCACAGGGTAGAAAAGGGAGATTTCTCTCAAAGGTTAGAGGTAACAGGCTTTAACGGCGAGATAGACGAGCTTATAGAAAGCTACAACAAAATGGCGCAGGAGCTTGGGGGCATCGAGATGTTCAGGGAGAATTTTATCAACAGCTTCTCTCACGAGTTCAAAACGCCTATCGTTTCTATCCAGGGCTTTGCGAAACAGCTAAAAAAAGAAAATCTGTCAGAAGAGAAAAAGCAGGAATACATTGACATTATCATCAGCGAATCAAGGCGTTTGACCAATCTTTCATCGAACATTCTTATGCTTTCAAAGCTTGAAAATCAGCAGATCATCACTGACAAGACAAGCTTTTCCCTTGACGAGCAGATAAGAAACTGCATACTTCTTCTGGAAAAGCAATGGACGGCTAAGGACATAAGCTTTGACATTGATATGCAGGAGATACAATACACCACCAATGCGGAAATGCTTTCGCAGGTGTGGGTGAACATAATAGGCAACGCCATAAAATTCTCCCCGGAGGGAAGCTCTATCAGAGTAAAGCTTTTCAAAGAGGGTGATGTGATAACGGCTGAGATAACTGACCGTGGCATCGGAATGGATCAGCAAACCATATCACACATTTTTGAGCGTTTTTATCAAGGGGACAGGGCGCACGCTTCAGAGGGAAACGGACTTGGTTTGCCCCTTGTTAAGCGTATCGTGGAGCTGTGCAACGGCAATATCCGTGTAGAATCACAATACGGAAAGGGTACAAATTTTATTGTTACGCTCCCTGAGAATGGATAGGCACATAAAAAGGACGGGTATTTCGCAGGAAATATCCGTCCTTGATTTTTTTATCTCAGGTCATCAATGCTGTAGCTGTTATAGCCCTCGTAATAATAGCTTTGGTCTATGCCCTTCATAAACAGCTCTCGGTCATTTGTATCCGCTGTGAGGGCATTTTTAAGCAGGTGCTTTATTTCGATATCACGAATGGGGCTTCGCTCCATGGCAAGGAGATAATCCTCCTTGTCTATCCTGCTCCAATCTACCGCCACAGAAAGCTCTTTTCTGAACATCATATCCAGCCATATGCGCATTGATCTGCCATTGCCCTCTCTGAATGGGTGGGCGATATTCATTTCAACATACTTTTCAACTATGCTGTCAAAGTCGCTTTGTGGCATTTTTTCGATATTTTCAAGGGAGCTTTCAAGATACATAACAGGGGCAAATCGAAACCCACCTTTAGCAATATTCACAGTTCTTATTTTCCCTGCGAAATCATAGATATCCTCAAAAAGATATTTGTGTATCTCTGCAAGAGCTTGAAAACTGCCTGCTTTCTGCTTATCCAAAATGCCATGTTCAACCAGCTTAACAGCCTTTTCCTTGCTTAGCTTTTCTTCTGTTCTGGCAAGGGTCGCAGAGTCGGTTATACCAAGTTTGTTTTCCAAAGCCATAAGCTGTTCTCCTTTCGGTGGATTTTAGATAGCCGCAAAGCCCTGCTTAAGATCGTCTATGATATCCTCGACATTTTCAAGACCTACGGAAAGTCTTATCATTCCGCCGTTTATGCCTGCGGCAACGAGCTGTTCGTCTGAAAGCTGTCTGTGTGTTGCGGAGGCTGGGTGGAGGATACAAGTACGGATATCGGCAACGTGAACTTCGTTGGAAGCAAGCTTAAGGCTGTCCATGAACTTTGCCGCTGTATCTCTTCCGCCCTTGATAACGAACGAGATAACACCTGCTGTGCCAAGAGGGAGATACTTTTCAGCAAGCTTATGGTACTTATCGCTTTCAAGTCCAGGATATGCAACGGACTCTACCTTGTCATTGCTTTCGAGAAATTTTGCCACTGTGAGCGCATTCTCACAATACTGCTTCATTCTTACAGGGAGAGTTTCAAGTCCCAGATTGAGCAGGAACGAGGAATTTGCAGCAGGATAGCAGCCGAAATCTCTCATAAGCTGCATTCTTGCCTTTACTATGTAAGGTGCAAAAGAATATTTCTCAGTGTAGATAGTGCCGTGATAGCTTTCGTCAGGCTCGGTCATGCAAGGGAACTTTCCGCCCGTCCAATCGAACTTGCCGCTGTCAACGATAACGCCGCCAACCTGAACTGCGTGGCCGTCCATATACTTTGATGTGGAATGGATAACGATATCTGCGCCCCACTCGATAGGTCTGCAAAGGTATGGAGTAGCGAAAGTATTATCAACGATAAGAGGAACACCATTCTTATGGGCGATATTTGCAAAACGCTCGATATCGAAAACTGTCAGCGCTGGGTTTGCGATAGTTTCACCGAAAACAAGCTTTGTATTATCCTTGAATGCCGCCTGTATCTCATCATCTGTAGCGTCTGGGTCAACAAAGATACACTCTATGCCAAGTCTTTTCATTGTTATGCTGAAAAGGTTTATGGTGCCACCATAGATAGAAGTGGAAGCTATAAAGCTGTCTCCTGCCTGACAGATGTTCAGGATAGAGCAAAGTGTGGCAGCCTGTCCGCTTGATGTACACATTGCGGCTGCACCGCCCTCGAGAGCGGCAATTTTCTTTTCAACTGCGTCTGTGGTAGGGTTTTCAAAGCGTGAGTAGATAAGGCTCTTGGTAGGGTCGTCAAAGACCTCGGCTATCTCTCTTGAGGAGTCATAGACATAGGTTGTACTTTGTACGATAGGCACTACTCTCGGCTCTCCGTTTTTAGGCGTATAACCCTCGTGTAAACATTGTGTTTCGATCTTCAATCAAATCAAATCCTTTCAATGCGGTAACGACCGCAAAATTTTTACCAATATAAAAAGCTTTTCAAAAAGCGTTTAAAACAGCAGTCCCCTCAGACCGCCCAAACATTATAAATGCGTTTATTCTGCATAGCGAAAACTCATAGCTGAATCGAAAATATCTTCTCCCATTGAAACATACTTTAGTGGTATCACCACATTATATTGTATATATTCGCTGTCAGAAAACTCGTATATGCCCTGAACGTTCACACTTTGATCCTCACCCAGAGCCGCAATAACACAGCCACGCTTGCCATTGCCAAGGTCAAGTCCCCGATAATCAAGCCAAACATTATCATCAGAGCTGATATCAGCCGACTTTGCATACATATCTAGCATATCATCGACCGTGGTCTTGTCAAGCCGCTGATAATAAGACAATGACAGATTTAACCCGTCATATTTTTCGTCCACTTTGCCGTCAATAAGATTTGCATAGACAATCTTCACATCTCTCGTGCCGTCAAAATCATCTGTAGTTATCTCATGCTTTTCCAACTTTGCGGCAGAAAATCCACCTATCTCAGGCAACTCTAAAGCGGCAGAAAAATCCGAAAGTTCTATGGTCAAACCGTTTTCAATATCATAACGGTCTATATCCACCGACTCTCCGTTAAACATATCATAAACATAGCTGTCTATGACCATGTAAACGCCACCCGTGGTGATATTCGCAGAAATGCCATTTTCGTCAACGAAACTTTCAAGTTTCGTGAACGTGCTATCCTCGTCAAACTGCATTATAACTGCACTAGCTTTCTGCTCGTCGCTTATTTTGTCGCTAAACTCAAAACGAATGACCCCACCCCCGAAATCAGCGTCAGTATACTTGACAGGTATACTAAGGAGCGGCTCGTCAGAATTTATCATTGCGTTTATACCATAATAATCAGAAAGCATTGCCTCTGCACCAAAATTGCCCTCCACGGTGCATTTGGCTGTATATGGTATTTCGCTAAGGTCACAAACAAGCTCAGGGTCACGAATTATTTCCACCTGCGAACTGTCATCCGTCTGCGAACTTTCCTCCACACTGTCGGGCATATCTGACACCGCTTCCGCAGTAGTAGTATCTTTCGTTTCTGAAACGCTGTCTGCGGCTTCCTCAACAGGTCCGCAGGCGCAAAGTGACACTGACAGCAATGCCGCCAGCAATACGGCTGTTTTTCTGCTATTTTTCATATTAAGTTTCTCCCTATTTTTTTATTTTGTTTACCTTACAAGTCCTTGAAGTCCACCCTTGCCCCCGTAAGAGCGCTTTCCATTATTATTCTTGCGCACTCTGAAAGTGACACTGCGCTTTTGCAGGTCATCATGGCTTTTTGTATGCAAAGTCCGAAAACTATGTGAAGCTCTCCCCTGCCTGCTGACTTCTGCGCTATAGGCAGAAGCGGTTGCCAAAGAAGCTTTATATAGCTTTGGACAGTTTCACCTGTGGTGCAGTTTCTTATTTTGCCAAAGCTTGCGCCCCCTGCATTTGCCGCAGTGTAGCGGAGCATTTCCCCAACGTCCGTAAAAGGCTCGTTATATTTTTTAAGCACTCCTGCGGTAAAAGACCACACTGAGTAGTTATTGCCCACAAGCTTTTCGTCAATGATATCGCCGTAGAAATACTTTCTGCCCGACTTATCAGTGAACACTGTGAAAACGTCCTCCTCTTGAACTCCCTCTGTCATGAAAAGCTTTCTCACGTCCTGCTGACAGGAATAGCCTGCAAGAGAACCTATACAGCACAAAAGGGATTGCGGGTGGACATAGCCCTCGGGGCTTCTCATGGCTCTGAGAAGTCTGTCGAATATTTCAAAGGCACTGCTTTTATATTGTTCAAGTTCCATTTTTATCACCGTTTCTCACGTTTTATCGAATATGCCAAATGCGGCTATCAACGCCGTAATAATGCTTTGTAAAGGTATATTTCACTGTCATGCCGTTTTTCTCGGCAACACGCCTTGAAGCTGTATTGCTGTCACGAATAATGGAATACACCTCGTCTGCGCCAAGTTTATCAAAGGCAAAGTCTTTGCAGACTTTAGCCGCTTCGGTACAATAGCCTTTGTTCCAGCAGTCACGTCTGAAAAGATAGCCCACTTCCATAACGCTTTCTCTGTCGGTATGCTGAATTGTGATACCGCACTGTCCGATAAGCTCGCCGCTTTCTTTGAGTATCACAGCCCAAAGCCCGAAACCGTAAATGCGGTATCTCACAAGCTGTTTGCAAAGCCACTCTCTCACTTCTTCATCAGAAAAAGCGTGTTCGTAGGCGTACATACACTTCTCGTCCTGCAAAATTTTGCAAAGAGCGTCAAAGTCGCCCTCGGTGAGCCTGCGCATATAAAGTCTATCTGTTTCGATTATCATGTTTTCGCTCCCCTTTTTATCTTTTTTATCACAAATCTGATGATACCAACATATGCAACCGCAAGCCCAAATCCTCCAAGCAGACCTGTTATGAGCCGACGTTTATTAGTGGACTTTTTCACCCCTGTATACTGCAAGAGCCAATCAAGCATTGTAGTTTCACAGCACAAAACCGCTGTCAGGGCGGATATATTTTTCTTTACGGCTAGCGGAAAGCCTATAAGCTGTCCTGCAAGCACGCCCGTACATCTTGCGCACACAGGAAACTGCCAGCCGTGGAAAAAGAAGCTTCTGTCGGGGCGCTGATGACAGCCTGCCGCCGCACCAAGCTTCATAAGATAAAGCCACAGCGCATATGGGTCTTTTCTCGTTCTCATGCCCTGAACTTATAGTCGCAATCGGGGCATACCCAATAGGAACGTGTTTTTGACTTGCTTTCCATGCCGCAAAGTCCGCAGATAAGCCCTGGCAGTCCGAACAGTATATAGCCGCAGCAGCCTTTTCCAAAGCCGTATTTGCCGCTTCTGTAGTCTGTTTCGCTTATAAGCTGACAGTTCCTGCCGCCACATTTTGGACAGCGTTTGCCTGTACAAAAATCTGCCATGGTGTTTTCCGCCTTTCTTTTGTGTGGTGTTTATCAGATAAAATTCAGGGGCTTGACGATCTGAAAAGACCTATCAGCCCGCTGAAATATTTTTATCTTTTGATATTATACGTTTATTTCTGCAACATCGTCAGACACGCCGTTTGCTTCAACAACAGGCTTTACGCAATTTTCGATAAATTCGTCCACCTGCTGTGGGCATCTGCCGATAAAGTTTTCAGGCTTCATTATCTTATCCATTTCTTCCTTTGTTATCATGAACATAGGGTCGTTAAGGATAAGCTCGCAGAGGTTATTGTCAAGTCCCTCTTTCTTAACTCTTGCACCTGCTACCATTGAATACTCTCTTATTCTTTCGTGAAGTTCCTGTCTGTTTCCGCCCTTTTCTACAGCGTCCATCATAATGTTCTCGGTAGCCATGAAAGGAAGCTCTGCCATAACTCTTCTTCTGATGATCTTGTCATATACTACCAAGCCGTTGTCAGGATCTGTAACATTGAGCATGATATTGAGTATAGCGTCAACACCCAGGAAAGCTTCGGCAACGGAAATTCTCTTGTTTGCAGAGTCGTCGAGAGTTCTCTCAAACCACTGTGTACCTGCTGTGAATGCAGGGTTGAGAACGTCGCAGATAACGTATCTGGCAAGTGATGTTATTCTCTCATCTCTCATTGGATTTCTCTTATATGCCATAGCGGAAGAGCCTATCTGATTTTTCTCGAACGGCTCTTCGATCTCCTTGAATGACTGCAAAATTCTTATATCGTTTGAGAACTTCATAGCAGACTGAGCGATACCGGCGAGAACTGAGCATACCTGATAGTCCATTTTTCTTGAATAGGTCTGACCTGAAACTGGAACGACAGCGTCAAAGCCCATTTCCTCGGCTATCATTTTTTCAAGCTCTTTTACCTTATCAGTATCACCGTGGAAAAGCTCCATAAATGAAGCCTGAGTGCCTGTAGTTCCCTTTGAGCCGAGGAGCTTGAGGTTAGCAAGTCTGAAATCCAGATCTTCAAGATCCATAAGAAGCTCGTTGCACCAAAGAGTAGCTCTTTTGCCCACTGTTGTGAGCTGTGCAGGCTGGAGGTGAGTATAAGCAAGGCAAGGCATAGCCTTATACTTATCGGCAAACTTTGCAAGCTGGTCGATAACCTTGACAAGCTTTCTCTTTACGACCTTAAGTGCATCTCTCATGATGATAACGTCTGTGTTATCGCCTACATAGCATGAAGTTGCGCCAAGGTGAATGATACCTGCTGCCTTTGGACAAACAAGGCCATAAGCATAAACGTGTGACATAACGTCATGACGAACAAGCTTTTCACGCTCAGCGGCAGCGGCATAATCTATATTATCAATGTTAGCTTCAAGCTCGTCTACCTGCTCCTGAGTAACATTAAGACCGAGCTTCATTTCAGCACGGGCAAGGGCTACCCACAGCTTTCTCCAAGTAGTAAACTTCTTGTCAGCAGAGAAAATATACTGCATTTCCTTGCTTGCATATCTGGTACAAAACGGGCTTTCATAAGAATTTGTCATTGTTCTTCGACCTCTTTCGTAATATTATATAATGTATACACACTTATTATAGCATATTTTTTGCGGGTTTACAATAGGTTTAAGGAGAAATGTTTACAGCGGGACGGCATTGGATAGAAAAGGAGCTTTTAAAAGTTAAATTTCTGTAAATTTTTAAGCAGAAACAGAGCTGTGCTTGACTTTTTGGGGCGGATATGTTATGATATTAAAGCCGCATATTCACGGTCATAAGTGTTTGTATTTGCAGACCACCGTGCGTAGCGAGTTTATTTAAAGGTAGGTGCATTCGTAATGTACGCAGTAATTGAAACAGGCGGAAAGCAGTATCAGGTTAAGCCTGGTGATGAGGTTTTCGTAGAAAAGCTGGACGTAAACGCTGAGGACGCTGTTACTTTCGATAAGGTAATGGTAGTTGGCGCTGACGACGGTATCAAGGTTGGCGCTCCATATGTTGACGGCGCTTCCGTAACAGCTAAGGTCATCAAGAACGGCAAGTCCAAGAAGGTGACTGTATTCACTTACAAGCCAAAGAAGGGCGAAAAGACCAAGATCGGTCACAGACAGCCTTACACTAAGGTTATGATCGAAGCTATCAACGCATAATGATCTGTGCTGATTTTTTCAGAAATGAGCATGACAGACTTGTGGGATTTCGTATAACGGGTCACGCAGGTTATGCAGATTATGGCGAGGACGTATGCTGTGCAAGCGTATCGTCTGCTGTAATGTTGACGGCTAACACTGTCACTGAGGCTTTTAAGATAAAGGCTGATGTCGCAGTGGAAGAAAACGAAATAATATTAAGGCTTGAAAATGACAGCTCAGAGGAGGGGGACAAGCTACTTTTAGGGCTTCTCACTCATTTATATTTTCTAGCTGAGGAATTTTCAGGCAGGATCAAAGTCACGGTCAGAGATAACTGATCGGACGGATTACATTTTATGGAGGTGTAATTTAGATGATTAAGATTTCAATGCAGTTTTTCGCTCATAAAAAGGGAATGGGTTCTACAAAGAACGGACGTGATTCTGAGTCAAAGAGACTTGGCGTAAAGAGAGCTGACGGTCAGTTCGTACTGGCTGGTAACATCCTCGTTCGTCAGAGAGGTACTCACATTCACCCAGGCGAGAACGTTAAGAAGGGTTCTGACGATACTCTGTTCGCAACAAGCGATGGTGTTGTAAGATTTGAAAGACTCGGTAGAGACCGCAAGAAGGTTTCGGTTTATCCCAAGGCTTAATTTTGTAACATATGACCCTGAGCCTTAGGCTTGGGGTCTTTTGTTGATTAATGACAACTAAATTTACGCATAATATCATTTATAAGGAGGTTTGATCATGTTTGTCGATCAGGCGAAGATCTATATAAAAGCCGGTGACGGCGGCGACGGTGCAGTTTCATTCCACCGTGAGAAATACGTTGCGGCAGGCGGTCCGGACGGCGGTGACGGCGGTAAGGGCGGAGATATTGTTTTCGTTGTTGACGACAATATCTCAAACCTTATAGATTTCAGATATAAGAGAAAATATGTTGCCGAAAAGGGACAGAACGGCGGCGGCAAAAACTGCTCAGGCAGAAATGCTCCCGACCTTGTGGTGAAAGTTCCTAGAGGCACTGTTGTTAAAGAAATAAAGAGCGGCAGGATACTTGCCGACCTTTCTACCGATGAGCCTGCTGTTATCGCTCACGGAGGCAAGGGTGGGCGTGGAAACGCTCATTTTGCCACTTCCACAAGGCAGATACCGAAGTTTGCAAAGCCGGGTTTCCGTGGTGACGAATATGAGGTCATGCTTGAACTCAAGCTTATTGCAGACGTAGGACTTGTGGGCTTCCCGAACGTGGGAAAATCCACGCTCATTTCTGTTGTTTCAGCGGCAAAGCCAAAGATAGCCAACTACCACTTCACTACCCTGACGCCTGTGCTTGGCGTTGTTAAGATAGAAGAGGGAAAATCTTTTGTTATGGCGGATATCCCAGGTCTTATCGAGGGTGCGAGCGAGGGCGTCGGTCTTGGTCACGAATTTCTCAGACACGTTGAAAGGTGCAGACTTATCGTTCACGTTATCGACGTTTCAGGCAGCGAGGGCAGAGATCCTATCGAGGATTTCAAGGCGATAAATCACGAGCTTGAAAACTTCTCAATGGAGCTTGCGGAAGCTCCGCAGATAGTTGCCGCAAACAAGAGCGATATGGCTACCCCTGAGCAGGTAGAAAGACTGAGAAACTATGTTGAGGATCAGGGACTTCTCTTCTATGAGATCTCTGCCGCTACCACAAAGGGTACAAAAGAGCTTATGTATGGCGTATGGGAGCGACTTTCTGTTCTTCCGCCTGTTAAGCAGTTTGAAGCTCAGCCGCTCACGCAGGAGGAGCTTGACGATAAGCTCATCTCAAAGAAAGACTTCCGTGTTACTGTGGAGGACGGCGTTTATTTCGTGGAAGCAGATTGGCTTCTTGACATACTCAGGACGGCTAATATGGACGACTACTCCTCACTGCAGTATTTCCAGAACGTACTCAGGACCAGCGGCATAATCGACAAGCTGGAAGAAATGGGTATCGAAGAGGGCGACACTGTTTCTATATTCGACTTTGAGTTTGAATATCTCAGATAGGAGGGAGCGTCACGGGAAAGCTTTCTGATATGGACGCTATGCAATACTCCCCTCTGGCACTGGCTTTTATCGGGGACGGCGTTTACGAGATAAGGGTAAGAGAAAAGCTTATCCTTGAAGCTAATATGCCTGCGGACAAGCTGCACAAGCTCACTGTTGAGAGGGTGTGTGCGGAATATCAGGCAAAGGCTGTTCACAAGTGGCTTGACGATGGGCTGCTTAACGAACAGGAAATGGATATTTTCAAAAGGGGCAGAAATGCAAAGGGCATAAATGCTCCGAAACATTCCACTGTGGGGGAATACCGCATGGCAACAGGTTTGGAATGTCTTTTCGGTTTTTTATATCTCACGGGGCGTGAGGAACGTATAGGTGAACTGTTCGAGGCAGCATGGTCTGTGGGCAGCATCAATGAATAATATTACATCAAGGAGTGAATCAAATGTCAGGTCATTCAAAATGGGAAAACATTAAAAGAAAAAAGGGTGCAACAGACGCTGCAAGAGCTAAGATATTTACAAAGATAGGCAGAGAGATCGCTGTTGTAGTTAAGCAGGGCGGTGCTGATCCTGCAGGTAACGCAAAGCTGAGAGATCTTATCGCAAAGGCTAAGTCAAACAACGTGCCTAACGATAATATCGATAGAATTATCAAAAAGGCAGCAGGCGACGGCGACAAGAACAGCTATGAGTCAATGGTATACGAGGGCTACGGTCCAAGCGGTGTTGCTGTTATCGTTGAGTGCCTTACAGACAACAAGAACAGAACAGCAGGCGATATCCGTCACTTCTTCGACAAGTTCGGTGGAAACATGGGTACATCAGGCTGTGTATCTTTCATGTTCTCTGATGTTGGTACTGTTGTTATGGAGAACAATGGTGCTGACGAGGACAAGATAATGGAGGACTGCTTTGAGGCAGGCGCTGACGATTTCAACGTTGATGACGATGTTATCGAGATATCATGCGACCCTAATCAGGTTTCTTCTGTAAGAGAAACTCTTGAGGGAATGGGTTACAAGGTACTTTCTGCTGAGGCTGAGAAAGTTCCTTCAAACTACACAACTATCGAAGACGAGGACGCTATCAAGAAGATGGGTCTGCTTCTTGAGCATCTTGAGGACGATGACGACGTTCAGAACGTTTACCACAACTGGGAGAATATGCCGGTTGAAGAGGAAGAATAATCAGGAAGATTTCTGACACTTTACTATTGACATTTACATATAATGTGGTATAATAGAATTAGAAAGATTTATTCTTTTAATAGGGGTTGCGAATCCGTCTAAAATCGCTTTAATAGAGGTCACAGAGCCTTTAAAAATACTGTTTTAATAGGGGTTGCGAATCCGTCTAAAATCGCTTTAATAGGTATTTAAAGGGTCAATTTGTTTTGACCCTTTATTTTTTGTATGGAGATGTATGAACGTGCAGAAGTGGAAAATAATAAACAAGGATTACCTTGACTATCTGAGAGAAAATTATGAGTCGAGGATACCAAGGACAGACTACGGAAATGATAAGCTGAAGCCGTTCTTTGGAGAGCTTATGCGTGTGGGTGACCTTGCATATGTGACGCAGGTATCTTCTGCAAAGCCAAGACACAATAAAATAAAGGCAAATATAGATTTTCAGAAAATAATACATAATGACGTGCTTATAGCTGTTGTAAATCTTAATTATATGTTCCCTGTGCCTGTGTCTGAAATGACAGACCTTGAATACGGAAAAATCGAGGAGTATGTTGATTTCAAAAATGATACTGCCAAAAGCAAATACATTGACCTTCTGAAAAGAGAAATGAAATATATCAAAGAACTTCCTCTTGAAAACAATGCACGCTCATTGTATGCTCTCAAATATGACAAGCCTGAACACGTAATATCAAAGCGTTGTTTTGATTTCAAAACATTGGAAAATGGTGCGCATAAATGGACGGAGAAGCTCATAAAATAATCATGCAGATATGGGGGACTGACGCTTGCAGGGCGGCAGTCCTTTTTAAGCTTTAAACGACGATTTTTCGGGGATTTTCGTGTTAAAATCGCTGAAAATCCTTGCAGCTTTGCGGTGCTGTTTGTAAGTTGTGCTATTGACATAAAAGGGGTTATAGTATATAATAATCGTATGTGTAGATATTGCCCTGAAAAGATAAAAAATACAGATAATGGGCGATAAGGAAGAAGCAGAAAATGATAGGAGGAAACTTATGAACAAGATTTTTTGTTCTGCTCTGACAGCCGTTGTTGCAGGTGCTATGCTTACAGGCTGTGCCATGCCTTGGGAAAAGGGTGCTGATGACGACGTTGCCCCTGGTGGTTATTCCTATACGGCTGACTCAAATTCAGAACAGAAACAAGCTTATCGCTGGCTCATAGAGCCGACTATAAACGCCGATAATATCATTTCTTTTGACGGAAGTCAGGTCGACCCTAACAACGAAAAGAACACAGCTTATGCCAACTATTCTGTTATCAGACAGAATGGCAAATATGGCATTATAGACTACAGCGGAAACATGGTAGTGCCTGCGGAATATGACGATTACTACACCTGCTGGTGCGGAGAGGTCACGCTTTTCAATATTATAAATGAAAAGAATGATGAATATGAGTATTGCAGTATCGACAGCTCGAATCAGGTAGTATACTATGCGGCGGAACATCATGACAGCTCACCGAAATATTACTGGAACAGCAATGAGGAAAAGATCTATGTAAAGGACGCTGACGAAGAACAGGGCGAAGAATACACTGGCAAAAAGGCTGTTGTGGTATGTGAAGCTGACGTGAAAAAGTCTGACAATGGTTTTTATGACATTTCTCCTGTGAGCGAACCGCTTTACGGGCTTGCTAAAAAGGACAAGCTTATACTTGATATGCAGTACACTGATTTCTATGCCCCTGCATACAAAGGCGCAGGACTTACCTGCATCGCCTTTGAGAACGATGAAGGCAAGTGGGGATATGTTGGTTCTGACGGCAAGACTATAATCGACTTCAAGTGCGACGGTGACATGAGTGCCTATTGCGGAAAGGTGATAGATGACGAGATGGCAGTTCATCCTTATCTTTTCACTGACGATTATCTGCCGGTATCCATAGATTCATCATATGGTTATTATGACATAGACGGCAACTGTATCGTAAAGCCAGGCGAGTTCGATCAGGCAAGACCTGCTCACAACGGCAAGGCATGGGTAATGAAGTCTGGAAAATGGGGCGTTATAGCATTCGGTGACGCACCTGTGGAGGAGGACTCATCAGAGGAAGAGACCACCACAACTACGACCACCACAAGCTACATCACCACGACCACAACTTCAACGACCACCAAAACAACTTCGGTTTCAACAGAAACGAAAAAAGCAACTGAAACTACTCCATCTTTGACACAGCCAAGTGAAACCACTGAGGTGTCAACGAACACGGAAACTGTTACAGAAACAGTAACGGAGCCTGTTACGGAAACTGATCCGCCTGCTCCTGAGCCTGAGCCTGAACCGACACCTGAACAATAATACAAATATAGAAAGCCCTGCATTAGCAGGGTTTTTTTGTATAACAAAAAAATAATATTAAAAACGCACAAACCATGCAGGGGACGGCGCCCCTATATTTTTGCACATAAAAAGCCCTACCGAAGCAGAGCTTTTCTTTTTACTGGTTATATATCTCTTTCCTGAGAAGTGCTTTGCAGGCTTCAAAATCCACTTCGAGAATTGATTGACCGTCAGATGATGTGCCATATGAATAGGAATCATCATCAGGTATTCTCATGGACTTTATCTCGTAATTCATGGAGAATATCGCCTTATAGGTAAGAGCAAAAAGCTGTGTCTGGGACATATTGGTTGTAAGATGTGACATTGATGCTTTTGCGAACTTGTCTATAGTCAGCGGATCTGAGCTTTTCGCCTTTTCGATTATCTTTGTGATAACTGTTCTCTGGCGTTCTGTTCGCTGGAAATCTGCGTTGCCAACATATCTAAGTCTTGCATAGGCGAGTGCCTGATTGCCGTTTACATGGAGCTTCTTTCCGCCCTTATCAAGATAGTCTGTACCCTTTTTATTTCCAAGAAGCTTGTTTTGCTCTGCCATTGGAGGCTTCATGCCCTCGGCCTCTTCGTCGGAAATGTCAAGCTCGATACCGCCAACTGCGTCAACGATATCAACGAATGACAGAAAGTCGATATAAACATAATCGTCAACGGCAATATCAAAATTATACTCTATGGTATCCATAAGAAGCTCTGCACCGCCGTAAACATACGCTGCATTGAGCTTTGACCATGTGTCTATATCATTTCCGTCAGCGTCAATGCCCTTGATATTCACATACATATCACGCATGAAAGAGGTCATTGTTATCTCTTTTGTGGTGCTGTTAATGGAGAGAAGTATCATAGAGTCTGTTCTGCCACGCTCGTCAGCGTTTCTTGTATCAGAGCCTATAAGCAGGATATTTCGTACATCAGAGCTGTTCATAGAAGCGTCTGTGTTCGTTCGCTGACCTCTTTGCACCTTGTTCACCATGCCTATGTATCGCCATATAAGCACGTTCGCCAATATGAAAACCACCAAAAGTATGATGATAAGCACCTTGAAAAATGTTTTTATAGGGTGTCTTTTTTTATTTTCCACTTTGTTTTTACCTTTTTTGTTCGTCTGACCGTTACGGCTTTTATTGTTTTTGCCAAATTGCAGGTCATTATTTCGTCTTTGGGCTGAGGTCTTGTTGCTTTTTGCTGACTTGCCTGAACCTCTCTGCTTGCTCTGTCTGTTCTGTGGACGTGACGTTTGTCTGCTCTGTGTCTGCCGTCTTGGAGTGCTTTCTCTGTATGAGCCTGCATAGTCTGATGATGAACGGCTTCCCTGCCCGTATGGCTGAGCTGTACCCTGTGTATTATCATCAGGGTAGCCAGCGTCATAGTAATCGTCAAAGTCGTTCACGCCCTCGTCTATTTGCTGAACACGCTGTCCGCCAGCACCGCTTATGCGGTTGAACTCGTCAAGCTGTCGCTGATATTCCTGTTCATAGTAGTCCTGAGGCTTATTATCGTTTGTGTAGTTTTGTTGTCTGTCTTTATTAGCCACCTGACTGCACCTCCGTTCATTTTTACAATACCAATATTATAGTACATATCAGGCTTATTGTCAATGACAGAAAAAAAAGGCGGAGCTTTTTCTGACCCGCCCCCTGTCAAGTAGACAGCGCAAAAAACAAAAATATTCTATGTTGTGACTAAAAGCAGTCTGTGCAATTTGTGCAGGCTGCTTTGTTGTTAGCAAATGGCAAGCACCGACCAGCTAAGCAGCATACGCTTCATGGTATTCCATAGGTGTCATGCTGCTCAGTTTGATCTGGTAACGCCTTGTGTTGTAATAGGTTATGTATTCCTCTATCGCTGAAATCAGTTTGGTCTTATCCGTAAACTTGCGAAGATAATACATCTCCGATTTTAAGATTCCCCACCAACCCTCCATTGGTCCGTTGTCGATGCATCTCCCAACACGGGACATACTTTGTATCATTCCTGCATCAGTCAGTTTTTGATGAAATAATTTGTTGGTATACTGAAAGCCACGGTCACTGTGGAAGATTGGGTGAGCATCAGGATTCAATCGAACAGCTTCGTCAAATGTAGAAAACACAAGTTCGTTGTTATTGCTTTCCATAATTTTGTATGTTACAATTCGTCTGTCATACAAATCAAGAATTGCGCTGAGATACAGTTTTCTGATCTCTGTTCCTACGTAATATTTAAATTCAGTTACATCTGTAAGCCATTTTTCGTTCGGCTTATCTGCGTGGAAATCTCTGTTCAGAATATTCTCCGCTGTGATTTGCGGCGTTGATGGAATATATGTATTCTTCTTGACACGGGTAACAGATTTCAGATGAAGAATCTGCATCAGTCTGTAGATGCGCTTCTTGTTGAAATGTACATCATGCTCACGGTTGATCACGACCGTCATCTGACGATAACCTAAGATGCCGTTGCGCTCCTCATAGTGCTGTTTGATCCATTCTACAAGCTGCTCATTGATCTGCTGGCTATGGCTCGGTGTCCGATGCAGCCACTTGTAGTAAGCCGAGCGTGCAACGTGTACAGCAGCGCAGAGCTTCTGAATCGGATAATGCTCTGCTTCATTCATGTATTTGATTGCAATATACTTGTCCACGTTTCGTACTCCGTTCAGTGACCGCCCCCTCTCAGCTCCCTGAGTTTTTTTAACAGTTTAATTTCCATTTCCTGATCTTTAAGCT
>NZ_JBCOMH010000006.1:0-157701 GCF_040924265.1 Ruminococcus sp. RTP21198st1_G1_RTP21198_201120
ACAAAAAAGACTGCTTTCCTACCCTTTTAAGGGTGGTTGCAGTCTTTTTTTATTGCGCGTTTTTTTACAGCCCCTTTCATTCAAATCATTAAAACTTCTTTATGAGTACCCGCTTTTAGTCAAGCGGTTATTTGTATTATTCAATATCGATTATCGGCTCCCACCGATAATGTCCGTTACACTCTTTATTAGTGCAGACAAAGTAATGTGCCTTATCTGCTGTTGTATTCACAGGAACATAGTAGCCGTTATGGCAAACAGGACACTCAACTTTTTCGCCTTTTTTTAACTTTGTGAGAATATCATTTTCTTCTGCCATGAACATAGCCCCCTTTTCTCCAGTTAAATTCAGGATAAACGTCTTTTACTGCAAGCTTTGAACACCACGCACAACACTTGCTGTGGTCTGAGCGGATAACGTACACCCTAAGTCCTGCGATGAAACGAAAATTGACTCACACGCTCACGTGGAGCGTACGTTAAAGTTACATATTTAGCAAAAGTTTAATTCTAAATAATCAGGCATTTCCAAACTGTAGTGTACATAGCCAGGATTTTCTGTGAATGTTTTATCCTTATCATATTCACCATTTACATATTTATCTAAGTTAATAGATTGCTCTAAATATTCAAAGTTCCACTCAAATTTACAAGCTTCCCAAATAGTCATATCTGAATATTCTGCAGAAGGACTACTCAAAAGTTCTTTAAGCAACTTTTTTTCTTTATGCGAAAGTTTCCAAAGCTTTTGGTCTTCTGCATTTTTATTTTCAACATAATCTGCTGAATTAAATAAAATTCTAACCACCTTAGCAGCATCTCCATAATAAACGTTATTATAAAATTTGAAATAAGGATGTCCCTGCCTTTCAGAATCGGGATTTACAGCGATACTTACATTATTCTGATTATCCCTACATACAGTTGACATTTCATCTAAGTATTCTTTCAAAAATAATTTAATCATTGCATGATACCTCTCTCTTTTTTACATTATCGTATTTCAACTCACACGCTCACGTGGAGCGTGACACAGCTTGCAGGGTCTATGTATTCAAGCATTTTATTTCAACTCACACGCTCACATGGAGCGTGACTTATTCCTGGTTTGCCAGCCTTTTTTTCTTGTGCATTTCAACTCACACGCTCACGTGGAGCGTGACACATTCCACGCTATGTTGACACGTTTGAAAAGGATTTCAACTCACACGCTCACGTGGAGCGTGACCTGGAAACCAAGTACGGCGTATTTCAACCCAAAGACATTTCAACTCACACGCTCACGTGGAGCGTGACGCGTTATCACGTTGTCTGACCCGATGAAGAATTTGAATTTCAACTCACACGCTCACGTGGAGCGTGACGCAAAGATGATACGATAAGAATTGCAGGTGAAAATTTCAACTCACACGCTCACGTGGAGCGTGACGATTTACAGTCGAGTTCTCAATAACTTCATTGTCATTTCAACTCACACGCTCACGTGGAGCGTGACAATCCAGTAAATGACGATATTGTTTTTGACGGCAATTTCAACTCACACGCTCACGTGGAGCGTGACTATAATCCCATTGAAAACTATTCCATGACAGAAAATTTCAACTCACACGCTCACGTGGAGCGTGACCTTTAGGTGTTTGGGATTTTGAGGGGGTTTATTCATTTCAACTCACACGCTCACGTGGAGCGTGACATGTGTGGTACAAATTTCGGTAGCGGTGCAAAAATTTCAACTCACACGCTCACGTGGAGCGTGACTAAAAAGTTCGTGCCTAGCCCATGCAGTAATCCATTTCAACTCACACGCTCACGTGGAGCGTGACTTTTACAAGTCTTCGCCAATTTTAACATCATTTTGTATTTCAACTCACACGCTCACGTGGAGCGTGACAAAGTTCATTACTTGTTCATCAATGGTGTCTGGTATTTCAACTCACACGCTCACGTGGAGCGTGACTGGTAACAATATCCAGTGCATTGAAAAACGGCAATTTCAACTCACACGCTCACGTGGAGCGTGACACTTGATGTTGTGTATATCTGGTGCTTGCTCAACGTGATGCGGACTTATTTTTTTATTTAATGGGTATCGGTTTGATTTTGTTCACTGTGCGTTCACAAATAGCATGGCATTTTCATGCGAACTTACTAGGGATTTGTGGATCACTTGGGGTACGCTGGTCAAAATATTAGGACGCCTTCAGGGTCATAGGTCTCTTTGGTGCCGTAGTGTTCTACTCTATGCTTCCAATTGTTGCCTAAGTAATATATCCGCAGACTATCATGCTTTGGGTCTATTATTTTCAGAAGTTTATCTTTCACTTTCAGAAAAGTGCCATAGTCTACGTCTATTTCAAACACGCTGTTCTGCACTCGCTGTCCATAATTTTGACACTCTTTCGACACTTTTCTCAGCCTTGTTTTACCCTTATTATCTGTTGTTGATACATCATAGCTTACTAAGGTCATCATTTATATCACCTCTATTTCAGCAAATAGTTCGGGTACTCATCTAGCTCGCCACGGATATATTTTGCGAGAAGCGAGCTTTGCACATATGGGAGTAGCCCTTGCTGTATCTTTTCGCCCAGATATGGGTGGACTATGCTTATGCGCTTACGCTCCTGCCATGCGGTGAGGACTTTTTTCTTGCCCTCTTTGGAGAGGTATACTGCGCCGCTGACCTGAGTTTCAAAGTCCTCGGGCTTTATCATTTTCAAGTTTATCATGGTAAGCACAAGTCGCTCCACCACGCAACGAAATTCCTCTACAAGGTCGCAGGACAGGCTGCTTCTGCCTGAACGCAGGGCGTGGTAAAAGCCGAGGCAGCTATCAAGTCCTACGCTTTCAAGGGCTGATGTATATGATGAAATTGCGATAGTATACAGAAACGAGAGCATGGCGTTTACTCTGTCGAGGGGTGGGCGTTTGGTGCGGTTGGCAAGGTAAAAATCTTCTTTTTGGTGGAGTATCAGTCGGTCAAATATATCAAAATATGCCTTTGCACAGCTTCCCTCTATACCCATGATGATATCTTTATCGGCAGTTTCATAGACGGTCTTTATGCCGTTTTCAAGATATTTTATACAATCTGTAAGCTCTCCGTCACTGTTTATATCTGGGTTATCGTGGAGCGAACGTCTGATAAGATAACGTGTATTTGAAAGCTTTGCGGCGACAGTATTCCTGATAAGGTCAAGCTGAGGAATAGAAAAAAGCTCAAACTGCTCTTTTCGCAGATAGACGTTGCCCTTTGTTTTGCCCTGAACTCTTGCGAGAAATTTACCTTGAGGAGAAATAAAATTAACGGCTATACCATATTCTGCACACTTGCCCATAAGCGCAGGTGAACAGCCCGAATAGCTGAAAATATAGATATCCTCGATATTAGTAAAAGGCACACGGAACTTCTCGCTGTCCTCTGCCCTGCACACTATGTTTTCGCCGTCAAGTGTGAGGTAGGCAGTTTCTTCGAGAATATAAAGTGAATTGAGCAGTTTACGCATTGTTTTCACCTCCGTTCATGGAGAAAATCGTATTTTTCACGCTATATTTCTTCACTTTTGGAAAGCACATATCCGACAGTGAACAGCCTGAACATTTCTGACCTTTTACACGCTTTGGAATAATATCCGCTGCAAGTATCTCACGCATTTTTCCAAGATAGTCGCAAAGCATTTTATCATACTCTGCGCCCTGAGTATCAAAGGGCAATTCTGATCGTCTGCGCACATCTGCATAGTACAGAAAACATCGACTATTGCAATGAAATACGTTATCCACGCAAAGCTTCTGCGCATAGACTTGTATAGCGTCGGTCTGATTGAACTCCCCTGCTTTGGGCCTGGTGGGTTTATACTCCACAATTTCCACACGGAATGTGCCGTCCAGAGTATCTATATAGTCACCGCTTTTGTCACGGACGAACTCGATACAATCTACAACTCCGAAAATATTGTACTTAGGGTCATCGTTATACACTGACACGTCACTTCGGACGATCTTACGCTTATTTTCAAAGTTGCGCTCGCCGCTGTGGACGTTCTCATGGAGGAGGTTTGCTTTGACGACAAAGGCGTTTTCAGCCCAGTCGTCATTAACTTCTAAAAGAGCAAACCTGCGTGGACAATACATATAATGCTGTATGTCACGGATATTGATAGTTACATCTTCGCTCATCAGAGCTTTTCAATAAGGGTAACGCCCTCAGGCATATCCTTATCTATGGAGATATCATAGTCTGAGTAATGTCTTGGAGTTGTCACGCCGTCTTTGAGCTTAACTGACACCTTGTCAAAGAGGATATGTGCAGGGGCATTGCCCAGGGCGGAGTCATGCTTGAACACGATAAGCTTACGCATACAAAGCTTTCCTCTTGCGGCGCTTCTGTCATGCTCGAACATATTGATGATAGATGTCCAAAGAAGCTCAAGGTCGTCCTCGCTAAAGCCTGTTATCTTCTGAGCGAGCATTGCGGAAACATAGCCCTCGCCACGATAGAGAGCATATGGGATTATGCTCTTTTTGCCCATTTCGGTCTCACCGCTCTGCTGTCTGTCTTCTGTTGTTCTTGCCTGTCTTGTGATTGTGATATCCTGAGCAAAAACAGGGTCGATACTTCTTGCAAAGTTGAGCTGTACAGGACCTCTTACAATGCCGCACGGGTCATCGCCTGTACTCATTACTGCACCGAAAGTTCTTACGTCAAAGTAGTTCTGACAGATATAGTCACGAACCTGCTTAACGTCATCAGGATTCTTGCCTTTCTGCTTTGTGGCAAGACCAAGGGTATTATAAGCTTCGGTGAACTTTGTATTGAGGGCTTTGTCTGCCTTGATAAGGATATTGTAGCCTGCTTCGCCCTCTTTGGTAAGCTCCACAAAGTTTCTTATCTTTCTTTTAAGGCACACGTCTGTAACGATACCGAGGCTTGTTTCTGGGTCTGTTCTAGGCATATTGCCTGCGTCAGGGTCGCCGTTTGGGTTGCCGTTCTCAACGTCAAAAAGCATTACAAATTCATATCTGTTCTTGATTGCGTTTTCCATAATATTTCGTCCTTTCTTTATTCTTCTGATTTAACTTCAGAATTTTCTTCCGGCTTATCTTTTGACTTTTTTGTATAAAGATCTCTGTACTGCTGTGCATAGCCTACAATAAATCTGCCCTGATCGTCTAGGGAGAGTGTAGACGGGAATTTGCCGTCAAGTCCGTCAAGTATCTCTCCGCAGAGTTTGTTATAGAATATTGGGCTTGAAAGCTTCTTGATATGGTTTTGTGAAAGCTTATACAGCTTTGGAAAAACTGTTGACGGCTTTGAGCACGCAGAAGCAAAGTATGAGTCCTTAATTGTTCTGTTAAGTCCTCCGCCTGAAGCGTCCTGCTGGATCTTTTCAAGCACTGCGAAAAGTCTTCCGCAGAGATAAGCCTGATTTTTGTTTTCAAGGTCTAATGACATTTTGATCTCCTCCTTATTTTGCTTACGGTTTATGCAGCCTTTTATCAAGCCTGCCCTTGTATCATTGAGTTTTATAAAATGGTTGTTCTCCTCGTCGCTGTCGGTCTTGACCCTTGTTATTACTGTGGAAAGCAGTTCGTCAGGGTATCTTGTGCCTTTGAGTATTGCTTCAAAAAGTGCGGCGGTGAGAGGTGACGGAACTTTTTCTTTGGACGATTTTGGTGAGATAGGCTCACGCTTGATTCGTTCAATGCTTACTTGATGCTGACCCTCAGTAAACGTGATATCCTGCTGATGTTTGAGTACATTGTCAAATATCCTGCCGAACTTATCGTGGAAGATGAACTTCTGGGATATTCTGGAGCTGTTGGGTGTGAAGCCTGCAACGTAAAATTCTACGTTAGGGTCATAAGGCATATCGGCTGTCCTGCCCTGTTTAAGCTGGGTCATGACAGTGTTTAAGTTTCGGTCGGCTTCGTTCACAACGGTTTTATTTAATTCGTCCTCAAATCCGCTGAACATACCGGCAAACATATTGCATTCTTCTACATCGTTCTTCTTCATTGCGAAATAGACTATTGTCATATCGTCAAAAGTCTTATAATGGCTCCTGTCAGCAAGCAGAGAATTAAACGCAGAGGTATACATTTTCATGGCTTTCTCAGAAACATTGCTGTTGTATGACTGCTTCTTGCCATAAGATTCAAAGGCAGATTCTTTCATGCCAACGAGGACACAGCCTGAGGACATTCCACCTTTGATACCCTTTATTTTATCATGGATACGGGCTTGCGGGAGCTTCTCACCAAGAATGGAACAGGTGGATAGTTCGGTATCGTCACTGTCGCTGTCGGCGTTAAGCTGGGCGAGATAATCCTCATAGGCGGCTTTGAATTTACTGTCATTGTGAAGCTTAGTTTCAGGAGAGCCGTCAAGTCCAAACTCATAGTAGGAGCTTGAATACTCCTTGCCTAGGGCAAGAAGGTGTGGGTTTTGGGTTTCCTGCTCAGGTTCCCATGTACGGATAAAATTAAGATAGGCTTTGCAGATAGGTGAGTCGATATTCTCAAAGAACTTCTCATTCCATTCGCAAAAGCATTTGTGTGATTTTGCCGCTTTGTTGGTAGCGTCTGTAGGGGTCAAAGTTCCTTTATCATAGTTCAGACCGAATATGTAGAGTGGTCTGTGTTCGATCGTATTTTTGTCTATGCCCGGTTTCTGCGTTCTTACGGGAAGCTGTTCCATTACTGGATCATAGACTGTTTTTGTCTTTTTATTTTTCAGAGGGATAATTCGGGGTACTCTCAAATCGTTTATTGCGGCTATCTTGCCCTCGGGGGTAAGAAGAATTTCAAAGTGTATGGCTTGCTTACAATAGCCTGCAGGAGTTTTATTCTCCTGCAAAGCACTGTAATCGCACAAGGCTTTTATCAGCATTTAATCTCCTCCCTGTATTTTGCAACGTCGATAACACCGTCTATCATATGCGGACGGTAGAAAACTGCGTCTGCCTTGTCAGAAAACTTAGGGTCGTTCCAATCATTATTGACAGGCTTGCCTCCGTCCTCAAACTTCATGCCGTAAAGCATAAAGCCAAGGTCTTTATCACCCATATTTTGCGGTGCTATCTGTGTAAGGTCAAAGTCGTCAACAAGTTCAATACTCTTTATTGCAAATTCACGGCAGCCAAGGCATGGCTGTCTGAAATGCTGGCCGTTTCTGAGACGTCTGAGCATTATATTATAATGCTTCTCATCAGATTCGTCGGGGTGGTCTGATTTAAGATAGGTGCGCTCAAACGTGAAATCGATACCGTATTTCACATTTTTCAACACCATTGCCGCACGCTGACTTCGTATCTCCGAGGTGTACATCTCCGCTGAGCCTCCGCCTTTCATTTGCTGTTTCACTGATGATAACAACAGCTTATCTTTGACCTCGTTTCGTCGGATATTGGTAAACTCGATAGGGTTGAACACCACTATTTTGTTTATCTGATAGCGCACGGCAGGCTTCCAATATACTGATTTGATAAGTCCCTCCAGTGCGCTTGGTGTGGGTACGTCGTAACTCACCCTCTCAACTTTCATTTCAGGTCTTGAGAAGCAAGCGTAGTCACCTGTCACGATGGTCTTAAAACCATAGCTCATTTTAGCATCACTCCTTTTAAGCTTATATTAGTATTTGGTACATCACTTTCGCTCTACATATATGATACTCCATTATGAATAAAATGTCAATAGTTTTCATGTATAAAAAAAGTGTCGGATTTTAGGCATATTTCACAATTCTACGTTCAATGGTTTGTGGTATAAAAAAGTTGACTTTTTAAAATAATGTTTGTATAATATACTTGTCTATGCTTTACGCATATGTGAGTTGAAAAATATTCGTATTCGGTACGATATGGAATGCAGCAAGTGGCAGACTGTCTTGGTGGCAGCCTGCCATTTGTTTTAGATGAAATAATCCTGCATTGCGGCTTGGGTGTCCAAACCTGTTTCATTATTATAATAACTTTGATTTTCAAGAATGAATATGCCTGTGCCGTGATCTTTGAGAACACCCTGAGAATAAAGATCCTTGAAAACGTTCATATAGACAGACACTGAATATTTCTGCAATGCTCTTCTTACTGACATATCACCATTACGCAAGGTTTCAACAAGTTTATGGCAAGTCTGGTCGTTAGGATCGTCGATAACGAGAGAGATAGTGTCGGCGGAGATATATTCAAACTGCATTGCGTAGCTTCGGAATGGTATGCTGTATGGTGACATTAAGCCTTGGCGGTCGAATGAGTTGCTTTGTTCGTTATATTTCGCAATAGAGTTTTCAGCTATACGACTTTGGTTGAAGTCGAAAATTCCGTCGTAGTATTCTTTAATACAATCATAGGAAGTTATATCTTGGTACTTTTCCAGCAAACCTTTAGTCTTGTTAATTCTCATGGCAAGGTCGCTTCCCTTGCGGTATGTTTCGTCAATGTCAAAAACGTACACATAGCCCTTGGCATCTTTACCCTCACGATTACATCTGCCCCCTGCCTGCAAAATACTGTCTAATCCTGAAAGCTGGCGGAAAACTGTGTTAAAGTCAAGGTCAACGCCTGCTTCTACAAGTGAAGTTGAAACTACTGTGATATACTCGCCCTTTTTAAGCTTCTTTCTTACTACTTCTATGACACGGCTTCTGTGGGCTGGGGTCATATTGGCGGAAAGGTGATATTTTTCACCTTGAACAAGATTGTAAAGCTCTGCCGCTGTTTTCTTGGTATTCACAACGATCAGAGCATTTTTACACCGAGAGGCATTTTCTGCAATGGTTTCAAGAGTGGTTTTGCCCATGTCTTTATATTCGCATTTCTTGAAATACTTAAAATTGGTTCGGTCGGTAACAAGCTTATTATAGTTCACATCAGGCAGGAACTTATCAAAAAGCTTAGAATAATCGGGCATTGTGGCGGAGAGAAAAAGGGCTTCGCTGTTAAGATACTTTGTTATATAGCCCACAGCTTTAAGGCAGGGACGAAGAAGTTCCGTTGGAATAAGGTGTATTTCATCAAAAACTATCACGCTGTCACGGAGATTGTGGAGCTTTCGCAGTGCTGAGCCTTTATAATGGTATATGGATTGAAAAAATTGCACGCTTGTGGTGATTATAAGTGGTGCGTCCCAATTTTCGCAGGTCCTTTTGAGCTTCTCTACGGTTTTCTTTTCTTCCTCTGTGTTGCCGTCATAGGAATAGTTTGAATGATGCTGTAGGACAGGGAGAACGTCGCCGAACATTTTTTCAAACTTATTAGCGGTCTGTTCTATTATACTTGTGTAAGGTATGACGTATATGATTCTCTTCTTTCCGCTCTCTAAGGCTAGTTTCAAACTACATAAGGTTTTTCCGCTACCTGTTGGCATATCAAGAATTGAAATATGACTTTTATTGACCGAATTATCAAAAGCTTGTTGCTGGATACGGCTTCTTGCTTGCCTTAACGGGTTATCTGACGGCATATCACTTAATTCTCTGTTCAGTTTATCAAGTGCCTTTTCAAAATCACCGCTCATGCCACGTTCAACATTTTTATTGCAAAATATTTCGGTATCGAGAAAATCTGCGTCTGTCAGGCAAGAGAACACGTACTTGGTGAAAAAGGCGTAACGCTCGATAAGCTCGGTGGGGTCTTTTGCAGAACGCAGTTCATTTAATGGCGGTGTTATTTCTTCCAGTGTTAAAGAGGCAAATTCTATTTCAGTGGCGTATGCACTGTAGTCGCTTTCGCCCGTATATTCGTCTGCTCTTTTTAGTGTACCGTTTAGGGTCGGGCTGTCAGAGTTGTCTGCGACTGTGCCGCCGTCCATAAGTCCTGTGTGGTGTCCTGCGATGCAATACTCCATAAGGGGTGCGAAACAATCGTTTTTATCTGCAAGTGTTTTATACTCTATCGCTCCGCAGGAAGCGTGGCTGAATTTTACTTTGTCATCATCAAGCCGTTTCTGAAAGTTAAGAGCATACTTACCTATATCGTGATACAGGCTCGCTTTTTTCGCAAGGGGTTTCAAAAGATCTACTGAAAAGTCCTCCGCCAATTTGCTTACGCCTATAAGGTGGGCTTTTACAGTTTGCCTTTCACCGTCCTCACGGGTGTGTGCGTAATATTTCATGGTCATTTCTCCTTTTTTGGATAGACAAATCTATCTATATTTTTATTATAGCATACAATTTAATACTTGTGGGGAAAATTTTTGTACACATAAACAAATATTTGTACAAATTGTTATATTTTTATTATAATACATTATAATATATAGGTCAACATAAAGCATTCGACATTTTGAAAATTCGACTTGATTATTATTTAAAAATGTGTTAAAATTAAACTATAAGTAAATTTGTATTTTTTTAAAATGTTATGAGAGGAATTTATATGAAGTACAGACTTTTATACAATAAGATCACAGTAGTGGCTCTTTCGGCGATGTTGTCGCTGAGTGCTGTATCATGCGGTAAGCTTGACACGAGCAAGCTTGACGGAAACGCTTTGACAGTGATCGAAACCGAGAGCAAAGCGGAAGTCAAAAAAACTGAGGACAGCTCCAGCAAAAAAGAGGTCGAGGTGAATGAAGAAGAAAAGGAACAGCCAAGCTACACCTGCTCGCTGGTTTGCGTGGGCGACAACCTTATACACGACAACATTTATAATGAGGCGCTAAAGCTTGGCGGTGGTGAAAAATATGATTTCACGCAGGCTTATGAACACGTTACAAAGTACATAGAAGGCACTGATGTGGCTATAATCAATCAGGAAACGCTTGTTACAGACAGCGTTGAACCACAAAGCTATCCTATGTTCGCATCGCCAACTGCTGTGGGCGACAAAATAGTTGACATGGGCTTCAATGTGGTTTCTATGTCAAACAATCATGTTCTCGACCAGGGTGAAGAGGGGCTTATAAGCTCTCTTGATTACTGGGACACAAAGGGCATTGTGCATTACGGTGCTTATCGTTCGCAGGAGGACGCTGACACTATCAAGACCATGGAAGTCAACGGCATAAAATTTGCTTTTCTGGGATACATGGAGCACACAAATGGTAATTATCTCAGCGGTGACGGCGCTCAGGTGATATATCTTGATGAAGAGGACAAGATAAAGGCTCAGATAGAAGAGGCTGACAAAATGGCGGACGTTGTTGTGGTTTCATGTCATTATGGCACAGAGATACAGAACGAGCTTAACAAACAGCAGACGGAGATAACGCCTAAGCTTGTGGAGTGGGGTGCTGACCTGATAATAGGCACGCAGGCGCACACTATCAGCACTTGCGGATATCTTGACAAGCCTGAGGGCGGACAGGCTTTCGTTTACTACGGTTTGGGCAACTTTATTTCGACTATGTATGACACAAAGTCGCTTGTGGGACTTATTGGCAAACTCAATGTTGTGAAGGACCCTGACACCAATGAGGTGACATTCGAGAACGTTAAGGCGATACCGATAATATCGCACTTTGAGGGTGATTCATATTATGGCGATTGGTACAACTGCACTGTTTATCCTTATGCGGAATACACTGACGAGCTGTTTGCCAAGAATTATGTTGAGGGCTTCACTCGTGAAAGCGTGAAGCAATGCTTGTCTTACATACCTGATGAGTTTCTTAGTATTGAGTAGTCGGGGCAATATGTAGGGGACGGCGCCCTCGACGTCCCGTTTGCAAAGTTGATAAAGAATATGATATTTCTGCGGACGACTTTTATGCCGTCCGCTTTTTTTGGTATTGTGTAAAGGTTTACATATATCTTAATAAATTTATATAATGTAAATATCAATTCATGAAATGTTTACACTAAAATATGCTCAATCCATTAAAATACTTGCACATATCACTTTTTTACTATTGCAATTTAGGCAAATATGCTATAAAATATACATAAAGGGGGAGGAACGGACTTCCCGATAAAATTTTCATTTTTTTATATTCTGAAAACTATTTTAAATTTACAGGAGGGTTTATTACATGAAATTTGCTGACGGTTTCTGGCTCAACCAGAGAGGCTACGAAGTAAACTATGCAAATCAGGCTTTCGAGATCGAAGAGGTCGAAAACGGATTCCTCGTTGTGGCAACACCTTTCGTTGTATACAACAGAGCTATGATGCTCGGAAGTGCAAACCTTGAGATCGCTTACACTTCAACTCAGGAGAACTGCGTAAAGGTAAGCATCACACACCACAAGGGTCATGTTGACAATGGTCCGCACTTTGTTCTCGAGGACAAGGGCTTCAAGCCACAGGTAACTGTTACAGACAAGGAAGCCGTACTTGTTACAGGCGACACAAAGCTCGTTGTTTCTAAGGAAAACTGGAGCTTCACATACTATTATAGGGATAAGAAACTCACAAGCGGTGGCTGGAGATCGACAGGCGTTATTTTCGAGAGTGCTTACAAGCAGCAGGCAAGACTTCAGACACAGCTCGACGACACATTCTGGAGCTACCCTGCCGATCCTACAAGAACATACATCAGAGAGCAGTTTGACACTTCTGTTGGCGAATATTTCTACGGCTTCGGCGAGAAATTCACAACATTCACTAAGAACGGTCAGAACGTTGAGATATGGAACGCTGACGGAGGTACTTGCTCAGATCAGTCTTACAAGTCTATCCCATTCTATCTTTCTTCAAAGGGCTACGGCGTATTTGTAAACAGCACTGACAAGGTTTCATATGAGGTTTGCTCTGATACTGTTTCCAAGGTATCAATGACAGTTCCAGGCGAGAGCCTTGAATACTATGTATTCGGCGGTGCTAACCTCACTGACGTACTCAAGGGCTACACTGACCTTACAGGCAAGCCTTCACTGCCGCCTGCATTCTCATTTGGTCTGTGGCTCACAACTTCATTTACAACAACATATGATGAGGAAACTATCACATCATTTATTGATGGCATGGCTGAGAGAGATATTCCTCTTCAGGTATTCCACTTTGACTGCTTCTGGATGAAGGGCTTTGAGTGGTGTAACTTTGAGTGGGACAAGTCACAGTTCCCTGACCCACCTGCAATGCTCAAGAGATTGCACGAAAACAAGGGTCTGAAAACTTGCGTATGGATCAACCCATATGTTGGTCAGCGTTCAAAGCTCTTTGACGAGGGTATGAAGAACGGCTACTTCATCAAGAAAACTGACGGTTCTGTATTCCAGTGCGATGAGTGGCAGCCTGGTATGGCTATTGTTGACTTCACTAATCCTGAGGCTTGCAAGTGGTATGCAGGATATCTGAGAAAGCTCTGCGAAATGGGTGTTGACACATTCAAGACAGACTTTGGTGAGAGAATACCTACAAGAGATGTTGTTTACTATGACGGCTCTGACCCTATCAAGATGCACAACTTCTACACATATCTTTATAATGAGTGCGTATTCAATGTACTGAAAGAATATTTTGGAGAGAACAAGGCTTGTCTGTTCGCACGTTCTGCTACAGCAGGCGGTCAGAAGTTCCCTGTTCACTGGGGCGGAGATTGCTCAGGCAACTACAACTCAATGGCTGAGGTTGTAAGAGGCTGTCTGTCACTTTGTATCTCAGGCTTCGGCTACACTTCACATGACATGGCAGGCTTTGAAGCTACTGCTACACCTGACATTTACAAGAGATGGGCTGCGTTCGGTATGTTCTCATCACATTCAAGACTACATGGTAACCAGTCATACAGAGTGCCATGGCTCTTCGATGAGGAATCCTGCGACGTTCTGCGCTTCTTCACAAAGCTCAAGGGCAAGCTCATGCCTTATCTGTGGGCTCAGGCTATCAAGACACACGAGGTCGGCGTACCTGTAATGAGAGCAATGGTCATCGACTTTGCTGACGACCCAACTTGCCTGACGCTTGACAGACAGTATATGTTCGGCGACAACATTCTTGTTGCTCCTATCCTTAATGACGAGGGTATCGCTGAATACTATGTTCCTGAGGGCAAGTGGACAGATATTATCACTGGCAAGGTTCTTGAGGGCGGCAAGTGGTACAAGCACAAATGCTCATACTTTGAGATCCCTGCTCTTGCTAAGCCAAACAGCATTATTGCATACGGCAACTTTGAAAGACAGATAGAGTATGATTATCTTGAGGGCACAACATTCACTATCTACGAGCTTGAAGACGGCAAGAGTGCAGTTTGCCCTATTTATGACACTGAAGCAAACAAGGTATTCGAGCTGACAGCTACAAGACACGGCAACAAGATCGAGTGCGAATACACTGACACAAAGGCAAGCTTCAAGATCGCTGTGGCTAACACAGACAAGACTGTTGAAATTGCTCCTAACTTCAGCGGCAAGGTAATCATTGAACTCTAATGACTAAATAAAATCATCGCTCCGAGAGATCGGGGCGATTTTTTTGCGTTCGCACATAAAATCGGGGCAAATGAGGGTAAAAATTCTGTATATTTGCTCTTGAAGAAAATATGAGATCGGGGTATAATATAGATAGTACGATTTGAGGAGTAATTTTATGAAATCAAGAATACGAAGTGCTATACCGAAAAAGATAATCGGCATAAATATCAGTTCGCAAAAGCGTGATATCATTGAAGATATTGCTAAAAGCGAAAATGCGGAGGCTGTTTTCTTTGACAATGAGATAATGGGACAGCAGGTGGGATATCTTTGCGGTTTCAAGGGCTTTGTCAGGTCTGAAAAAGAGGGCGAGGACATCACGGACGAGTGCCTTATTTTTTCGGGCATTGACGGCAGGAGCCTTGACCCTATACTGAAAATGCTTAGGGAAAAAGAAGCTACGGTGAAGTTAAAAGCCATTGTCACGGCACACAATCAAAGCTGGAACGTTGGCGAGCTTATAAAAGAGCTGAGGCGTGAACACCTTCACATGAATGGGGGCGACAGCGGTGAAAAGTAAATACAAGGCTATTATTTACATTATTCTGTCGGCTTTTTCGTTTGCATTCATGTTCGCATTTGTGCGGCTTTCGGGAGACTTACCGACGGTGCAAAAGACCTTTTTCAGAAATTTTGTGGCGTTGTTTTTCGCTATCGGAGTGCTAAAGAAAAATCACATACGCTTTCACATTGAGGGCAAAAAGAACAATGCGGTCATTTTTGTGAGGGCGCTTGCTGGCACGCTAGGAATGCTTGGAAACTTTTATGCCATAGATCATCTTGTGCTGTCTGACGCTTCCATGCTAAACAAAATGTCACCGTTTTTCGTTATCATTTTCTCTTTTATTTTCCTTAAAGAGCGGCTGACTTTCTTTCAGGGCTTCACTGTAATTTGTGCATTTATAGGAAGCTTGTTTATCATCAAGCCGAGTTTTCAGAATGTGGACTTCTTCCCTGCCCTTATTGGTTTTCTAGGAGGAATGGGAGCGGGACTTGCTTACGCTTGCGTAAGATACTTAGGACAGCATGGAGTAAATGGTGCGGTGATAGTTGCATACTTCTCGGGATTTTCCTGCTTGTTCACCCTGCCATTTCTAATATTAGATTTCCACCCTATGACGATTTTCCAAATACTTTGTTTATTGGGAGCTGGCGCAGGTGCGGCAGGCGGACAGTTCGCTATAACTGCGGCTTACACTCACGCTCCTGCAAGGGAGATATCGGTTTATGATTACTCGCAGTTGATTTTTACCACAATTTTGGGATATTTCCTTTTTGGAGATATTCCTGATGGCTGGAGCTTTCTTGGATATTTCATTATCATTGCAATGGCTGTGCTTGTTTTTCTTTACAACAACGTATGGCACAAGGACAGTGAGGTCAAGGGCTGAAAAAACATACAAAAAGAGCGTTTTTACCGAGAAAGTAAAAACGCTCTTTATTATTAATATTGTAGTTTAAGCTCCGCCTGCGATAAATCTCTTGAGATCCTGTGGGTTTACGCACTTTTCAAGCGCAACGTCCATGGAGATCGTTCTCGAACGAACGAGCTTTGCAAGCTCCTGATCCATGGTCTGCATTCCTGTTGCTTTACCTGTCTGCATAGCTGAACCGATAAGATGCACCTTATCGTCACGGATCATAGCTTTGATAGAGTCTGTTGCATTAAGAATCTCACAGCAAGCTACACGGCTTGTGCCGTCGAATGTACGGCAAAGTGTCTGAGTACAGATACCAACGAGAACGGAAGCAAGCTGAGTTCTGATCTGATGCTGCTGGTGAGCAGGGAAAACGTCGATGATACGGTCGATAGTTGACGGTGCGGACGTTGTATGAAGTGTACTCATAACAAGATGTCCTGTTTCAGCGGCGGTAACAGCAGCTTCGATAGTCTCGAAGTCACGCATTTCTCCTACGAGGATAATGTCCGGGTCCTCACGGAGAGCAGCACGCAGAGCAAGTGAGAAGCTCGGTACATCAGGTCCGATCTCTCTCTGGTTTACCATACATCTCTTATGAGCGTGCATATACTCGATAGGGTCTTCGATAGTGATGATATGAGCTGATTTATGGATATTTACATGGTCGATCATTGCGGCAAGAGTTGTTGACTTACCGGAACCTGTAGGGCCTGTTACAAGCACAAGTCCACGAGGTCTCATTGAGAACTCTGCAAGGATAGGTGGCAGGTCAAGGTCGGTAAGGGTCGGGATATCGTTTCTCAAAAGACGGAGAGCGATGGCCGTGTTTCCTCTCTGACGATACACGTTTACACGGTGACGGAAACCTCTTGAAGATACATATGTAAAGTCGGTATCAATATGGTCTTTGATAGACTGACGCTGCTTATCTGTACACATATCCTCGCATATTTTGAGAATTTCGATCTCGGTCATATCAGGATATGAGGAAAGCTTTCTCAGGTTACCGCCCTGTCTAACTATCGGCGGAATACCTACGGTGAAGTGCAGGTCGGAACAGCCAAGGGCTCTTGCTTCATCAAGAATTTTGTTAATGTCGATTGCCATTAGAATTTACCTCCATATATTTCTTTTTTATACAGCATATGTTACACGGATAAGTTCGTCCATTGAGGTCTTGCCTTGCTGAACAAGCTCTGAAACGTTGTCACGAAGCAGGTGACAGCCCTCTTTCTTTGCAAGCTCCTGAATTTCGTCAGCTTTTGCTCCCCTTGTGATAAGAGCCTGCATAGACGGTGTTGCGAGAAGGATCTCATGGATAGCGGTTCTTCCCTTATATCCTGTGTTATTGCACTTTGGACAGCCACATGGGTCGTACACCTGTACTGAATGGTCAAGACCCATAAGCTCGTTTTCTTCCTCAGTTGACATTCTAGGCTTTTTGCACTCAGGGCAAAGCACCTTTGTAAGACGCTGAGCAACGATACCGATAAGTGAGGTTGCGACCATGTATGCCTCAACGCCCATATCCACAAGTCTTGTTACAGTAGAAGCGGCGTCATTGGTATGAAGTGTTGACAAAACAAGGTGTCCTGTAATAGCGGCACGGATAGCGATCTCAGCAGTTTCGGTATCACGCATTTCTCCGACCATTATGATGTCTGGGTCCTGACGGAGGATAGAACGAAGGGCTGCACCGAATGTCATGCCTGCCTTTTCGTTTATCTGGCACTGGTTTACGCCATCAATCTTTTTCTCGACTGGGTCTTCGACGGTAATAACATTGTTATTAGGCTTTGAGATCTCACCAAGCGCGGCATAAAGTGTGGTAGATTTACCTGAACCTGTAGGGCCTGTTACAAGGACAACTCCCTGCGGCACTTTCAGGCACGCCTCAAATCTCTTATAGTTATAATCTGTCATACCCAGGTCGGTTATTTTTCTAAGGGACATATCGCCTGTTGCGAGGATACGGAGAACGACTTTCTCACCGTACACCATTGGAAGGTTAGATACACGGAGGTCAAGAGTTGTGCCGTCAACGACCTGTGACATACGACCGTCCTGTGGGATACGCTTTTCGGCGATATTCATGCCGCTCAAGATCTTGAAACGGGTAACAAGCGAAGTATGAAGTGCGGCGGAAAGGGTCATAAGCTCAATAAGGTCGCCGTTTACACGGATACGGATAACGGTTTTATCCTTGAATGGCTCGATATGTATATCCGTTGCGTCCTGACGCTGGGCGTTCTCGACGATAGCGGTAGCAAGTTTAACAATAGGAGCGTTCTCGATTCTCTCCTCGGAGATATCCTTGAGTTCTTCAAGGTTAAGCTCTTCCTCTTTTTGCTTTGTAGCTTCGTCAACAACGGAGTTAACCTGACCTTCTGAGTACATCTTACCGATTGCACGGTTGATAGATGACTTTGTGGCAAGGACAGGTGTTATGCTGCAGCCTGTGATAACACGAAGATCCTCAAAGATATAGAAGTTGATAGGGTCATTAGTTGCAACGGTCATACGCTTGCCTATTTTGCTAACTGCGATGACGTTATACTTTCTTGCAGTTGCCTCCGGTATCTTCTTGACGATATCAGGCATAAGCTCAGTATTATCAAGGTCGATATAAGACACATTAAGTCGCTCGGCAAGGACCTGACAGAACTGAACATCGGTAACGAGCTTCATGTCAATAATGACATCACCAAAAAGTCTTCCCTTTTGCTCCTTCTGTTTGGCAAGAACTTCCTGAAGCTGTTCTTCAGTTATAAGACCTTTCTGTACCAGATACTGACCGATAGGGCCGTTTCTCATATATATTACTCCAATCCTCCGCATTGATTTAGGGATCCGACGCTGCGGAAACGTCTGCTGCGGTGCAAAAACCGCAAAAAAATCATATTATCTATTGTAATCTTCATGAAAGTATGATAAAATTAATATATTAACTAATGAATCCAAAGGAGGATCACTGTGGATAATTTAACCTTATCATACATAATCATTTATGTATTTGTGTTCATCTTCGGAGCGTGCATAGGCAGTTTTCTTAATGTCTGCATATACCGATTGCCGAAAAATGAAAGTCTTATCAAGCGAAATTCTCACTGTATGACCTGCGGTGAGCCAATCAAACGGCGTGACCTGATACCGATAGTAAGCTGGTGCATACTTCGTGGAAAGTGTCGAAGCTGCGGTGCAAAGATATCGGCAAGATACACTATAGTTGAAACGCTGAACGCACTGCTCTACTTATGGGTATTCTACCATTTTAATGGAATTTTCAATCCGCTTCGTGCAGCACTTGTCTGTCTGTTATTCTCTGCTCTTATCGTTGTATTCTTCATGGACTGGGACACTCAGCTTATCAACACATATGTTGTGATATTCATAGGTTTGCTTGGTGTTGCGGAATACATCTTCTGCAAAGATCAGACGGGACTTACGCTTAAGTCACACTTGATCGGATTTTTCATTGTGAGCGTGCCTTTGCTTATTATTTGTCTTATCACACATGAGAAAGCAATGGGCATGGGAGATGTATATCTCATGGCAGCAGCAGGGTTGTTTCTCGGAATGCAGGGTGCTTTGGTAGCGCTTCTTATCGGACTGATAACAGGCTCGATCGGTGGACTTATCCAGAAGCACCGCAGCGGTGATTCAGTATTTGCATTTGGTCCATATCTCTCCATAGGAATTGCTGTTGCAGCTTTGTACTCAGAGCAGATCGGTTCATGGTACATGGACTTTACTGGTCTTAACGAGATGATGAACGAAGCAATGCTGATAATAAGATAATTGCACAAATTCCGCAGTTTGATACTGCGGAATTTTTTTGCTCAAAAAATCCTCTTAATAGAAGTTTTCTGTTAAGGGGATTTTTTCAGCAATCAGACCCGTGGAGGGGTCTGATTGAGAAAAGAAATTACTGTACCTTAGATACTGTAATATCAGATGGGTTAAGTGAATACTTTGAAAGATCCTCAGTATACTTTGGATCGTTGTACTTCTTAAAATACAACGTAACTGTGACGGTTCCACCCGCTGGAATAAATACACAGTTTGATGGGTTATTCAAATCGTTGTTCGTTGTAAATCCACAAACCTTATCATTTGGAATTTTCAATCTCCAATCCGCCTGCATCTGATCAAATGCAAAACCAACATTAGCACTTAAAGACCAGATCTTTACAACATCAGAACCATTATTCTGTATTGTTATATCATAGTCTATCTCACCATCATTGATTTTTCTTGCGATACTGCTGATAACGTACAAATCATTTGTCGGTTTTGAAATGAAGGTTGCCTCAAAAACAGTATCTGATGTTATAACCTTAGTAGATATATCATCGCTTGTTCCTTCTACGACCCAACCGCCAAATATCTTATCAGCGTCTGACGAAACAGGGGTAGCTCCTGGATAATTTGCATACTGTCCATCAGAAACATAAATAGTTGAGGCATTTATTAAAGAACCATTTAATTTAAACTCAACCTTATGCTTGTTCTGTACAACTGGAACGAAAACAACTGAGCTATCTGTAATAGAAACATCAGTAAGACCCTTTGAGTTATCTGATTTGTATACCCACTTAACAAAATCCTGTTTTATAGTATCCATGTCAGTTGGAATTCCCGGGTCATTTGCAAAGTCGCCATCATAGACTTTTGTTGTTGTAAATGTAGAACCGTTGATATTCTCAAACGTTACATTAAATTGGGCTTTCGGTGCAACAGGCGGATAAACACAGGAGAATACCATATCCTTATTTATTGTTACGCCTGTTGTAAAATCAGCAACGTTATTCTTGCTGTCTACCCAATAAGGCGTGCCATAACCTGTTCTTGATGGCATAGAAGGTGGAGTTTTATAAACTGTACCCGCCTTGACAGACTTAGTATCTATCTGTTTACCACGAAGCGTTGAATCAGGGTCGCTTGCAGAGTAGATAAACTTTACACTGTATGTTTTTGAACTTGAAACTGTTGTCTTATCATAGAAAATATAAGTATATGTGTTTGAAGCGTCAAGGCTGTAATACTTTCCCTGCTGAGCTGTGCAACCTGCAGGAGCAGTAGTTGCCTGAGGATATGTGACATAATCAGGAGCTACAGAGAAATCTTTATAGTCACGAACTTTGTATGAATCTGAATCGCCTTCATTTATGTTAATATTTGTAAGATTTACTGCTGCGTCCTTTTTATACTTTGTTTTCGTAAAAGTATAGCTTCCGTTCTCATATGTTGGCTGATAGGCTGTAAGAGAAACGTCGAGAGTACGCATTTCCTCAATATTGCTGATACTTGCACCGATATCAAACTTATAATTGTCGTAAAAATCAACGCCTCTTGCAACAGCAGAATTATTAAAGTTTAAGCCCTCTGTATTTACATTACCTACATTGATGATACAGCCTTTTGCACCCATTCTCTTTGCGGCTGTATCCGTGTCGCTGCCTGAATAGTTTTTCAGACTATAGCCACGAAGATTATTATTGTCAATAACGATACAGTTTGAATAGGTCACACCGCTTGCACCGATAGTACCAGAGGTTGAAACATCAGGCACACCAATATAATCTTTAAGCACAAGAACATTGGTCGAATATCTAAGCTCATCATCAAGATAGTCTATAAGACCTGAACCTATGACATTGCTTTCCATTGTTGCATCAGCGTCATGATAAACATTATTTGCAGGTTTGATCATATTAAGGATAGCTCCGAGGATCACGCCGAAAATCGTTACCACAACGATAAGCTCAACAAGGGTAAAACCCTTGCGGTTTTTATTCATTTTCAAGATCCTCCCTCCTTATGGTGTTGATTGTGCATCGTCATATTCAGCCTGGTTTTTGTAATCAGAGCCACCCATATAATGGATAACTACATAACCTGTAGCTTTACCTGACGCATCTTTTTCAAGATAATGGTCAAAGGTCGCATCTGTGATCTTAAATGCAGCTGCATCGGCTGTTGGAGTGCTGCTGTAAAGATCAGATGACTGTGAGAAGCCGAAATAATCGCTTCCTGTTACGCCTGAAAGCACAACGCCAAACTGCTGATTTCCACCGTCACCGATAGGGATAAGAAGTGAATTTCCTGATGAGTTATTATTTACATCAAAGAACTTTCCGCCTGTAAGCTCAGGCGTAAGAGCATAGAAATTCATATCTGCCCCTGAATTGTTATAAAACTTTACCCAGTAAACGCTCTTTTCAGGATTAGGCGTAATGTTTATGTCCTTACCCTGAAGAAATTTGAGCTGATAGCCTGCGTCTTCATCAATATTATTAAGCTTTGCTTTAAAGCCATAGGCTGTAGTATTGAACTTTATACCGCTTCCAAAGTCTGCCTCAAGGGCAAACTCATTTGTAGTTTTGCCACTTGAAGAGAACTTGTTTACCTTCAACTCGTTCATATTGACGGTCTTGTTATCATTATACTGCTCGGCATTTACTGCCTGAGTATACATTTCATTGTTGCGGTAGTAGTTTTCAAGATTCTGTTTTTTTGCCGCTACAGCAACTGTAACAAGCATAGCTGACATACCTGACAAAAGTGCCATTGCTATGATGACCTCTACAAGAGTCATACCCTTTTTATTTTTGCTGTTCTTTTTCATGAGTATACTCCTTTCAATTAATAGTGATCATATCTGTCAAGTTCGTATCCGTAAGCATAATCATCCTTGTCGCCCTTCGCATTCTGCATTACAGAAGTAGTTGAAGGCTTGGTGTATACATAGAACGCTGTATTGGCGTTACCAAAGCTGTTTGCGATAACTACACCGACTGCACAGCACTGAACGGTCATTTTTCCGCCTGCTGAGTCTGTTACCACAAGTCCGCCAAGACCGCTTGTTGCGATATTAACGATAGCCTGTGGTGAATAGAATGAGCCCTGGAAGAAGCTTTGATCTGTAGCGTTAAGTGTTGTGTTCTCACCAAACAGGAAGATGATGCTGCTGTTTTTCGGTCTGTAAGAGCC
Organism: Ruminococcus sp. RTP21198st1_G1_RTP21198_201120; assembly: GCF_040924265.1. Taxonomy (NCBI): domain Bacteria; kingdom Bacillati; phylum Bacillota; class Clostridia; order Eubacteriales; family Oscillospiraceae; genus Ruminococcus; species Ruminococcus sp. RTP21198st1_G1_RTP21198_201120. Next base: position 22,773 of record NZ_JBCOMH010000006.1, read on the forward strand.
TGCAACATCTACAGATGTAGGGTTGAGAACAAAGCCGCTCTGTGGTAAGCCAGGGTTACCCTTTGTATTATTGAGAACAGAAGAATCAAACATACGAACGTAAGTATCATAATCAAATACCTTAAGTCCCTTAAAGCTATAGTTACAAGCACTAGAGCCTGAATGCTGTGACTTGCCTGTTACTGAGTCGATACCATTAAGTGTAATAGCACTGCCTGAGTCTGAAACAAAATAGCAGTTGTATTTTCTGTCACCTGTAGTCGTATCAATTATAGTTGAACGATTTCTAACAACTATTACAGGTGACCATTCTGCTCCAAGATTAAGACCATTCTGAAGTCTTATAACGATATCACCCGAAGAATCAGAAACATCAACGAGGATCCTTGAACCATTGCCATAATCATTGAACGAAAGATCAGATGCCCATGTACAGCTTGATGTTATTCTCAATTTGTAGCGGCTTGTAACTGGAGTCTTAGCTCCTGTTCCTGTAAGGTCTATTAGCTCAGTAAGCGTGTAGTCAACATTATTCCAATAGCTTGGATCGCTTGCAAAGGTATTGAAAGTTTTGGTGTTTGAGCCATTATAGAAAGCCTGATATTGATCAGAGATCGTTGTCACATTAGTATCACTGCTCATGAAGAAATCTTCCGGATAATATACATAGGCATCAGCAGATACAGGTATCTGTGGCTTTGCGTCACGACCTGCTTTGCTAAGAACAGCTCCTTCATGAATATTTGAAGCCTGGCAGACGATCTTATCTTTACCTGTGATAGTGCCGGTAACATATACAGAGCCTGTTACCTTAAGTGACTTTGTGACATTAAGATCACCCTCGACATAGAGAGAGCCATTGATCGTCTGACCAGCTGCACCAAATGTTGCATCGCCATTATAAGCACCTGCGCCCTTATAAACGTAGAAGTTACCATACTGTGTATAGTCATTTCCGCCAATGTTAGCTTCACAACAGAACAAATCGACATCAAAACCTGAAGAACCAACGTCCATATGGTTTGAAGTGGAGAGCTTCTGACCGATATTAACATAGTTATATCCGTCTGCTCTTGCCATTGTGGAGTTGATGTGGAATTCATTTGAAACATCAAGGTTTTCAGAAATTGTAACAGTTGAACCCTGCTTTTCGTCTACAAGACTAGGCTTGAGCATGATAAGAGGCTGTGTTGAAACCTCCAAAGAACCATACATAAGATAAGAACCATAGATACTCGTATTGTTTGTAAATCTATAGACCTTACCAGTGGTATTATTGATACCAGCCATGTCACCGATAACGTTAAGGTTATCATAACCTGCGCCGCCGTTACCAACAAGCTCGATAGTATTTGTATAGTCGGCAGGCTTTGGATCTGAGCGAATAGAGATATGTGCTGCTACCTGTTCTGTCTTTCCAAGGTAAGTAGTTTCACAGGTAACAACGATATTTGCAACACTTGTACCCTCCTGTGCTACAGTTATCTTTGTGGTACCGATATTATCGCTTTTACCATTTGATCCATTATAGCTGACATTAGTAGTTGTACCCTTTCCGCTATTAGCACTTGCTAGCTTTTTAAGGTTATCTATGGCCTTTTTCTGCTGAGCCTTTGCAGTAGGGTCATTGGTTGGAGCAGTATCAGTCTGTATCTGATTAATAAAGCTTTCAAGAGTAGATGAAGCTGTCAGATAAGCCTGTTTGCTCTTATAGTTATCATTTGTTTTTGTCCTATTTACCGAAACAAAAGAAACAGTTGCAGTCAAAAGTATTGACAGCATGAGCATGACAGCAACCGCTGTGAAAAGCACGACTCCGGGTTTGTTTCTTTGTTTCCTCTTCGGAGTATTCTTCATATTAACCACCTTTCTTAGTTTTATTATCACTTATGCTATACTTTTTTCATTTTACACAGGTTGATTACTTATATAAAATTTTTAATCATTATATAGCACTAATTGGCAGGATAAGAAATATTCCTTATCCTACCAAATAGTTTTCTCTTAGCTGGCAGAAGGATCAGCAAGCTTCTTCAGAACGTACATATTCAGTGTCATAGAGCCTGAGATCTCGCTCTCATTGACATTTTCAATGTTAACATTCTCGATCACCATGCTCTTTTCGTTGTTTGTCGTCAGGTTGTCAGCAAAATTCTTGAAACCTGAAAGCGAGCTTTTGAACTGAATGTCAAGGCTATAGTAACCTATTGTCTGTGCAGCTGTTTCATTGGTATCAGCTGCATTTTCATCTGTGTTTGCGTCTGCAGCTGATGAATCAGTTGTGCTTGCATTATTGTATTCATCTACCTTAGTGTCAAAATCAGTAGCTGTTGCTGTTGACTCATAAGTAAAAGGCGAAAGAACTGTGCTGCCGTATGATGAAATAGTCATATTGGAGTTTTTGATCTTTACATCATCAACATTAAAAAGCTCACGAACCTTATCAGTAGCCTTGTATGCTACCTGATAATCATAGAAGTTAGCTGCGACCTGTGAGGTGCTTGTATAAAGTGTCTGAATCTCAGCGGCAAGGTTCTTATCCTTGTCTACCTGGTCTTCAAGCTCGCTGAGCTGTACCTTTGCTGATTCCAGATCACTGCTTGCCTGACTACACTCATCAATGGCAGGCTTAATAAAAAGCATAAAACCTGCAACAATTATAAGCAGTACGAATACTACTATCAAAATCATTTTATCACGATAATTCAACTTCATAATTATTCACCCTCGCCCTCTTCTTTAAGATAAAGTGTCAGCGAATCAAGCGTTACGCCTGAGCTGCCGTCTTCACCGATCGAATATCCGTTGTATCCTACATCTTCCTGGAAGAGTCCTGTACCTACAAGGGCATCGATTGCTGTTTTTACATCTGACTGATCATCAAGCTCAACCTTAGTAAGTGTTACTGTACCAGCTTCAAGGTTATATGTAAAGCCTTCATACTTGAAAGAACCAAGAGCTTCCTTGATATCGTCAAACATCTCACTTGACACGACCGGAAGTGTTTCAAGAGCTGCATTTGCTGATGTAACATAGTTTGAATAATCCTGCATGATCTTCATCTTATTGTGAAGTATCTGGTTCTGGGCGATCTTCTCATTGCAAACAGCTATCTTATCATTAGTCTTGTCTATATCTTTCTCGATAGAACTCTTCCTGAGATTAATAACAAGTGTTGCACCTGCGATAAGCACTGCGGCTGCCGCAGCGAAGATACCGCCTGTCATGAGCAGCGAACCCATTCCGCTGTTGCCGCCCTTACCTGTGGACTGATCGACTTCGAGGAGGTTGATCTTCTCTGTTGCCTTGTTTCTCTTATAGAGAGCACCGATAGCATTAGCAAATACTGTAAACTCGAAGTTCTCGAAACCTGTGATCTGAGCAGGCACACCGAGAACGGAAGCCTTTATATCAAGACCGTCAAGAGCGTCAACGAGTTTGATGTAGTCCTCGATAAAGCCATAGAGAATAACATTTTCAAGTCCTGAACCGCCTCTTGCCTTATTGAACTGCTCCATTCTGAAGATGTTCTCGTTAAGAGCTTCAGTGATATAATCGTCAGAATCATAATCTTCTTCTGAGATAGGAACGTATCTGGCGAATGCCATCTGTCCATTCTCAAAAAGTGTAAGACCAAGGAAATTCTTATCGATCTGGCAAACCAACAGTGGCATTTTCTCCATGTTGGACTTGTCAGCAAGAACGATTCTTGCGATAGAGTTACATCCGATGTTAACAGATCTGAGGTTCATGCCCATAATGTTATAAAGCTTTCTGTAGCTTTCAACTATCGTACTAGGGCAAGCTGTTGCAAGTACCTTCACTGCACCAGGATTATCCTCGCCTGCTTCACCTACTACTGTATATGAGATAGAATACTCATCTGTGATACCCATTTCCTGGCTCATATGGTTCTGTACCATAAGCAGGAACTCATTACCCTTTGCCTTTGGAACTACAAGCTCCTTGAATACGATGTTGCTCGATGAAAAAGTAACGATAGCGTCCTTATCCATCATATCCTCAGCCTTGATCTGAGTGAGCAGTAACTCAGACAGACCTGAAAGGTTGATGACCTCACCATTAAGGATCATATCCTCAGGAACGTCTACCTGCAAAGATCTTTCGATCCTTATCTTGTTAGAGGAGTTATCACCTTTAACAATGTTGATTTGTCTATCAGAAATATCAAATGATAGCATTTATTCCTTCACCTCTTAAATTATTTTTCAAAACAAATATCTTCCCTCTCCATTTTAAAGGAGAGGAGATATTTAAAATTAACGAACATAAAATGCAGACCCTTAGTTTTCCAGACCTGACAATGAACCGTAGAGCAGTGGGAAGATACCCGCAAGGCAAAGACCGATCGCAACACCCATGAATACGATGAGCAATGGTTCCATAAGTCCTACAAGTCTTGTAACGGCTGCGTCTGCTTCTTCCTCATAGTAGTCAGCAGTTTTCTCAAGGATCTCATCGAGAGCACCTGATTCCTCACCGACATAGATGATGGAAGTAAACATTCCTTCAAATATCTCTGTTTTTGCAAGTGACGCTGAAAGCGGTGCGCCCTGCTTAACTTCATCAACTACCTGAATGAACATCTTATCAACATAAGCATTTCCAAGTATTCTTGACGAACGTTCAAGACACTCTACCATTGGGATACCGCTTGAATAAAGTGATGAAAGAGTTCTTGCGAAACGACCCTCGTAGATCTTTACCATAAGCTTTCCGGCGGCAGGCATCTTTATCTTTATGTAGTCAAATTTAAGTCTGACTGACGGTACTTTCAAGGCGTATATCCAACCGAATATCAAAACAACGACCACGATAAGAATGATATACCATTTTGCCTTGAAAAAGTCACTGAATGAGAAGAGAGCCTTAGAAAGTGCAGGCATCTGATCCTCTGGCATAAGACCTGCAAATATAGGCATGATGAACGTAAACATACCGATTACCATGACGATACAAAGAACGCCAAGTATGATAGGATAAGTCATCGCACTCTTTACCTTATTGTTCAACTTGTTTGAGTTTGCATAGTAATCGCTCAGACGCTGCATTGTCATATCGAGCGTACCTGAGGTCTCACCTGCGTCTACCATTGAGATGAAAAAGTCCGGAAAGCTTCCTCTTCTTGTATCGAGGGCCTCGGTAAAGCTCTGACCTTTCTGAACATCGTCATAAACGCTTCTCCAAACATCCTTTGCACCCTTATTCTCCTCTTCCTTATAGAGAATGTCGAGCGCTTTAACAATGGTAAGACCCGATGTCATCATTGCCGCAAGCTGACGGCAGCAGAAAGCAAGTTCCTTAGTATTGAACTTGTGCACAGATTGTTTGCCTGCACCGCCCAATGCTTCTGTATAACTTATACAGAAAAGACCTTGTTCGTGGATCTTGTCCAGTACTTCCTGTGCATCCTCAGCCTCATAGATACCCTTTATGGTTTTTCCCGAGGTATCCTTAGCAACATAGGAAAATTTCTTCATAATATGTAGATACACCTCCACTTATTTATACATTTTGTGCATTCATAACAAAAAACTTTAAAAATACACAAAACGCATTTTTATAATTATAACATTATTTTCATCTTTTCGCAAGTGATTGAGTGCTTTTTAAGCGTTAATTTATTTACAAAATAATCTTCACAAATTTATCGAATTTGTACAAATAGAATAATTAAACTAACATTTTAAATAGTATTTAACATTTAAAGCGAGTTCATACAGATTTCTGATAGTAAATACTCTTATTTATGTTCAAATAATACAATTTATACTTTATTATCTGTCTTGCCCGCACTAAAAGATTTCATACTTTTGAGAATGACAGGATGCTTATGAACATACACTTTATAGGCTATCAGATAGAAACAATAGGCCGCTGCAAGAAGAAGTCCTATGCCGAGGATCACGCTTACAAGGTAGTTCATGCCCACGCCTTCATTCAGCCATATACACGGATAATAAAGCACCTTATAGAAGATATCTCCCTTGCCCTCCTGACTGAATGAATCCCTGAATATTGCAGGAATAAAATACACTAGAAGCATAAGAAGATACACTATTGTAATATTGACCCAGCTCCAATTTTCATATGCGGCATGGCGTTTTCCGTCGTCATAAAAAAGTCTTAAGAAAAATATAAGCATGACCGCAAAGCCTATAAATGAGTCTACATTACTATTTGTCATAAAGCTTTTGAAAGCAGATGTGCTTGACGGAAATACCGTAACCAGAGCCGGTATCAGCACAATGCCTGCAAAGGCTGAAAACAGCGTAAGAACGATCATTATCCCAATTCTCGACAGAATGTACTTTAAAAATTTTATTGCCTCCATAACTACCTCCGTTTTATTCTTTTACTTTATAAAGCCTTTATGCTTTACATCTCATATTACACGATAAAGTTTTCAAACTTTACATCTTTCAATTATCTGACATAGTTTTATCAAAGAGTTTATCCACAAGCTCTCTTAGATATATATTTTCTGTACGCTCAAGTTTAGGGTCTGCGTTTCTGATAAGCTGTGCGGCTTCCTGCGCTTTTCTTAGTATATCCATATCCTGTGACATATCCGCTATCTTCAATGCAGGAAGGCCATGCTGTCTGCTTCCGAAAAAGTCACCTGGACCTCTGAGTTTAAGATCTTCCTCTGATATCTTAAAGCCGTCGTTAGTCTTGCCCAAAATTTTAAGCCTTTTCACGCTTTCCTCATTCACGTTGTCTGTAATGAGGATACAACTTGATTTATATTTACCTCTTCCCACACGACCACGAAGCTGGTGAAGCTGGGAAAGACCAAATCTGTCAGCATTTTCTATTACCATTATTGCCGCATTAGGCACGTCAACTCCTACCTCCACAACTGTTGTGGAAACGAGCAGGTCTATTTTATGCTCCTTGAAGTCGTTCATGACCTGTTCTTTCTGAGCACCGCTCATTCTGCCGTGAAGAAGTCCCACAGTGTAATCTTTAAACGTGCCCTGAGAAAGCTTTTTAGCATAGGTCTTAACGTCCTGCAAGTCCATATCACTTTCATCTATCATTGGACAGACTATATAACCCTGTCTGCCCTCGTCAAGATATTTTTTCACATAGTTAAAAGCACGCTCGCGAAGCTTTCCTGTAACGGCATATGTTTCAACGGGCTGTCTGCCCTTAGGAAGCTCTTTCAGTACAGAAATATCAAGGTCGCCGTATATCATAAGGGCAAGAGTTCTAGGGATAGGCGTGGCTGACATAACAAGCTTATGGGGATTTTCACCCTTTGAAGCAAGTGCCGCACGCTGTTCAACGCCAAAGCGGTGCTGTTCGTCGGTTATGACAAGGGCAAGCTTTTTGAACTTCGTTGTCTGCTGAACAAGAGCGTGTGTTCCCACTGCAACGGCGTATTCACCGTTTTCAAGCCCCTCTTTCACAAGCTTTTTCTGTTTTGCGGTCATAGAGCCTGTGAGCAGTGCCACCTTTACGCCAAGCGGTTCAAGAAAGCCTTTCAAAGTTTCATAATGCTGTTCTGCAAGTATCTCAGTAGGCGCCATTAGTGCGCTCTGACAGCCATTTTTATACACAAAATATGCCGCTCCTGCCGCAACTGCGGTCTTACCCGAGCCAACGTCGCCCTGAACGAGTCTGTTCATAGGCTGTTCTTTCTGCATATCTCTGATACAATCCTCTATGGCGGTTTGCTGGCTGTTTGTAAGGATAAAAGGCAGAGCGTTATAAAAGCTGTCCATATCCTGCGTTTTCAGCACAAAGCCGCTTTTTTCACGGCTTCGGCATTTCATAAGCTGCATACCAAGCTGCAAAACAAGAAGCTCGTCAAAGACAAGGCGATTTTTCGCAAGCTCGCAGATGTGCATATCTTTTGGAAAATGTATATTCTCCAAAGCATATTCAAGAGAACAGAAATTATACCTTTGCATTATGCTTTTTGGCAGCGGCTCATAGATATTCTTATTAAAAACATTCAGTGCGAGCCTTACTGTTTTTCTGAGCATTTGCTGACTAAGACCCTCTGTAAGGTGATAGACAGGCTGGACTTTATCTTCCGTATCGGCAGAAAGTATCACAGGAGAATTTATCTCTTTTCGCACAAGGTTTCCTGTTATCCTGCCGCAGAGGTAATACTCTTTATCCACTTCAAGCTGTTTATACATATACTCGCTGTTATAGATAACTATTACAAGGTCGGTGACGTCATCGGTAAAAATGACTTTGTACACTGACAGACCTTTTCTGATATGGGCTTCAGGGAGCTTTTTAACTACCCTGCCCTTTACTATGCAAGGCTCGTTAGTTGGTGCGTCGGCTATGGGCACTGGGGAGGTATAGTCGATATAACTTCTTGGATAATGACAAAGCAAGTCATATACTGTCTTTACGCCTAATTTCTCATAGCATTCGGCACGCTTTTCGCCGACGCCTTTTAAATATTCTATTGGTTTCTCAAGATCTTTTAACAAATCCTCACCACCTGTCAGCTTTTACTTCACTTAATACGATTATATCATACATCACATAAAAGGTCAATGACTTTTATTCAAATCATACATATTTACGCCATTTTTCCTGCACGTTTTGCATTTTTGCACAAAAAAAGAACAGATGAAAAAATCATCTGTCCTTGATAAAAACTATATGTTATTATATTTTCTCGCCAAACTCAGAATACTCAATAGAAGCTCTGATGAAATCTCTGAACAGAGGGTGCGCTCTGTTTGGTCTTGACTTGAACTCTGGGTGGAACTGAACACCAACGAACCATGGGTGTACATTCTTTGGAAGCTCTACTATCTCAACAAGCTTTTCGTCAGGTGAAAGACCTGCAAGCATAAGACCCTTATCTTCAAGAAGCTTTCTGTATTCATTATTGAACTCCCAACGGTGACGATGACGCTCACGGATAAGATTCTGTGGTGCTGAATAAATCTCAGCACATCTTGAATTGTCTGCAAGCTTGCATGGATAAAGGCCAAGTCGCATCGTGCCGCCCTTTTCTGTGATATCTTTCTGTGAGTCCATGATGTCTATAACAGGATATGGAGTGTCACCAAACTCGGAAGAATTTGCCCCTTCCAGTCCTGCAACGTGTCTTGCGAACTCAACAACAGACATCTGCATACCGAGGCAGATACCGAACATTGGTATCTTATGTTCTCTTGCATATTTGATAGCTTCGATCATGCCCTCGATTCCTCTGTCACCAAAGCCGCCCGGTACGATTATGCCGTCGCAGCCGTGGAGCATTTCAGCTACAGTGTTCTCATTGAGATTTTCAGACTGTATCCACTTGATATCAACTTCTGCACTGTTCTCAAAACCGCCGTGACGGAGAGCTTCTGCTACGGAAAGATAAGCGTCCTCAAGCTCAACATACTTGCCAACAAGACCGATAGTTACTTTCTTGTTACAGCTATGAACTCTGCCTATCATTTCCTGCCACTCTTTAAGGTCTGGCTGTCTGCACTCAAGCTTAAGATGATGACAAACAACATCTGCAAGGCCCTCTTTTTCAAGCCAGAGAGGCACTTCATAAAGTGATGGTGCTGTAAGATTCTGTATAACGTCCTCTGCTCTTACGTTGCAGAAAAGACCTATCTTCTGCTTCATATCCTCTGGTATCTCCATTTCAGAACGAAGAACAAGGATATTAGGCTGGATACCGATAGAAAGCAGTTCCTTTACGGAATGCTGTGTAGGCTTTGATTTAAGCTCCTTTGAGCCTGAGATATAAGGCAGCAGGCACACATGTATAAATACGGAATTTTCTCTTCCAAGCTCGATAGAAGCCTGTCTGATAGCCTCGAGGAATGGTGTGGACTCGATATCGCCAACTGTTCCGCCGATCTCTGTGATAACTATATCTGTGTCAGTTGATTTGCCTACTCTGTAAAGACGATCCTTTATCTCGTTGGTGATATGAGGAACGACCTGAACTGTGCCACCAAGATAATCTCCTCTTCTCTCCTTATTAAGAACTGTCCAGTATATCTTACCTGTGGTAACATTTGAATTGATAGAAAGATTTTCGTCGATAAATCTCTCATAGTGACCAAGATCAAGGTCAGTTTCCGCACCATCGTCAGTTACGAAAACTTCACCATGCTGATAAGGTGACATTGTGCCTGGATCGACATTTATATACGGGTCAAATTTCTGAATGGTAACGCTGTAGCCCCTTGCTTTTAACAATCTTCCCAGTGACGCAGCGGTTATGCCCTTTCCAAGACCTGATACTACACCGCCTGTTACAAAGACATATTTTGTAGGCATATCATTTCTCCTCCATATATCAAAAATAAAACACAAAAAAATCAGGTGAGATCATGTGGACACAACTCACCTTTTCGCTCTTACTAATATCATAACAAATTTTTATACAAAAGGCAAGTGTTTTTTCTATTTTTCTCTGAATTTTTTATAAATTATCAAATAGCTGCAATAATCTCTTGTAAAATTGTTATAAATTAAAGCGGTTTTATTTGATTTTATAAAAATTGATGTAATTTTAAAGTCAAATTCGTACGAAATTTATGTTGTAATTTGAGGTAAAATAGTATATACTATTATTGTATTATGCTTAAACGAGCTATAGACTTCCGGCTTGCTGACTTTAATCGGAAACGAGGTTTATTTTATGGACAACGACAACAAGAACACCTCCAACACTCAGGGAGATAAGGATTTACAGTCGCTAATATCCAATGCAATAGAAAATAGAAAGATACTTGATGCTTCAAACTCAAACGGACCTACGGGGGTCATACCTATCCCCTCAAAGGAACAGCAGAAAGCTGATCCGACACATGAGTCTGATTCAAAGCAGGATAAGACGCCAAAAAAGAAAAGAGGCTGGAGCAAGAAGAAAAAGACGGGTATTGCTCTTGGAATAATATTTGTAGTATTCATTATTATAATTGCCATTATCGTAGGTTTGTTTTTCCACTACACAGGAATGCTTGACAGAACTAAAGATACTAAGATAAATTCAGGCAGAGCGCCTATAAATTCCAGCGAGCTTACAAGTGAGGCGGATACATTTGACGCAAAGGAAAAAGAGGACGAGCTTAAGGCTCAGCTACAAAAGCAGTCCTCCAAGATATCCAGCGAGGACGTAACGAACATTCTGCTCATTGGCGAGGATATCCGTGATACAGAAGAGGAGAGCCGTGGAAATACTGATGTTATGATGATAATTTCCATAAACACCAAGAACAAAACTATTACAATGACCTCCCTTATGCGTGATATGTACATTTACATGGCACAGTTTGACGAGGGCAACAGGCTCAACAGCGCTTACTGGCACGGTGGCTGTGAGTATCTTGAACAGTGTATTGAGGATTATTTCGGTATCCAGATAGATAGATACGCAAGAGTGAATTTCTACTCGTTTATAGATATAGTTGAGACTGTAGGTGGTATCGACATGGAAGTGTCAAAGGCTGAAGCCGAGGGCATGAAGAAGCCGATGGCTGAACAGAACAAATACCTTAAAAATAAAAAAGGCACCGACTATATAAGCGACGACATATTTGCGGGCAAGAGTGATGAGGATAAGGTAAAGCTTCATCTTAACGGAAATCAGGCACTTGCGTTTGCAAGGCTTAGATATGTAGGGAATTCCGACTATGAGCGTACCGAACGTCAAAGACGTGTTATCTCAGAGATAATAACCGAATCCAAGAAGCTCAATCTTGTTCAGCTTGACAAGCTTCTGAACAAAGTCCTTCCTGAGATAAACACAGACCTTACTGATGGTGAGATCGCAAATCTGCTCCTCAATGCTTTTGACTATATGAAATATGATATCCAGCAGCTTAGAATACCTGCTGACGGCTATTTCACAAACGAAGTCATCTATAGCATGGACGTGCTTAATCCGGACTTTGCCGCAAACTCTGCGTTCATTCAATATATAGTTTACGGCAGTTGTAAAAACATTGACGAAGCTATCAAGCAGTATCAGGAAGAAAATGCTTACAACTACAGCTATGATACTGGGTATTACGGCTACTAACTGAATAATTGATATCCGCTTTCCTTTTGGGAGGGCGGATATTTTTTTGCTTCGTGCAAAAAATATAAAAAAAATAGTTGACAAATACCCATAAGGGGTATATAATATATATGTTGCAAAAGATACCCCATAAGGGTATTTGATATAGTAAGGAGGCAAAAAAACATGGACAACAGAAATGATAAAGAACTGTCATGCGGCTGCTGTGATACTTGTAGGCACAAGCACACTCCCCGTGATGATAAGGAAATAAAACAGCTAAAGAATAGGCTAAGCAGAGTTTCGGGACAAATAAACGGCATTATCAAAATGCTTGACGATAACCGCTACTGCGGAGATATACTCATTCAGGTTGCAGCGGTTGAAAGTGCAATGCAAAGCTTCGGCTATCTTATTTTGCAGGAACATATGAAGACCTGTATGACAGAGGAGATACAAAGTGGCAACACTGAAGTTGTCGATGAAGTATTAGAGCTTATGAAAAAGCTTAAATAGAAAGGCAAATATCTATGAAAAAGTTGAAATTCAATGTAACTGGCATGAGTTGTGCGGCGTGTCAGGCTCATGTGGAAAAGGCTGTGAGTAAGGTTAATGGCGTAATGGACGTAAACGTGAACTTGCTTGCAAACAAAATGACGGTGGATCTTGACGAGGGCGTAACTAACGCTCAGGCGGTCATAAATGCTGTTGAAAGTGCAGGATATGGAGCAAGCGAGATAGGCGACAAAGAAAACAAAACTGCATCACCTGTTGCGGCGGCTCAGGACGAAAGTAAAAAGATGAAGAAACGCCTATGGTGGTCTGTGGGATTTTTGATACCGCTGTTCTATATTTGCATGGGACACATGGCGAACATACCTGTCCCCCCTATTTTTGTAGGGCACAAAAACATGATGATATATGCACTCACTCAGCTTTTGCTCACAGTGCCTATCATTGCAATAAACTTTCACTATTTTTCAAACGGCTTCAAAAATCTTATCCACCGCTCTCCTAACATGGACAGCCTTATAGCTCTTGGTGCGGCGGCTTCATTCATATACAGTGTTTACGGCACTTACAGAATGGCTTACTTTATGGGCAGGGGCGACCTTGGCTCGGCACATGAGTATATGATGAATCTATATTACGAGTCATGCGGCATGATACTCACTCTCATCACTGTGGGAAAATATCTTGAGGCTCGCTCAAAAGACAAGACGGCTAATGCTGTAAACAAGCTTGTGAGCCTTGCGCCTAAGACGGCAGTTGTTATCCGTGACAGCGAGGAGGTGGAAGTTCCTGCGGAAAACGTAATGGTGGGAGATGTATTCCTGCTCAAAGCTGGCTGGTCTGTGCCATGTGACGGAGTTCTTATTGATGGAAACTGCGCGGTTGACCAATCTGCACTCACAGGCGAGAGCATACCTGTAGACAAGGCAGTGGGTGACAGAGTTATGAGTGCAAGCGTATCGGCTGGCGGTTTTGCTAAGGTAAGGTGTGAAAAGCAAGCTAAAGACTCAACACTTTCACAGATAATCGCACTGGTTGAGGACGCTTCCGCTTCAAAAGCGCCTGTAGCAAGGCTTGCAGACAAGATAAGCGCTGTGTTCGTGCCTATAGTTATAACGATAGCTCTTATTTCACTGGTAGTATGGCCGCTACTTGGCTATAGCTTCGCATTTGCTCTTAACATGGCAATATCAGTGCTTGTTATATCTTGCCCATGCTCATTGGGACTTGCAACGCCCACTGCAATAATGGTAGGAACGGGTAAAGCGGCACAGTTCGGTATCCTAATAAAATCCGCTGAAAGCCTTGAAACTGCTCACAGCATTGACACTGTTGTTCTTGACAAAACAGGAACTTGCACAGAAGGCAAGCCTGATCTTATTTCAGCGCAAGCGTTTGGTGATTTTGATGTTTCAGAGCTTAAAAAGCTTTGTGGCTCGGCAGAAAGCGGTTCATCACACCCGCTTGCAAAGGCTGTTACAGGCCACTGCAAGACAAATGGCATTGAACTCTCCCCTGCTGAAAGCTACACAGAAACAGCAGGCGGTGGTATATCGGCTGTTGTTGAGGGCAGAAACGTTCTTATCGGTAACAAGCGGCTTATGGATAACAGTGGAGTTGACATATCGATGGTTGAGGAGACGGCTCATGCTCACGCTGACAATGGTGAGATACCACTTTATGTAGCGATCGACAACAAGCTTGCAGGCATTCTGTTCATTGCAGACAAGATAAAAGAGACAAGTGCAGAGGCTATAGAGGGCTTCAAAAAGGCAGGCATTGAAACTGTAATGCTCACAGGGGACAACGAGAAAACAGCTAGAGCAATACAGAAAAAGCTTGGCATTTCACAGGTAAGATCACAGCTTATGCCTGAGGACAAGGCTACAATAATCAAAGAATTGCAGGAGCAGGGCAAAAAGGTAGCCATGATAGGCGACGGAATAAATGACGCACCTGCCCTTACAACGGCAGATGTTGGAATAGCTATCGGTGCAGGACAGGATATTGCTATCGAGTCGGCTGATATCGTGCTAATGAAAAGCGATCTGAATGATGCTGTTACGGCTGTCAAGCTCAGTAGGAGCGTTATGAAGAACATCAAGGAAAACCTTTTCTGGGCGCTTATTTACAACTCGCTTGGTATTCCGCTGGCGGCAGGAGTATTCTACGGCTTGCTTGGCTGGAAGCTCAATCCTATGTTCGGTGCAGCGGCAATGAGTTTAAGCTCAGTTTGCGTTGTGACCAATGCGTTAAGGCTCAATCTTTTTAAAAGTGTCAGAGAAAACAAAGCCGCAAAGGCTGAAATAAATACTAAAACGGAGGACGGAAAAATGAAAAAGGTAATGAAGATCGACGGCATGATGTGTTCACACTGCACAGGCACAGTAACGAAGGTGCTTAATGCGATAGACGGCGTTACAGCAGATGTTTCCCTTGAGGACAAGTGCGCTTACATCACACTTGACAAGGACGTGGCTGACGAGGTGCTTTCTAAGGCGGTGACGGACGCTGGGTATAAGGTAAAGGGGATAAAATAACGCAGATATTTTATCTCACGCATAGTAATTGCGTATATGTAAAAACGGTGGAGAGTGTTTGTCATTCTCCACCGTTTTATTATTTACGCTATTCCGTTTTGTCATCGGTTTTTTCTACCGTATCCTCCTGAATTATCGGCATTTCGACTATCGCCTTGAACATATCTCCGTCTATTTCGATATTGAAGATACCACCGCAGGCTTCCGTGAAGCTCTTTGATATGGATAATCCCAAACCGCTTCCACCGTCTGTTCGTGACTTATCCCCTCGCACAAATCTTTCAAGTATCTCTTCTTCCGTGAAGTTTATCGGCGTTGCCGAAATGTTCTTCTCGGCAAATACTATTCTGTCCGCTTTTTTGTACACATCAAGGAATATCCTTGTGCCGTCCATAGAGTAATTCAGAGCGTTGTCAACAATGTTTTGGAACACTCTGTAAAGCTTGTCGCCGTCGCCCATTACCATTGCGCTGTCGGCATTTATGTTTATCTTTACTATCTTGCCACTGTCAGCTATCTTGTCCTCTGCGTCTGCGATGCACTGATTTAACAGCATCACAAAATCAAGCTTTGTTAGGTTTACATCAACGCCGCTTGTGGCTTTTGCTATGCTGAAAACGTCAGACACAATGCCTTTGAGCTTCTGCGCCTTTTTATCAAGTATCTTCACATAGCTCGAAGCTTCATCGTCAAGATCCATTTTCTTAAGCAGGTCGATATAGCTGATAATGGAAGTCAGCGGTGTTTTCAGGTCGTGTGAAACGTTTGTCACAAGCTCTATTTTCAAACGCTCAGACTGTATCTGCTGCTCCACCGACTCTCTCACCTTATCCTGAACTGAGTTGAGTTTTTCAGATTCAGCATACACCGGCGAAGTTTTTCTTATCTTGCCCTCATAAGGCTTTTCTTCTCCAAGGCTGTCTATCTGTTTGCTGAGCTTTGAAAGCTGTGAGAAGTCACGAATATCTAACACCATCAGTATCAAAGCCACAACAAGCAAGAACGGCTCAACATCTGCACTGGAATAATAAGCGGATTCCAAAAACAGTATAACGCCTATGGCTATCGTTCTTATGGATAGTTTCACTCCAAGCGGAAGTCCATGAAAATAGTGATACAGTGATGTTTCCTTGTACTTGCGCCATAGGAACTTACATGATCTGCAAATAAGGCTTTCTTTGAATATGCTTCTTGTCTTTATCTTGCCAACAAACTCCATAAGCGAGCCGAAGCCTGCAAAATATGCCAATGCAAACAATGCTACAGCAAGTATATTTCTGAAAACGGAATTAGCCAAAGCATTGTCAAAAATATTTTTTGTGATGCTCACATAATAATTCCAGCAGGCGCCAAATACAAAAGCAAATGTAATAGCCAGTACCATTAGGATAAGGTAAACTTCCGTAGGCACTTTTTTTAGAAAATTGCCTTGCTTCCAGCGTTCAACGCTCTCAGGCTCTGCATTATATGCACAGATCAGGAGTAGATAGCACACAAGCATAAATTCAATAACGCCAAAAACGATCACAAAAAGCTTTGCACGATACATATCATTCAAAGCCTCGGTGTATTCCTTTTCCATTGCCGTAAGCTTTTCAGCTTTCGGTGCAAAGAATACCGTTATACCTGAATCGTCATTGTCTGTCGCTTTGTAATCAGGCAGGTCATAGAGGTTTTCACATTTTGCCCATGTGTTTCCGTAATCGTCCTCATAATAATATATGCTGTTGTCATAGTCATAGTATTCATTGCCGTCATCAGTGTCATAATCGTCACCAATTTCTTCATCTTCAAGCCTGTCGGAATATTTCAGACCGTTTTTCAAATCAAGACCTTTAATAACATTATATCTTGAGTCTACATTATAGAAAGCTATTGGATCATAATTGCCGTAATTGTAAAAATATCTGCCGTAGTTATCATAATAACTTCCTCCTACGGGCACAAGATTGTCGGCATAAAACTCTTCTGTCACGTTATCCTGATACTCCGCTGTATTGTAATAGTAGTCAACTATCTGCCCTGATGAAGTTCTGTCGCTCATTACCTCGTTATCACGGCGGAGTATATAGTTTTTGTGCGACGATTTAAAAGCTTCTATCTTATCCGTTTCGCTGTCATAGTTTTCTATATCTTTTATATTTGACAGATATCTTGTTTTACCATTTTGAGTAATTCCCACATAGTAATCAAATCGACTGTCTATAAGCCGTATACCGTCTTCTGTCTTTTTGTATTTATAGCGGTTATAGTCAAGATAGTTAAGATAGTCATTGAACAGGTGTCTAGGCTGAGTGTAGTTCCAATCCTCATCAACATATCTGAGATAAGCCGAAGCTGTAACGCACAGTTCCTCATACATTTCATTGGAAGCCAGCTTATAGCTTTCTGATTTAAGATAAGATTTACTGCTGCTGTCAGCATGGCTGTTAGCATAAAGCACCAAAGACAAGCAAAAACCGCCTGCAATAACGCAGGCAAGCACAAATGCTATAATTCTCATCTTTTTAGCTGAGAATATCTTAAACCATTCTGCCTGCTCAAATTTTCTCGATTTTGTAGCCAATTCCCCACACCACCTTCAAGTATTTCGGCTCTCTAGGGTTTATTTCTATTTTCTCTCTGATGTGACGAATATGTACCATTACCGTGTTTTCAACGGCATATGCGTCCTCGTTCCACACTTTTGAATAGATCTCCTCGGCAGAAAATATCCTGCCTGCGTTTTTCATAAGAAGCTCAAGAATTTTAAGCTCCGTGGCGGTGAGCTTGACAGGTTCTCCGTCAACCTTTAAGCTTTTTGCCTGAGTGTCAAGCTCCAGACCGCCTATTTCTATAATATCCGTTTTGTTTGCCGTGTCGATAGCGCCAAGCTGCATATATCTTCTCAGGTTGCTTCTTACCCTTGCCACAAGCTCCATAGGGTTATAAGGCTTTGTTATGTAATCGTCAGCGCCCATTGAAAGCCCAAGCACCTTATCTGTATCCTCAGATTTAGCGGAAAGCACAAGTATAGGGATATTCTCTGTTGCCCTTATTTTCATCATTGTAGAAAGTCCGTCCAGCTTAGGCATCATGACGTCAATGAGTATAAGCTGTATGCTGTTCTCAGTGAGCTTTTCCAAAGCCTCAAGACCGTCATAGGCTTTTATTACCTTATAGCCCTCCATTTCAAGCAGCTTTGCGATAGCTCCCACTATATCTTTATCATCATCTACAACAAGGATTACAGGCTCCTTTATCTCCATATCGGCACGACCCTTTCTTTTACGTTTATTATTATAAGCCACATTCTTTAAAAACAGCTCAACATAATTCTTAATTAAATCTTAATGCACTCTATGATTATATCACATTTTTTCTAACATTACAACAAAAAAAGACGGGCGAAATAAATTCCGTCCGTCTTTATATGGCAAGTTGTATTACTTATTCTTTTCCAAATATGCGTGATACTGATCGTTGAGAGTTTTAAGTTCTGAATCAACAGTACCCTTATACTGCTCTTTGAGCTGTGTCCACGTATACTGTGAGCCATTCTCATCTGTCTTCATAACTGAAGTATACAGATAAGGAATAACAGCTTCCTTAGTATCATTTGTTGCAGCGTCATTATCTGACAGAGTTGTGGAGATACCATAACCAGGGTCAAATATCTTAGTGAACTTGTCTGTAACAAGGTCAACGTAAGCTACGTTATACATATCTTCTGTCCAGTTAGGATTGTTTACAAAGAACTTCTCCTTCTCGATATCCTTATATGTATCCTGAGTATAAACTATCTTTGCACACTCGAGCCAGCACTTCATAGCGTCATTCTTTGTCGAACCCTTTACCCACATATACGCATTCATGTCGATAGTTGTATAAAGCGTATCAGAGTTAGGATCCTTTGGCATTGGAACTACGCCCCAATTGTCGCCGTCCTTTGGTGAATGTGTACCGGTAGAAGCCCATGGACCCATTGCATAGAAGAGGATATTCTTCTTGAATGCGTCGCCTGCCTGTCCTACCCAATCAGGATAGTACATACCATTCTTTGCGATATCATAAAGCATATCAGATGCTCTTACAAAGTCAGCGTCGTTGAGATTTGAAACATACTCGTCCTTATCAGCGTCATATGTGATAAGAGTCTTACCTGTTGACTGGAAGATAAATGGTGCAAACCAACCGTTTATGCCGTATCTCTCCTCGTCAGCAGCAGCGCCCTCAACATATTCTGACATCATGTCATACCATGCGTTCCAATCCCACTCGCCGTTCTGATAAAGCTCATATGGATCATCAAGACCAGCAGCGTCTATCATAGACTTATCATATGTGATAACAGAACCTGGCAGGAAGTTGATAGGTGCAACAAAGTGCTTGCCGTTGAGAGTGAACTGCTCTGCAACGTCCTTGACATCGCTCCACATAGCACTATCGAAATCAACGATATCATCAACAGGCTGGAACATTTCCTTGATACAGTTTGCAGGGAATGTCATAGACTGCTCATACCAGAACATATCCGGTGGATTGTTAGACATAAGTCTTGCTGCGAGCTTATCATACTTGTTCATTGATGAAGTCTGAGAATACTTGATCTTACCGCCCTTTTCCTCAAAAAGAGTAAGGTCAGTTCTCTTTTCCGGCTCTTTCTTAGTTGGGTTTATGTCAAAATAAGAAAGCCACTCCAACTCCTTTTCCGAACCATCAGGGATAGTAGCAATATCGTCGGTGCTTGCTACCTTTACCTTATCAACATAAGAGCTGCTTGAATCGCCGCCTGATGAGCTACCGCATGAAGCTACGCTCACTGCTGACAAGAGAGCCATTGCACCGGCAATAACACGCTTAGAATTTTTCATTATATATAACCTCCGTAACGGATCGTTTTCATTAGAAAACGTTTCCTTGATTCTTACATAGCTATTATATCACCGAATGTAATCGTTGTCAACAAAGTTACAATCACTGTTACATTCTTTTAAATACTTTTGGTGATTTCAACAAATAATCATTCATTTTTTTGGTGATTAAGCCTACAGCATAAAAAAACGGAAACAACATTCAGCCGTTTCCGCTTCATATAAAATACGATATCTACGCTCTTACCAGCTTATTGATTCGTTTTGCTCTGGAATACTTCGCCACATAACGCCTTGTATCCTTACTGATAACACCACTGAGAGCAAGCAACGCTATAAGGTTTGGCAGTGCCATAAGTCCATTGAAGATATCAGCGATCGTCCAAACGGCAGAAACCGTCATATATGGTCCGATAAATACAGCGAGGATATAGAGATATCTGTAGACCATGACCACCTTCATGTTGCTGTTAAAAAGATATTCCATACACCTTTCACCGTAATAGTTCCAGCCAAGGATAGTTGTGAAAGCAAAGAACACAAGACAGACCATAAGAATAAATGCAGGTATCATTGACGGCAGGAACGAGAAGCCGTTCTGGAAAGCGTGATTTGTGACCTCAACGCCCTCAAAAGGCTTGCCTGTTACTGGGTTGATAGCCTCGTAGCTTCCCATCATTACGATAGCAAGACCTGTCATAGTACATACAATGATAGTGTCGATAAATGTGCCACACATAGAAACAAGACCTTGTCTTACCGGCTCTTTTGTCTGAGCGGCTGCGGCTGCGATAGGTGCCGAACCAAGACCTGACTCATTTGAGAAAATTCCTCTGGCAACACCCTTTTGTATAGCAATGAACATTGTAGGAAGAGATCCGCCTGCGACAGCCTTGAAACTGAATGCCTGTTCAAAAATAAGGGCAACAGCGTGAGGGAGCCTCTGAATGTTTATAACAATAAGTGAAAGACAAGCGACTATATAAACGACTGCCATAAAAGGCACAACTACCTGAGAAACACTTGAGATCCTCTTTATGCCTCCGATAATAACAAGTGCGGCAAAAATAGTTATCAAAAGTCCAGAGATTATAACAGCCCATGTATAGTCAGCGCCAAAAATATTCACTGTATGTTCCTTTTTAGGATCAAAGAAAGCCTGAACTGCCGATGAGATGCCATTCACCTGAGAGAAAGTACCGATACCAAAAAGACCAACGCAAGCGCCAAAGAACGCAAATACCTTTGCAAGCCACTTCCACTTCTTACCCATGCCATATTCTATGTAATAGAATGGTCCGCCGCAAACGTGTCCGTCAGCGTCCATACGTCGGTATTTGATAGCAAGAAAGCCCTCGGAAAATTTTGTTGCCATACCAAGGAGAGCAGCTATCCACATCCAGAGGAGCGCTCCAGGTCCGCCTGAAAGCACACCAATGGCTGTTGCTACACCGACGATATTTCCCGTACCTATTGTTGCGGAAAGTGCGGTGCATAGTGCTGCAAAGCTCGATATCTCGCCTTTGCCACCATTTTCGTTCTGAAACATAAATTTCAAAGCCTTTGGCAGGTGGAATATCTGAAGAAGCCTTAGCCTAAAGGTGAGGAATATTCCCACAGCCATAATGAGTACGATAAGCGGTATGCCCCAGACATAGCCATCTATCGTTTCAAGTATTTTTGTAAATTTCTCCATGCCCTAAAAAATCCTTTCTTACAGAAAATAGGCAGTTTTTACGGAAAAACTGCCTTATTTCTCCCCTATCTATTTTTACGAAAGTAATTAGTCGCCTGTGGACTCTCTTAGAATTATCCTGTGGTCAACAGTATAATAATGATTATCCTTAGTAGTCTTATTCATGTTCTCAATAAGCTTTGCCACAACAAGCTCGCCCATTTTTGAGCAAGGCTGTTCAACCGTTGAAAGTGTAGGGATTATCCACTCACACATGGATATATTGTCAAATCCCATTATGGCGACATCTTTGCCCACATCAATGCCCATATCTATTGCCTTGTGCATTGCAGAGATAGCAAGCAAGTCTGACACAGCGAAAATCGCCGTAGGCTTCTCAGCAAGTGCATTGAAATATTCAAACGCTCTGCCTCCGCAGTCATAGTCATAGGACTCTTTATAGATATATTCATTCTTTATCTCTATGCCATATTCTTTTAATGCTCTTATATAGCCGTTCTCTCTTGCAGTGGAGGAGATAGCCGAAGAGTTCGTTCCGATAAAGCCTATCCTTTTATGACCCTTTTTGATAAGAGCAGCGACAGCGTCAAACGCAGCCTGTTCATCGTCAACAGCGACAGTAAGCACATTTGCGCCCTCCACGCCCTCACAGCACAGAGCAACGTTATAATTCTCTGCGAGCTTATTAAGCGAAGCTGCGTCATACTGAGTGCCAAGAAGGATAACACCGTCAACAGTTCTGTTAAAAAGCATATTCATCTGCCTTGTTTCAGCGGTCGAGGTTGAATAGGAAACTGCAGTTATGATATCGTAACCAACTTGTCCTGCATAATCCTGCATACCCATGACTATCTTTGAATAAAGAGAATGTTCAGAGGTCGGCATAATTACAAGAATAACATTCGTTTCGCACTTTCTAAGATTTCTTCCCAGAAAATTCGGAGAATAGTTGAGCCTTGCAATAGTTTCATTGACTTTTTTTGTTGACTCATCTGATACGTTACAGCTTCCGTTGAGAACCCTTGACACTGTCGCCACTGAAACACCGGCTTCCTTGGCAACATCTTTTATTGTAATGCTCATAGATCTTATCCTTTCTGCGACAGCATACCGCTGAAATAGTCATACCATCATCAATTATAACATATTTTGAACAATTCTCCAATATACATTCCTAACAAAATTGTAAACGTTTTTTAGGCTAATTTAATTAAGAAGCAGACTAAATGCTTGAAAAAGGAACAGTGATATGCTATAATATCATAAACGAATGATTTTTGAAAGGAAAATACGCAATGCTCCATGGTTATTTTGATATACCCACATTTCACTATTTTGAAGAAAAAAACACCTGGTCCGGCAGCAATTACACCAATTTCAGCTACCGCATAGACCCTATTCTCGGCGATGAAAAAGAGCTTTATGTCAGAGTATGGTACGGCACAAAGTGCGTCACGGAGGTAACAGACTTTGTGGCAGAATATCACGAAGAATACTCTGAAAAGGGTCTTGAAAACGTTCTGGCAGACCTGACGAAAGAATTTGAGAAATTCAAACTCATCAGAAAAGAGCTTTAGCAACAAAAAGGCGAACACGGTTTCTCTGCATTAGCAGAAACGAACTGTGTTCGCTTTTATTTTTTTGTTATCAATACCACTCGTTTTCCTGAGTATTATAAACGTCAGCAGAAGAATCCGTCTCCATCGGCGTTGTCATAGCGTCAGCCGCAGATGAAGAATCCTTATTGTTCACAGGCTTCTCAGGTGAGATAAGCTGCTCAGACATAAGTCTTTTGCCACTTTCATCAACAAGACCAACATCAACAGCTGTCTGAACTATACCATCAGCAATAGCTTGTCCATACTCTGTAAGGTGTTCGTCAAAAAGCTTATTGTCGATATCCTCGGTTATAAATCCAAGCTCCACAAGACAGCTTGGCATAACAGTGTCAGCATTTATGTAGTAGTTTACACCGGAATTGCCAACGTAGCCATACTGTACTCCTCTATTATCAGATATACCTACCTTTTCAAGACCATCAAGTATATTCTGTGCAAGCTTTGTGTCATATTCAGGCTCAGAATTGTTCACCCAAACCTCAACGCCCGAAATATCACCGTCATAGCTGTTTCGGTGAAGTGAAACATACATATCAGCCTTGGCGTTATTTGCCTTTGCACATCTTTCGTCAAGCTCAAGGAAAGAGTCATCATCTCTTATCATCACCACATTGACGCCGTATTTTTCAAGATATTTCTGCACCTCAAGTGCGACCTTTAAGTTATCGTCTTTTTCATATCTTTTTCCTGAGGCATCAGTTGTGCCGCCGTCATAATCACCGTGGCCTGCGTCAACACACACTGTAAAGTCCATATTAGAATACTTCGCAGGCTCGTCTTTTTTATCCTCAGCAGAAGAAGCGTCCTCCTTCACAGCGACAGAAGATGTATTATTCAATACCTTGTTTGTTTTTTGCGTATCGTCTCCTTTGATCTTTGATACTACCAAGGCTGTCAGCTTTACCAGACCAGTCACAATGCCGATAAGTATTATCAATGCAATAATAATTCTGTTCCAGTATATTTTTTTCTTTTTCACCCTTCTGACAGGCTTTCGTCCGTAGATCTGTTCAAACTCCTCATCTGAAAGTGTATTCATTAGATCAAAGCTCCTGTAAAAAATTTATCCATTTTAATTATACCACACGCTCAACGTTATTTCAAGATTATTTGTTACCATGTTGTAAGAATTTCGTTACTTTTAACGATTTTGCATATCACAAGGCTATTAATATACGCTATCTGCACAATAAAAAAGGGTAAACAAAGACTGACACACAGCCTTTGTTTACCCCATTAAGCTCTTATTTTATTCCACCAATGTTCTCTCGTCACAATATTCGCAAACAAGCGTTGTGCCGTCGCCTTTGAACCAATGTGGCAGATACTTTTCGTGGTGAGTGATACAGTTAGGATTTGAACAATCAATGTGCTTATGCACTCTGCCCTTCATAAGCGGCTGCGAAGCACCATCGCCGTTTATAACTGTAAGTATAAGTGCCATTCTGATATACATACCGTATTTTGCCTGCTTGAAATACATTGCTCTCGGGTCGTCGTCCACCTCGATAGCTATCTCATTGACTCTTGGCAGAGGGTGAAGCACTATAAGGTCAGGCTTTCCCATTGAAAGCTTTCTTGTATCGAGTATGTAATTTCCGCTCTGAGTCTGATACTCCTCCTCAGAAGCAAAACGCTCTTTTTGTATTCTTGTCATATACAGCACGTCAAGCTCACCGATAACCTCTTCAAGGTCGGTAACTTCTTTGTACTCCATGCCTGCCGCTTCAAGGATATCTTTTACATACACAGGCAAAGCAAGCTCAGAAGTTGAAACTAATATGAACTTATTGTTTGGAAAACATACCATTGCTTTAATAAGGGAATGGACTGTTCTGCCGTTTTTAAGGTCACCGCAAAAGCCTATGGTCAGGTTATCAAGTCTGCCCTTTTCTTCTCTAAGTGTAAGCAGGTCTGTAAGTGTCTGTGTTGGGTGGAGGTGTCCACCGTCGCCTGCGTTGATAACAGGGCAATCAGCAGTGAGTGCCGCAGCCTTTACCGAGCCAGCGGTAGGGTGACGCATTACCATGATATCGGCATAGCCGGAAACTATCTTTGTGGTATCCTTGATATTCTCTCCCTTTGCAACGGAAGAAGTGGCAGGATTGTCAAAGCCTATTATCGTTCCACCAAGACGTAGCATAGCGGTCTGGAAAGACATCTGCGTTCTTGTTGACGGCTCATAGAAAAGAGTACCCATTATCTTGCCCTTGCAAGCCTCGCTGTAGGCGGCAGGATTTTGAACTATCTTATGACCGAGGTCAAGAAGTTTCAGCCACCAAGATACTGGATAGTCATTAAGATCAATAAGATCAAGTCTGTTTTTTTGCTCACTCACATCAAACACCCTCTCAAATATTCAGACATACATTATGCCGCACATTCCTTGTACGGCATTTTCTTTATTATATCACATCTGTTCCATTTTTTCAAGTACATAGCCCATATTATTTGAGCAGGTCAAAATTTGTTTCATCTGCAAACTGGTCGCAGTCATACATAAATAATATCTGGTCATATGCACTCGTATCTGCCACGTCAGAAAGGGTCTTGCCCTCCTCTTTGAGTTTGTCAGGGTCTACCAAGGTTATCTCGCTGTAGTGTGGGGTAAGAAACGGCACAAGGGTATTGGCATAGCTTCCTTTGATGATAAGAAGCTTTGGTGCGTCCTCTGCAGTTGTCTTGACCGTTGCCTTAGTAAAGTTGTCACCTTGCAGGAAGATAGCCGTTTTATCTGCTGTTTTCAGTGCAGATCTAAAATAAACAGATTTTGAGGTAAGCACCTGATCTTCTCTGTAAAGCTCCACAGAATCCACAGTAGTCTTATACTTTGAACGGAAGATGTTCACTCTGTCTGCGCCTATGCTGTTATAGCAAAGTTCACTGTAAAGTCCCCCATAATAAGAATTTGAGGTATATTCTTGATCGTAATTGGACAGAACGACCGGCTCAAAACCCAGCTCTTTTATGCCGTCCGCATAGGCAAAATATGCCCCGAAGGAAGTCCACTTTCTATCTGTACGATAGTAAACGTAATTATTTCTTGCAGAATACATAGGAAAAAACGTATCTATGGTGTCTATCCTGCTGTCCAGGTCATAATAGATATTATCTATCATTTCACGCTGGTCTGTGTTTGAAGTATAAGCAGGCAGCTTAGCAGAATAGATACCTGCGGCAGTCGGAGCTAACATAACATATACAGGTGTATCTGTGTTTTCTGAAAAATCATTTATCTGCGAGATATTTTTATCAAGCCTGTCCTTATCAAAATCTGTGATCTCTACAAGACGATTTTTAAGGATATAGATATTATCAAAATTTTTCTTACCAGTCATCACAAACATGGTCGTTCTGAGCGACTTCCAATTTGAGCTTAGAGGAAAATTACTGCTAACATAGGTCTGAACGTTATGTCTTATATCTGAACTGTCTGCCTTATCACTTTCAGATCCATGTCTGCCCATCACGAGAGTATATGCCGCAAACATTATGACTATTACAAAAAATGCGCTTACTGCGATATAATCAGCAGCTTTTTTCATTAATGTTCACTCCTCCCATTTTATCTCACAAACAAATTCATAGACGAATTACCTCCGCCCACAAGAAACGCTGTACTGATAAGCAGAAATCCTATAGTGAGCATTGGCTCGATTATGTAAACTATATTAGTATTGAGCTGCATTATCCTGCGTTTGAGATATCTGCCGATACCTGTTGCAAAAAAGCCGCAGATAAGATACATCACAACTCCTGTTTTTATCACATACGATGCTAGAACATCTCCTGCAAAGCTTCCGCCGCCGAGCATTGCGGCAACATATCCGCAGGCTGAAGGCAGGCTGTCTATCGCAAGAAACGGCAGACCCATAAGAAACAGAACATTCATCACCGCACATCTTACCCCTGTCGGCACAGCCGCAAGAATATTTTTCAAGAGATATTCTATGCCAAGCATAACACAAATAAACGCTGCCCACAGCATTATGTGTCTGCCGTAGCCATACCAAACCGAGCCTGCAAGCACAGACAGTATCAATGCCCAAAGGCAAACGCTGTCTTTATTTCTACATATAGGTCTGTAGAAATAATCTCTCACCCAACTATAAAAGGTGCAGGCAAATCGTTTTATAAGCTCATTGAAGCCTGCTGACATAAACGGCAGATCAAAGTTATCAGGAAGTTCAAAGCCGAGCATTGAACCAATACCCTGTGCAATATGCGAATAAGCTCTAAGCTCATAGTAGAACGCAAAGGAGAAAGCTATTATCCCAAGCCATGCACAAGCGGCGGAGAGCGAATCTGTACTTACTCCCCTTATGTGCTGCCACATCTCGTACATAGGATCCGACAGAAAAAGCTTCTCCGCAAAGCCTATAAGCATAAGCTTTATGCCCTCTGCAAGCTTTCCAGAGGTTATGACAGGTTTTCTAAGCTGTTCGCTCATATCCGAAAATCTAAGTATCGGTCCACAGCTAAAGCATGGGAAAAAGCATATATATTGAGATACCAAAAGAAAATTCTTCTCAGGCTCTATTTCTTTCCTATAGATATCCATGCAGTAGGAAATGCCATGGAGAGTGAAAACGCCCGCTCCCCACACTGGGAAAAGCTTTAGCATTGCGCCTTTGCCTGTGAATATAGACGTCACGTCATAGCTGCTGTGACCGCTTCTTATGAATACAAGAAGCACTGCCATATTTGCTACCACCGATAATATGAGCCATAGCCTTTTAAGTCCTTTTTTGTCTGCAAAGCGGTGGATAAGCCTGCCGCAAAAGTATGATACAACAGCACACACCGCCATTGGTATTATCCCCCATGTGGACACCCACAGACACAGCACAACTGTTCCAAGCAGGAACACGGCTTTTCTGAAACGCACCCCTGACAAAGCGTATACTCCCATAAAAACAGGAAGAAAGAAATATAAAAATTCAAGACTAACCAATGCTATTCTCCTTGTCTTTATTGTTTTCTGAGGTCAATTCCTCTATGAGTGCTTGCAAGCTGTCTTTATCGAGCATTGTGTTCAACACTTCAAGCAGTGCGTTTGCAGTGAGCTTTTGGGGCAGCGACAGTTTTTCGCACACAAGATGTCTGAGCCTGCTGCTGTCAGGTCTGCCGCTTAGACCCAGCTCATAAAAGTCAAGCTTGGTCATGAGTTCTCTGTCTGCGACCTTTTCGCCTATAATGCCTGCTTTTTCAAAGGCTTCCCTGATAATATCCGCAGGAACGCCCTCGACCCCCAACAAGCCCTCTTTTGACGGCTCTGTCTTGCGCTTTTCTTTGCCGAATATCTCAGGAACATACACGTTCACGATATCGCCTTTGGGGACGATACCCTTTATATGCCCTCTTATGCAAAAGCCTGCTGTGTCAGAGTCAGTAAGAATTGCTATTCCGCCATGCTGAGCATAGTATCTTATAAGCGCTGCCTTGTCAGGGTCTTTATAGATACGAAAGCCGTTAGTGACAATTATAACGCCGTCAACTATGGACGAAAGCTTTATCTTATCATATTTTCCCTCAACGATTATTGCCCTTGATATTTTAAGTTTTTCCATTTACTAACACCTTAACGCCATTGACCTTGCAAGCCCCTGCTCGAGGGTGAGCATATCTCCGTCTTTTCCCCGTGACCTTGTTTTGAGCATAAGGTCGGTTTCAGAAAGTATCTCAAGCGTTTTTCTTATACGCTCCGCCGAGATATTTCCGCACTCGGAATAGGCGTTTTTTACTGCAAACTCTCTGTTTTTCGCATAGGAAAAATCTTTAGCCACGTCTGCAACGCTCCTGCCAGAGGAACGTGCAAGCTTCGCCCTATAGATATCCGCAAGGGAAAAGCCGATTATTCCTATTATAGCATATGGTTCATAATTCTGCACATCGAGTTCACGCAAACGTGTGAAGACCATTGCCGCATTGCCTCTGAGGATATTTATTGCAAGAGAATATCCGTCCGACTCGATACGCCTGATACAAAGCAAGTCGATATCTTCTCTTGTTACCTCCCTGCCCTCTGCATAAGCCGAAAGCTTTTCAAGCTCCTTGCTGATAAATGCAGTGTCGCACAAACAGAGGTTTGCAAGATACTCTGAGTTGCTTTTTGTTATGGTACAGCCGCTTTTTGCAAGATAGGTGGATATAGACTTTCCAAGGTCGGAAGCCCTTTTGTATTCAAAGTTGCAGACAGTGCCGTGCTTTTCGCAGAAATCTGCAAAGCGCTTGTTTTTGTCTGTAAGATACTTTTTGTTCTTGAAAAGGTCAACTCCTGTGGCATAGATTATCACTGTGGTGGTTTCGCCAAGAGAGCCTAGGATCTTTTTCAGGTCGTCCAGATCGTCCTTAGTCACTGCGTCTATATTAAGGTCGTTTATAGTCACCACCACACGTTCAGCCATAAAAGGCAGAGCTTCGCAAGCGTCTGTAAGCATTGGAAAATCAAGATTTTTGCCGTCAAGCTTATGAAAGTTCATGACCTGAGCGTCAGCAGGGCAAAGCTTGTTCACAAGCCTTTTTGTAAAGCTTTCAAGTGCCGCTGTATCATGTCCGTAAAAATAATAAAGGCTGTCGATATCATTCTCTCTTATCGTTTTACCAAGAGCCGAAGCCGTAAGCAAAGCCATAGTCCGTCCTCCTTATCTGCGAATTTTTCATATTTATCATCAATGGGTATTCTTCATCTGTTGTGTCAAGGTTTCTGCCGTTTATGGTGACAGAACCTTTTTCTATAGTGACCACACAGCCCTCGGTGGTAATTTTATAGCCGTCCTCCAGTGCTTCTATCTTAACACCGTTCCAATCAAGCTGTGCGCCTGTCATGAACGGCAGTTCGCTGTCATTATCAGGCTCGCCATTTATATAAAATCTGTCAGGTTGTATAGTCATCTGCTCGTTATATTTCGTTATAGTGTAATACTGTTCGCTTTCTATAAATGCGCCTTTTAGCTCTTTTATGCCGTAAAGCTCCAAAAAGCTTTCCATACCGCTGTTGAGCTTGCCCTTACTGCCCATATCGAAAACCATACCTTTTGTTTTATCATACAGCACAGCCTGCACTGCATTTCCTTTTGGCATTACAACTATCTTTACCGAGCCTCCAAAAGCAAGAGAAAAATTATACACCGCTGTCCAACATACAAGCATTAAAGCAGTGCAAAAAGCCCCAAGCTTTACTGACTTTCTCAGAAACATGACCGCCACAGGTACAAGGCAGGTAACGAGCATTACAATACCAAGTGGTCTTACTCCACGAGGAAGATAGGCAAAGCTGAATTTTGAAAACAGCTCAGCAAGAAACAGAACAACTTTCAGAAGATACTTTACCACCGTCAGCACAGGATAGGCTATTATTGCCGCACCGCCTGTTACCGCAGTTATTACCGTCAGACCCAGAGCAAGGGTACAGACAGGCACCAGCAGGATATTTGATAGTGGTGCAACAAGAGATATTTCGCTGAAAAACATTAGCTGAACAGGCATTGTGCAAAGAAGTATCGTCACCGCTGTGACTATTTCACGCTCAATGTTGCCAAGAATATCCCTGCGCTTTACCATCGTCACCGCTTTCGGGCATACAACGCTTATAACAAACGCAGCTGTGAATGACAGCAAAAACGAACTGTCTGCCGCCGCATAGGGTGAAAGAGTGAGTATTACAACAGCGCAAAGGCAGAGAGTATTTGCTGGGTCTGGTCTGCGGTAAAGGAGCGGTGCGGCAGTGACCAAGGTCAGCATAACAGCCGCCCTCACAACGGATACTGAAAATCCTGCAAAGACCGCAAACGCCCACATTGCCACAGTTTGGACGGCAAATATCACACGCTTATCCTTGCTTAGTTTCTGCATGAGCCAGCCTATCATGGCACTTATAATGACCACATGAGTTCCCGACACGGAAAATATATGACCTATGCCACTACGATAGACCGTGAGCTTCGTTTGTTTTGAAAGCTCAGTTTTATCTCCGCAGAGCATTGCAGCGGCAAAACCGCCCTCATCTCCGCCTATGATATCGTTTATCAACATGAACATCTTGTCACGATAGTGCATTATACTGCGTAAAATGGTGTTTCCGCCGCCTGTGACTTCTATGTTTTCAGCGGTCGAGCCTTGGAGAAAAACGCCTTTAGGCCGGTCATACTGTTCTGATTTGAAATTGATGCTGTCTTTTATCCTGCTGACCTTTACTGTCGCCACGATATTGTCGTAGTAATCATATTCAATGTCATCTGCATGAAAGGTCAGCCTGCCTTTTACTCCCCCAACGGTACCATTGACACTTAGTCGACAAGTGTCAGAGCCTATATAGCTTATGTCGGTTATCTCGCCTCTAACTGTGACGGTCTTTCCGTCTAAAGCTGTCAGTTTATCATAGAAAATGTGAGTATAAGCGGTATTGACTCCCACCGCTATCAGGAACGAAACAAAGCAGAGTGCTATATGCTTTCGGTATCTCTTAAAAAGCGCAAAGGCTGTAATAGCTACACACGCTGACGCAAGTGCGAAAACTGCGTTGTTCCTGCCCCAGCCAATGGTACAGAGAAAAAGTCCTGCAAAATATGAAAAGCCGATATAACAGCTTTTTCTCACCACTGCCGCCGTCCCCCTTAAAACTAAGGGCGGATAAGAAATTTACCCGCCCGTTTGATTTCTTTAACCGGCTGGCCAAGCAAGTGGTCTGCCTGCAAGAAGATGAAAATGAATGTGGAAAACACTCTGTCCTGCCTGCTCGCCGCAGTTGGAAACAACTCTGAAACCGTCCTTAAGGTCGAGGTCTTTGGCAAGCTTTGCGATAACTTCATAGATATGTGCAATAACTGCACTGTTCTCAGGGGTTATCTCGTCAAGCTTTGAAATATGCTGCTTAGGGATAACAAGATAATGAATCGGAGCTGTAGGAGCAATGTCCTCAAAAACGTATGTCAGCTCGTCCTCGTATATTTTCTTTGAAGGTATTTCCCCGGAAATAATTTTACAAAAAAGACAATCTTCCATTTATCTCTCCGCCTTTCAAAAAGGGGTAGGCTGCACAGCATTTTGCACAGCCTTTGCCCATATTATTTTACAAATTCGCCAACTATTTCGTTTACCTTGTCAAGTGCCTCGTCGATCTTAAATCTATCGCCGATACCAGCCATAGCAGAGTCAGGACGTCCGCCGCCCTTGCCGCCTGTGAGTGCTGCTACCTTGCCGGCTATCTTGCCTGCGTGTGCACCCTTTGCAACAGCATTCTTACCGCAAACTACAACAAGGTTTGCCTTTTCACCGTCAACGCCTGCAACAACTGCAACTGCGTCAGCTTCTCTTGCTTTAAGCTCGTCGCCCATTTTTCTGAGCATATCAGGTCTTGTATTTGTGAGCATTGCAGTAACTACCTTAACGCCGTTGACCTCATACGGATTATCGAACAGTGACTTTGTTTTGAGATTTGTTATCTCAGCCTGCAAAGCGTCTCTTTCCTTTTCAAGATCCTTGACTTCCTGCATGATAGTGTGGCATCTCTTTACGATGTCCAGTGGATTTGCAAGCTTAAGGCTTTCAGCCGCCTGCTGGATAGTTGCGGCTCTTTCCTCAACAAGCTCCAGAACGCCTCTGCCTGTTACGGCTTCGATACGTCTTACGCCTGAAGCTACAGAGCTTTCGGAGATTATCTTGAACAGACCTATTCTTGAAGTATTGTCAAGATGTGTACCGCCACAGAACTCGATAGAAGCTGTTTCGTCACCGTCACCCATTGTTACAACCCTTACAGTTTCGCCGTATTTCTCACCGAACAGAGCCATAGCGCCAAGCTTCTGAGCTTCTGCGATAGGCATTTCTTCCATTTTTATATCAAGAGCTTCAAGGATATACTTGTTTACAAGTGCTTCGACCTTGAGCTTCTCCTCTGCTGTCATTGCATTGAAGTGTGAGAAGTCAAATCTAAGTCTGTGAGCGTCAACGAGCTGACCTGCCTGATGAACGTGTTCACCGAGAACTTTTCTCAGTGCAGCCTGAAGCAGATGTGCGCAGCTATGGTTTCTCATAACAGCATAACGTGTCTTTCTGTCAACAGTGAAGTGAGCCTTCTGACCTACAGCTATCTCGCCCTCTTCAACAACTGCCTTATGAGCGAACTTGCCTGCAACGACCTTCTGTGTGTCAACGACTCTGCACTTACCGCTTTCTGTAACGATAGTACCGATATCGCCCACCTGTCCGCCGCTCTCTGCATAGAATGGCGTCTGTGAAGATACGATATATACTTCATCGCCAGCCTTTGCGTTTTCGATAAGCTCATCATCAGTTGTGATGAATGATATCTCGCTGTCGCCCTCGAGCTTGTCGTAGCCGATAAACTCAGTATGGAAATTCTTATCTATCTTATGGAAAACAGTTTCGTCTGCACCCATATACTTTGTTGCAGCATGAGCGTTCTTGGCTGTTTCTCTCTGCTTTGCATAGCACTCAGCAAAGCCCTCTTCGTCACAGGTCATGCCCTTTTCTTCAAGGATCTCTCTTGTAAGGTCGATAGGGAAACCGTATGTGTCGGAAAGCTTAAAGCAGCTCTCGCCGTCAAGCTCCGTCTTGCCGTCTTTCTGCATCTGTGCGATAAGATCGTCAAGTATCTTCATACCTCTGTCGATAGTGGCATTAAAGTTCTGCTCCTCAGTTGTGAGCACCTTTACAATATAGTCATACTTTTCTTCAAGCTCGTTATACTCACACTTGTTGCAGTCAACAACAGTTTTTACAAGGTCTTTGAGGAAAAGTCCGTTTACGCCGAGAAGCTTTCCGTGACGAACGGCTCTTCTGAGCAAACGTCTCATAACGTATCCTCTGCCCTCATTTGACGGCAGGATTCCGTCAGACGCCATGAATGTTACAGAACGGATATGGTCTGTGATAACTCTGATAGAAACGTCCTTTTTGTACTCCTTGCCGTACTCACAGCCTGCTATCTTACAAACATGATCTCTGATAGCCTTTACTGTATCAACGTCAAAGATAGAGTCAACGTCCTGCATGATAGAAGCAAGCCTTTCAAGACCCATACCTGTGTCGATATTTTTCTGCTTAAGTGGAGTATAAGTGCCGTCCTCATGTCTTTCAAACTGTGTGAACACAAGGTTCCAGAACTCCATATATCTGTCGCAGTCGCAGCCGACCTTACAATCAGGCTTGCCACAGCCATATTTTTCGCCTCTGTCGAAATATATCTCAGAGCATGGACCGCAAGGGCCGTCTGTTCCAGCCTCCCAGAAGTTGTCTTCCTTGCCCATTCTTACGATATGATCCATTGGAACGCCAGCGTCCTCATGCCATATCTTCTCAGCCTCGTCATCATCCTCGTAAACAGAGATATAAAGTCTATCCTTTGGCAGTTTGAGTACCTGTGTAACATACTCCCAAGCCCATGCAATGGCTTCCTTCTTGAAGTAATCGCCGAATGAGAAGTTACCAAGCATTTCAAAATATGTGCCATGTCTTGCCGTCTTACCAACGTTTTCGATATCGCCGGTTCTGATACACTTCTGACAAGTTGTCATTCTTGTTCTCGGAGGTGTTTCCTGACCTGTGAAGTAAGGCTTCAGAGGTGCCATACCTGCAACGATAAGCAGCAGGCTGTTATCGTTCTGAGGTACGAGAGGGTAGCTCTTGTGTCTTAAGCAACCCTTGCTCTCAAAAAATTTCAGATAAGATTCACGCAGTTCGTTAAGTCCTGTCCATTCCATAAATTCAGATCCTTCCAAATGAAATTATTCGCAAAATAAAAAACGGCTCGTCCCTAAACATGGGACGAAACCGACAGTTCCGTGTTACCACCCAAATTGCCGAACTCATCGCCCGACCACTCGAAGCCCTTTAACGCAGAGCATACGTTGCTGTTTTCAGCACCGCTCAGGTTAGCCACCGAACTTGCCGCAAAGGCTTTCACCCACCGCCTTTTCTCTTTACCGACACTGTTTCGGATAATTCCGTCACCGCATTTTGCATATATTGATATTATAAAGCATAACCCGACGATTGTCAAGCACTTTTTTATTAATAAAATATCCATTGCTAAAAGCAGAGGGAAATGCTATAATGTTCAGGGTGATTTATATGTATGTTTGTCCGATATGCAAAAAACGGCTCAGAAAGCTTGACAACGTATGGCACTGTCAGAACGGTCACAGCTTTGATATTGCGAGAAAAGGATATGTAAATCTGCTTACCACAAAGGGCAGAAATCCTAAAAATGCAGGCGACAATGCGGAAATGGTAAAGGCGAGAACGGATTTCCTCGACCGTAACTATTATCTGCCGCTTGCGAAGAAAACAGCTGAGGTAATGGGCGGTCTGCTTGAAAATGTGAAACAGCCTTATATTATCGACAGTGGCTGCGGTGAGGGCTTTTACACTGTGAACTATGCCAAGGCACTGCCAAAGGCGAAGTTTTACGGCATTGACATATCAAAGGCGGCAGTTGCCC
Source organism: Ruminococcus sp. RTP21198st1_G1_RTP21198_201120 (assembly GCF_040924265.1). Classification (NCBI taxonomy): domain Bacteria; kingdom Bacillati; phylum Bacillota; class Clostridia; order Eubacteriales; family Oscillospiraceae; genus Ruminococcus; species Ruminococcus sp. RTP21198st1_G1_RTP21198_201120. Next base: position 58,473 of record NZ_JBCOMH010000006.1, read on the forward strand.
ACTGCATGACGAGGATACATTGCGAAAATATCACAAATTGCGAATTTGCAGTGGCATCGTCATTTCAGCTTCCGTTTATAGACAAATTTGCAGACCTTATCGTATGCACATTTGCACCTGTTTCAAATGACGAATACGCAAGGGTGCTGAAAGACGGCGGAAAGCTTGTGGTAGTTTCTCCATCCCCAAGACATCTGTTTGAGCTTAAAGAAGTGCTTTATGAGAAGCCTTACGAAAACAAGCCCAATGTATACGGACTTAATAAATTTGACGAGTCAGAGGAGATGATTTTTGAATTTCCTGTGGTGCTTGAAAGTCAGGAGGATATTTTCAATCTTTTTACAATGACTCCGTATTACTACAAAACATCTGCCGAGGCGGTGGAGAAGCTTAAAAAGGTGAACAGGCTTGAACTTACCTGTGGCTTTTCTATCAGGACATTTACAAAAAAGAGAGGTTTTTGATATATGAATAAAGATATTTTCTGCAAAGGATATACTTGGGGATTTTTCTCCAGGAGAGGTGATTTTCAGACGGAAGCGGCAGAAAAGTCAATGGAAAGGCTTGCTTCAAACGGCTTGAACTGGATATGTATCCCTGTAAACGCATTGCAGGAGAGCTTTGCAAGCACAAGAGTTTTCAGTGATTATGAGAGAACACAATCTGACGAGGACATTGCCTTCGCTATAAAAAAAGCAAAGTCACTGGGACTTAAAGTATGCCTTAAGCCTATGGTGGATTGCCTTGACCATTCATGGCGTGCAAGGATAGACTTTCCGCCTGAGAACCCTGAATACTGGGACAAGTGGTTCAGATCATACACAGCTTTCATGCTCCACTATGCAAAGCTTGCAGAAAAGCTCGGCTGTGAAATGCTCTGCACAGGCTGTGAAATGGCAGGAATGGACAAGCAGTCAGACAGATGCAGAAAGCTTATCGCACAGGTGAGAGAGGTCTACAGCGGTATCGTTATGCACAACATCAATCACGGCGATGAACAGCGTTTCGATTGGCTCAGCGACGTGGATATCATTGGCATCTCAGGCTACTACCCTGTTACAGATGGCGTGAACAGGGACAAAGAACATATGCTCAGTCGCTGGAACGAAGTTGTCGGCTCACTTGAAAAGGCTCACAAGCATTTCAACAAGCCTATAATGTTCGCCGAGATAGGCGTGCGAAACGAAGAGGGCTGCACGCAGTACCCTTGGGATTTCCATGACAGGCTCGACAAACCACTTGACGAGCAGGAGCAGGCAGATTTCTACGACACAGCCATGGAGGCTACATGGGATCTGGATTGGTTCTGCGGCTATTTCTGGTGGGATTGGAAAGCTATCCTGCCGCCAATAGAGGAAGCCAAGAAAAACCGTGACTTCACAGTTTACGGCAAGCTTGGCGAAGAAGTGCTGAAAAAGTGGTACACAAAAGATTGATATGTAAAAAATACGGACTGTTTATCATTGGATAGACAGTCCATTTGTTTTATATGCGTTGGTGAATGACGGGCGAATGTAAGCGTGTCGCCGTCCACTATATTTACAATTTTTGCGTAGGGGCGACCTGAGGTCTCCAGTTAATTATATTTTTACATACTGAGCAGTACAAATAATCGTACTCTTATCCAACCGCCGCAGGTATTTTTTCTTTTCCTCGTTTAACAATGACAGGGTATTCCTTGAAAATATGTCTGCGTATAAAATTATCCGCAAGCACACCAATATAGGATAACCCAAACCACAGAAAAGCAAATGGCAGGCATATCTGTCCGTCAAAATTCAGCGGCACTTCCTCATAGCTCCATATGCCCATTCCGAGATAGCGGTTGAGATACTCCCCTGCAAGAAATTCTATGGCAGTGATAAATGCTGCCGACACTGCAAGCACAGACAGCAGGCTCACTCCTCGCCTGCGCTCGCCATTCATGATATGGATAACCAGCATTGAAGTTCCCCCAAGCACCCCCATTGTGATATGAGAATAACCCCTGTTAAGTATTTCCATGAAGCCATAGCATATTGCACCAACTGAAAAAAGCGTAAGTATCTTATACATCTTTGCCGCCACATTCTCACCGCCCTGTTTTTTTATCGCCCTAATATTAAAATGTACAGAAATCAGTGATTTAAAACCTTGAAGACAAAATAAATTTATGGCAATTTCAAGATACAAAAAAACGGACAACCCAAGCTGTCCGTTTTATTGTACTAATATGATATTTTATACCTGCCAGCTGTTAAGATATTTCTCCTGCTCAGGTGTAAGCTTATCTATCTCAAGCTCCCAGAATTTAAGCTTTCTGTTTGCGACTTCCTTATCTATCTCATCAGGAACATAAACTATCTTGTCTGTAAGCTTGTCTTTGTTTTTAACAAGATAAGCCGCAGAAAGGGCTTGGATAGCAAAGGACATATCCATTATCTCGGCAGGGTGACCGTCGCCTGCGGCAAGATTTACAAGTCTGCCCTCGCCGATAACATACAGCCAATTACCGTTCGGAAGCTTATAACCGTCAATATTGTTTCTTGCAAGCTTGCTTTCAACAGACAGCTTTTTAAGTCCAGCCACGTCTACCTCGCAATCAAAGTGACCTGCGTTACAGAGTATAGCACCATCTTTCATGTTCATGAAAGCTTTCTCAGTAATAACGTCCTTACAGCCTGTTACAGTAACAAAGAAGTCGCCCACCTTAGCGGCGTCAACCATTTTCATTACCTTGAAGCCGTCCATAACAGCCTCCATAGCCTTTATTGGGTCAACTTCGCAGACGATAACGCTTGCACCAAGACCCTTTGCTCTCATTGCAACGCCCTTGCCACACCAGCCGTAGCCTGCAACAACAACGTTCTTGCCTGCAACGATAAGGTTAGTTGTTCTGTTTATTCCGTCCCATACAGACTGACCTGTGCCGTATCTGTTATCAAAAAGATACTTGCACTTTGCATTGTTTACAAGCATCATAGGGAATTTGAGCTGACCGTCCTTGTTCATTGCAATAAGACGGATAATGCCCGTAGTAGTTTCCTCACAACCACCGATAACGTTCGGTATCAGCTCAGGGTATTCATTGTGGATAAGGTTTACAAGGTCGCCGCCGTCGTCGATAATGATGTTTGGACCTACCTTAACTACCTCGGATATATGTCTGTGATACTCCTCGTCAGTTGCACCATGCCATGCAAAAACATTCAGACCGTCATGCACAAGACCTGCCGCAACATCGTCCTGAGTAGACAGCGGATTGCTTCCTGTGATGTACATTTCAGCACCGCCTGCTGCAAGGACTTTGCAAAGATAAGCGGTCTTAGCTTCAAGGTGAATAGAAAGTGCAACTTTCAGCCCCTTAAAAGGCTGATCTCTCTTGAAATCTTCCTCAACGCTTCTGAGCAATGACATATTCTGTCTTACCCATTCTATCTTTCTTTTACCGCTTTCCCACAAGCTTTCATCTCTTATTTCGCTCATTTTATCAATTCCTTTCGGTTTATTATTCGATCCATATAATAATTATACCCTATTTCTCCCCATTTGGCAAGAGGTCAAAAGCAATTCATTATACTTCGCAAATTTACAGCACGTTCATAAAATTAAATTAAACAATTTCTTGACAAAAAAACAAGGTAAGCGTATAATAATATTATGTGTGCGAATAGTAAAAACGTGCATAAATCATGATTTTTAAGGAGTGTGTACAAATGGACGACGCCAGTCAGAATACGATCGCCCCTCGATTGCAGAGCGGCTCGCCCGTTTGTGGCAGCCTTTTTGTGATCTAAATATCAATTTTAATTGAATAGGACGATCTGTGTTTTGGTAGATCCTTATATTTGTACAGAGTTGGTATAAGTACAATTATTTGTACTGTTGTGCTTATTACCGCTGCTGTTAGGGGGAATATAATGTTTAACACAGTATTGGAGCTGCTCAAAAGCAGAAACTACAAGGCTATCCGTGAGATATTTATGGATATGAACGAAGCCGACGTGGCTGCTCTTTTGCAGCAGTTTTATGACGATCACGAGGTCGAGAAATACGAGCTTCCGTTGCTGTTCCGTCTTTTGAACAAGGACGTTGCGGCTGACGTTTTCGCTTATATGGACAGCGATACACAAATGATGCTTATCAATGCCTTTACGGATAAAGAGCTTCAGGAGATCGTTGACGACCTTTATCTTGATGATACGGTAGATATTATCGAGGAAATGCCTGCAAATGTTGTTGCAAGGATAATCAAGTCTGCTGACGCTGAAACGAGAAAGCAGATAAATCAGATACTCAAATATCCTAAAGACAGTGCAGGCTCTATTATGACCACCGAGTACGTTTATCTTCACAGAAGCTACACCGCCAAGGAAGCACTGGATTGGATAAGACACGTTGGTATGGTCAAGGAAACTGTAAATACACTTTATGTCACTGAGAACAGAAAGCTCGTGGGCGTGCTTTCACTGCTTGATATCGTAACTGCTGATGATAACGATAAAATAGAGGACATAATGGAGGACAACGTTATTTCCGTTGATACCCTTGAGGATAAAGAGTATGTTGCTTCCATGTTCTCAAAATATGACTTTCTTTCTCTGCCTGTTGTTGACAGAGAAAACCGCATGGTTGGTATCGTTACATTTGACGACGCTATGGACGTTATTGAGGAGGAGACCACTGAGGACTTCTCGAAAATGGCTGCCGTTGCGCCAAGTGACGATTCATATTTCAAGACCTCTGTTTTCACTCATGCGAAAAACAGAATAGCATGGCTTTTGATACTTATGCTGTCGGCTACCCTTACGGGTGCTATCGTAAACAAATATCAGTCTGCTTTTGCGGCTGTCCCTGTTTTGGTATCTTTCCTGTCAATGCTTAGTGGCACAGGCGGAAACTGTGGCTCTCAGACCTCGACCCTGGTTATAAGAGGCATGGCGCTTGGAGAGATAAGAATGAAAGACTTTTTCAAGGTCATGTGGAAAGAGTTCAGAGTCGCGCTTCTTTGCAGCGTTATCCTTGCTATAGTCAATGCTATAAGAATAGTTCTGGTGTATCACGGTGACACATCTGTGGATTGCTACAAGCTTGCGTTCACGGTAAGTATGGCTATCATGGCAACTGTTGTGCTTTCAAAGCTCATCGCCTGTATGCTCCCAATGGCTGCCAAGAAGCTTCATCTTGACCCTGCTATCATGGCTGCCCCGCTTATCACCACTATCGTTGACACTTGCTCAACACTGATATTCTTCACATTGGCTACTATCGTATTTGATATAAAATAGAAAAAATATGGCGGTTATCTCCTTTCAGGCTATCTTCTGCAAAGGTGCGGCCGCCCGTTTTATGGATAAAAATAAATTGGATTTTGATTTGAAAGGAAATAGTTATGGCTCAGAATTATGACGTAGTTGTTGTCGGTGCAGGTGCAGCCGGCGTATTCATGGCATACGAATTTGTCAAGCTTGACAAAAACATAAAAGTTTGCATTATTGATCAGGGCGGACCTGTCAGCAAGCGTAAGTGTCCTATAGATGGCAAAAAAATTAAGTCCTGCATTCACTGCAAGGTATGCTCCATTATGCACGGCTTCGGCGGTGCAGGCGGAATGTCGGACGGCAAATATAACATCACAAACAATTTCGGCGGTGACCTTTACACATTTACCGGCAAGGAAAAGGCTATCGAGCTTATGCAGTATGTTGACAAGATAAACCTTGAAATGGGCGGTCAGGACGCTAAGCTTTACTCCACAACTTCTTCCGACATCAAGGCAATGGCTCTGAAATATGACCTCCACCTCCTTGACGCTCAGGTAAGACACCTTGGCACTGACAGAAATATGCAGATACTCCAGAACATCTATGACTTTGTCAAGGACAAGATAGACATAAAATTTTATGAAAGTGTTCAGGGTATAACAGGCAAGGAGAATGACTTCACTGTTATCACAGACAAGGACGAGTATCACTGCTCAAACGCTGTTGTTGCGGCAGGCAGAAGCGGTTCAAAATGGATATCTGAGATATGCGACAACTTTGGTATCAAAAGGCGTTCAAACAGAGTTGATATCGGCGTTCGTGTTGAGATACCTGCGGCTGTTTTTGAGCATATCACAAGCAAGGTATACGAAAGCAAGATAGTTTACCGCACAAAGAAATACGGCGACCTTGTAAGAACATTCTGCATGAACCCATACGGTGAGGTGGTTACCGAGAATACAAACGGCATCATCACAGTAAACGGACACAGCTATGCTAACCCTGCACTGAGAACTGAGAACACAAACTTCGCTCTGCTGGTATCCAACACATTCTCTGAGCCTTTCAAGGACTCAAACGCATACGGTGAGTCTATCGCAAGGCTGTCTAATATGCTTGGCGGTGGAGTGCTTGTTCAGCGTTTCGGTGACCTTGTTGCAGGCAGACGTACAAATGAACACCGCTTTGGTCAGACGTTCCTTAACCCTACTCTCAAAGCTACTCCGGGCGACCTGAGCCTTGTTATCCCAAAGCGACAGCTTGACGATATTATCGAAATGATATACGCTCTGGATAAGATAGCTCCCGGTATGGCGAATATCGACACGCTTCTTTACGGCGTTGAGGTCAAGTTCTACAATTCAAGAGTTGACGTTGACGAGAACCTTGAAACTGCTGTCAAAGGTCTTTACGTCCTTGGCGACGGCTCAGGCGTTACGCACTCTCTGTCGCAGGCTTCTGCATCAGGAGTATTTGCCGCAAGGACTATTTCAGAAAAATTTAACTGATTTCATATATCACAAAAGCCGCACTGCAAAAAAAGCAATGCGGCTTTATTTTTATGCCTTACTCTTCAAGAAGCTTTATATATCCCTCAATGATATCAACGCACTTGTCATAGCTCATGTCGCTGGTATCAAGACACAGATTGTAGTTTTTCGCATTTGTCCAATCCCTGCCTGTGTAGTGACGATAATAATCGCTTCTCTCCTTGTCTGTCTTTTCGATTATCTTGACAGCCTCTTTTACAGAAACACCATACAGATCGACGATATTCTTGACCGCAGTTTCCATATCAGAATATATGAAAACCTTAAGCACGTCTTTTCTGTCACGGAGGATATAGTCAGCACATCTGCCAACTATTACCGCAGGCTCTCTGTCTGCAAGCTGCTTTATTATCTTCGCCTGATAATTGAAAAGATTTCTGTCAGAAGTAAAGTCGTGATCATCAGGGTCAAGAAGCTCACCCTTGTAAACTCCGCCCTTTCTCAGAAAAGAACCTTTCAGTTTTTCATCAACAAGCCCGAAAAAGCGTTCATTTATGCCGCTTTCGTCGCTTGCAAGCTTTATAAGCTCCTTATCATAATATTTTATACCCATATCCTCTGACAGCATTTTTCCTACAGTTCTTCCGCCGCTGCCGATGCCCCTTGCAATGGTTATGATCCTTGCCATAAAGCTCAACTCCTATTCACCTAAATATGCTTTCTTGACCGACTCATCATTGATAAGATCAGACGCCTTGCCTGACAGAACTATCTTGCCCGTTTCAAGAACATAAGCTCTGTCTGAGATAGCAAGGGCTTTCTTTGCGTTCTGCTCAACAAGCAGTACAGTTGTGCCGCTCTTTCTGATATCCTCGATTATCTTAAATATGGTTGACACAAGGATCGGTGACAGACCCATTGACGGCTCGTCCATTACAACTATCTTAGGTCTTGACATGAGCGCCCTGCCCATTGCCAGCATCTGCTGCTCACCGCCTGAAAGAGTACCTGCTATCTGATTTTTTCTTTCTGCAAGTCTAGGGAAACGCTCGTATATATCCTGAATATCCTTCGGTATATTCTCCTTGTCTTTTCTTGTAAATGCTCCAAGCTTAAGGTTATCAAGCACTGTGAGGTTTTGGAATATTCTTCTTCCCTCAGGAACGTGTGCTATACCCATTTCCACGATCTTGTGTGCAGGAGTTTTTGTAAGCTCCACGCCGTTGAATTTGATAGAACCCGATTTTGCAGAGATAAGACCTGTAAGGGTGTGCAGAGTGGTGGTCTTTCCTGCTCCGTTTGCGCCGATAAGGGAAATGACCTCGCCCTCGTTTACCTCAAAGGAGATACCTTTCAAAGCGGCTATCATGCCATAATTGACGTGCAGATCATTGATTTCCAACATTGCCATTTTACTTACCCCCTTATTCGCCCAGATATGCGGTGATAACTTCAGGATTTTTAAGCACTTCCGCTGTCTTACCCTCGCAGAGGAGCTGACCAAAGTTCAGCACTGACAGCTTTTCGCAGATACCTGAAACAAGGCTCATATCATGCTCGATAAGCAGCACCGTCATATCAAAATTATCTCTTACAAAGCGGATAGTATCCATAAGCTCCGCTGTTTCGTTTGGATTCATGCCGGCAGCAGGCTCGTCAAGAAGCAGCAACTTCGGCTGTGTTGCAAGGGCTCTTGCGATCTCAAGCTTTCTCTGATCGCCATACGGAAGTCCAGAAGCAAGCAAACTCTCCTTATCGTCAAGCTCGAAAACCTTCAGAAGCTCCAGCGCCTTTGCGTCCATTGCCTTTTCAAGCTTGAAATATCTTGGAAGTCTGAAAACGCCTGTAAAGGTGCTGTATTTATAATGATTGTGAAGTGCGACCTTTACGTTGTCAAGCACCGTCATATCCTTAAAAAGTCTGATGTTCTGGAATGTACGGGCAATGCCTGCACGGTTTATTTCGATAGTGTTTTTGCCGGTAATGTTCTTTCCGTCAAGAACGATTGTGCCGTCTGTTGGCTTATAAACGCCTGTGAGCATATTGAAGATAGTGGTCTTTCCTGCTCCGTTCGGCCCAATAAGACCATAGAGCTGACCTTTTTCTATTGTTATGCTGAACTCGTCAACTGCACGGAGTCCGCCGAATGAAATGCCGAGATTTTTTACTTCAAGAAGTGCCATATCACTCAGCCTCCTTTACTTTTTCACGCTTGAACAAAGCCTTGAACTTAGCAGTATTTGCACTGATAAAAGTCTTTGTTTTTTCATTTGAAGTTATTATCATCATTACGATAAGGACGATAGAATAGATAAGCATTCTGTAGCTGTTTATGCTTCTTAGCATTTCTGGAAGCAGAACAAGCACGATAGCTGCGATAACACTTCCTCTGATACTGCCTATACCGCCCAGAACAACGAATACCAAGATAAGGATAGACAGGTTATAGTCGAACTTAGAAGCCTGGAGCGTATAGAAGTTATGAGAATAAAGCGCACCTGCACAGCCTGCCAGGAATGCAGTCAACGCAAAAGTAACAAGCTTATATTTTGTGATGTTAAGACCTACAGACTCGGCTGCGATAACATTATCTCTGATAGCCATTACTGCTCTGCCCGTTCTTGAATATACAAAGTTATAGGCAATGATAAGAGTGATAAGCAACATAACAGCGCCGATAATGAATGTAGAATCGTTAGGTGTGCCGCTGATACCCTGAGGGCCGTTCAGTATAAGCTTTCCGTCAGGCTCAAGGTTAAGGTTTGACAGACTTTTGAGAGAAACGTGAACGCCCTTAGAATCATAACCAAGGTAAAGTGCTGCGAAAACGTTCTTTATGATCTCACCGAACGCAAGTGTAACGATAGCGAGATAGTCACCTTTAAGTCTGAGAACAGGTATTCCTATAAGTATGCCGAACACTGCGGCAATTATTCCGCCTATAAGGATAGCCAAAGGAAATCTGATCCACACATTTTCAATAGTTTCAGAAGTAACGATAGAAAATATCGCACTTGTATATGCGCCAACGCACATAAAGCCTGCCTGACCCAAGCTAAGCTCGCCAAGTATACCAACTGTCAGGTTAAGGGATACTGCAAGTATAGAGTATACACACAGAGGAACAAGAAGTCCTGTGAGCATACTTGAGATATATCCGCCGCTGCTGAGTATCTGCATTACCACAAAGGCAACTATTACCATTGCGTATGTGATAAAGCTTTTTCTGGTCTGCGGCTTAAAAAACTTTGTTTTTGCGCTAGCCCCTTCTTTTTTCACAAAAAACCAATCCTTTCAGATAAAACAGAACTGCAAAGCAAGTCTGCTCGAAAATTTTAAGTTGACTTTTATACCTTTTCGCTTATCTTCTTGCCGAGGATACCTGTAGGCTTAATGATAAGCACAAGTATAAGAACAGCAAAAACGATAGCGTCGGCAAGCTGTGGTGAGATATAGGCACGTCCAAGTATCTCGATAACACCGATAAGGATACCGCCGATCATAGCGCCCGGTATTGAGCCGATACCGCCAAATACCGCCGCAACGAACGCTTTGATACCAGGCATTGCGCCTGTGGTGTTCTGAAGCGTAGGATAAGCTGAGCAAAGCAGTGCGCCTGCAATTGCAGCAAGACCTGAGCCGATAGCGAATGTAAGAGAGATAGTGCGGTTGATGTTTACGCCCATGAGCTGAGCTGCACCTCTGTCCTCAGATACTGCAAGCATTGCACGTCCGCTCTTGGTTTTGTTGATGAACAATGAAAGACCAACTACAATGAGTATAGATACGATTATTGCAACTGATGTTTCTCCGGAAATAACTATCTGTCCGTCAAAAAGCTTGATGCTCGGCACGTTTACAACTGATGTAAAGTTTACAGGCTTTTCACCGAATATAAGCAGTGCGATGTTCTGCAAAAAGTAGCTGACGCCTATGGCAGTGATAAGCACCGCAAGCGAAGTAGCTTGTCTGAGCGGCTTATACGCCACCTTTTCGATGACTATACCGAGAAGTGTGCAGGCAATAACTGCAAGAACTATGGAAAGCCAAGAGTTTAGTCCCCATGTGGTCATGCAGGTGAATATAACATATCCGCCCACCATAATAACATCGCCGTGTGCGAAGTTAAGCATTTTGGCAATACCATATACAAGCGTATAGCCCAAAGCTATAACTGCGTATATACTGCCGAGGCTTATTCCGTTGATGAGGTTATTAAGAAAACCCATATACAAACATTCCTTCCTTTTGGAATAGACAAAACACAAGATGTAATCACATATATTACATCTGTCCTTGTCATAAACACAATATACAATAAATTATAACATAACCCCGTAGTTTTTGCAACACATTTTAATGAAATAAATCAAAAAAACCGACAATTTTTCGCAATTGCCGGTTTTTTCATATTAAGCGTACTTTTTGTACGCACTTCATTTCAGCTATTACTGAGCAGTAGAAGCGGCAATGTCATCAGCTGTCAGTGCTGAATAAGCACCATTCTTGATGATAACAGCCTTAGGGTCCTTAGATACGGCACCGTCTTCGCCCCACTTCATGCCTGTACCTGTAAGTCCGTCATATGAGAAGTCCTTATCAGAGATAGCTTTTTTGAGCTTATCGCAGATATCAGAAGCAGACATATCAGCTGTGATGCCTTCCTTCTTCATGAGTTCTGCAAGTACCATTACGCCGTCATAAGCGTCTGCAGCGAACTGGTTAGGTGTTTCGCCGTTGTAAGCGTCCTTATACTTCTTAACGAAGTCCTGAGTTGCCTGATCCTGAGCGTCGGCAGCAAATGGTGTAAGGAGCATTACGCCCTCGCAAAGTGAAGTATCAAAGTTCTTGATAGAAAGAAGTCCGTCAAGACCGTCGCAACCGAAGAATGTTGGGTTGTAGTTAGCTGACTTGCACTGTGTAAGGATAAGTGAAGCCTGCTGATAGTAGATAGGCAGGAACACGAGGTCTGCACCTGCATTCTTAGCTGCGCTTATCTGAGCTGAGAAGTCAGTCTTGCTGTCCTTTGTGAATGACTGCTCTGCAACGATATCAAGACCCTTAGCCTCAGCCTCGGATTTGAATGTGTTGAAGATACCTGATGAATAAGCGTCAGAGCTGTCGTAAATTACAGCTATCTTTGTAGCAAGCTTGTTTTCTGCGATATAGTCGGCAGAACCTTTACCTTGGTTAGGGTCTGTGAAGCATACCTGGAAACAGTTATCGTTCTTGATAACGTCCTGAGCAGATGCAGAAGGTGTAAGCTGGAAGATGTTATCCTGCTTTGTCTTTTCAATAACTGCGAGGCAAGAACCTGTTGTTACTGTTCCGACCATTACCTGCATACCATTGTCTTTCAGTGCATTATAAGCATTTACAGCCTTATCGCCTGAGTCAGCCTCATCGTCCTCGAAAACGTATGAGAGCTTTGTTCCGTTTATTCCGCCTGCGTCATTTACGTCCTTGACAGCAAGCTCGATAGCATTCTTAACAGCAACGCCGTACTGTGCAGCGTCACCTGTGAGCGGACCGCTGCAGCCGATAACGATAGTATCGCTGTTCTTTTTTGCACCGTTTCCGCAACCTGCAAAGCAAGAAACTGCAAGGGCAGCCGAAACTGTTAATGCAAGAATTCTCTTGACATTTTTCATAATAATCTCTCCTTCGTTCACATATGTCACTGCATATGCTTTTTTTCAATAGTATTAATATAACACGCAGAAGCCCGATTTGTCAATATTAAATCTTACAAATTTAACGTTATTTAAACTATGTTTATTGTTACAAACAATATGCGCGTTCACAGAAAATTAATTTTGTGTATTTTCAATGAACGATTTGCAAGTTTTTTGATAATATCCTGCATACATACACCACTAACTTATAAGCTGCATATGATAAAACAGCCACACGAAACCTGTGGTATATGAGATTCAGACAACATAAGGAGTGAACTTATTTGGATATGTTTGACAATCTGTCGTTAGGCAGGATACTTGCTGACGACACAGAGGATAACACACCTGCCTGCCCTTTTCCGAAAGGAAGATTTCCTGAGGATACGCCGCTGGCGATGGCATATGTGCCTTTTCAGATGTGGGAGAAGCCTTATGAAGCAGATGTAGGACTTTCAAGAGGAACTATCTTCCCGTCCATAGACAAACCTTTTATAGGAGAGGAGGCTGTAAAGAATGCCCATACTAAGTGAAAAGGAGAGGCTTCTTAGAAAGATACAGGCGTGCAGCTTTGCCCTTGTAGAGGCTAATCTTTACCTCGACAGCCACCCTGCCTGCAGAGATGGTCTGGCATATTTTGCTCGCCACAAGGCAGAAAAAGAGAAGCTTATTGCGCAATACAATGAGAAATACGGACCATTGACGATCACGCAGAACAATTCGTCCAAGAAATGGGAATGGGTAACATCACCTTTTCCGTGGGAAAGGAGTGTTGACTAATGTGGCAATATGAAAAAAAGCTGCAATACCCCGTTAAGATCGCTAACCCTAATCCTGCTTTGGCTAAGGTCATTATCTCGCAGCTTGGTGGTGCGGACTTTAAAAAGTTATATAAAAAAAATCTAGCCTTTTCACATCGAAATACAATAATCACATTAAGTAATTATGCAATATTAACAATTATTTCTTGCTAAAAAGATACAAAATGCTGAAATTCCAAATTTTATAAATGTTTTTGTTGAGTAAGGATAATTTATTATGCTATAATTAATACAAATAGCAAAGGAGTTGACATAAAATGAATATTCTTATAATTGGAAACGGATTTGATCTTGCTCACAAATTGCCGACAAAATATACTGATTTTTTGGATTTCTTAGGAAATGTACGTGTTCTGAAAGAAATTCATCCAGAAGAAAGAAAAAGACTCATTCGCAAAATAGATAAAGATATGAAACAATATCTATTTACTGATGAGAATAATTTTAATATCAACTCAAAGCGCTCAGTATATATAGACGAAATATACCAATTATTAAAAGACAACATTTGGATAAATTGGCTTTATCAAAGAAGAGCAGACAATGAAATACTTGGGGAATATTGGGTTGACTTTGAAACTGAAATATCTGGAGTAATACAAAGTATTGAGCAGTTATCCCCTATTTTATCTGAAAGTTCTGGCGTATTTAACTTAATTGGTATACAAGCTAAAGTTTTTACATTTTTTATAAAAAAATACTATACCGAACACAAAAGCCAAGATGCAACTATGAAGTATTTAAAAGAAAGATTACTTCTAGATCTTAATAAACTTATTAGATGCTTTGAAATTTACTTAGAAGATTTTGTAAAAAATATAGACAAACGGTTATTGTCATTGGACATATATAATCTTAAAGTTGATAAAGTTCTAACTTTCAATTATACTAACACCTACCTTAAACTATATAATGATGATGTCGAGTGTGATTACATACATGGCAAAGCTGATATTAATAATACAATGGTAACTAACAATATGGTATTGGGCATAGATGATTATCTCAATGAAGATGAAAAATTCACCAACACAAATTTTATTGAATTTAAAAAATATTATCAGCGACTTATAAAAGGGACAAATTGTGACTATAAAAAGTGGATAGATGAGATAAATCACACTAATTACATTATAAAACATAACATTTATATCTTTGGTCATTCTTTAGCAAGTACTGATCGTGATGTTTTATTAGACTTTATAGAAAATGAAAAAACAATCATTACAATCTACTATAATAACAGCAATCAGTACAGCGAACAAATATGCAACTTAGTTCACTTAATTGGACCCGATAAGCTTAATGAATGGGTTCATCAGGCAAAACCAAAGATAAAATTTGTAAAGCAGCAACCGATGATAAACATAGATGATTCAGGATGGCGAATAATGAGGGATATAAGAGACTGTTCTGAATTATTTAAACTATCTGAACAAGAAATAGAATATAGAATAAACGAAATAAAAGACCATTTAGGCAATAGCGATAAAACATATTTCAGACAACAAAGAAATGTTATCGACTTGTTTGTAGCCATAACCACGAGTGGTTATATCGACAATAATCTAACAGATCAGATGTTAAATATGGCAAAAGATCTCTATGGCTCTACAAAAAACGAGACTTACTCGCCTTCTGAATTCAAGAGAGTTGGTAATTCACCTCAAAGATACCAAAAAATTATTTCAAATTTCATGGATTTAGTAAACACATACAATGCCGATAAAAAAGCAAAGTCATATCATATATCTGATTCTGATAGCTGTGAAAAAATATTTAGCCTCTTGGAAGCGGGAATTAAAATTGATGAACAGCAAGCAATTTCATTGATTGAAGATATAATAAAAGGATCAAACCATTCATATGGATCAGATGAAGAGATGTGGAGGTGTGTACTCCTTTTGAGATATTATGTAAATCCAGAAAAACTTATAGAAATAATAAGTAATCACATATCTGGAGATAACAATTTATATCGCATAAAATATACTTATTTGCTAAATTTACTCAAAGAGAAAGGATACTTTGATAACATTTATTAGCTGAATATTAGTTAAAGTGATATCACTAAGCTCTTAGTTATATTAATTATTTAAAAATTATAATTGTTGAAAACATCATAGAGGAATGATAAAATGAGTAAAAAACGTATTATAGTTAATAACATTTCTGAGTACATAGACATAATCCATAAATTAAATAAGGTAAAAGGTCAAAATACACTTTTATACAGAGGGCAAAACAATTATAAATATAGCATAATTCCGTCAATATGTCATAATCTTCCGAATAGCAAACAGACGTATTTAGAATTTGAATCTAAGTTAATAAGACAAGCCAAAAACAAATACCCCGAAATATTTGGGACCGCAAAGAATGATTTGGAACTACTTTCAAGGCTTCAACATTATGGCATTCCTACGAGATTGTTGGACGTTACATCTAATCCGCTGGTTGCGCTTTACTTTGCCTGCAAAGATAATGGAAATTCAATAGATGACGGTGAGGTTATAGTTTTTTCTTACGATAATTTGTCATATGGTGATGATCAAGATACCATTGCTTTGTCAAGCTTTTATAAATTTGACTATAAAATCTCGGTAGAAAAATTTATGAAAATTAATGGATTAGATTATAGGGTAACTCCAAATATGCATTCATCTGGAGTTGACGAATATTGCAATTCACACTATAAACCAATATGGGCACAATTACCGGAGTACACTACTCGACAAAAAGCTCAAAGTGGAAGCTATTTGATTTTTCCTAATGAAATTGTCTATTCCAATTATGTAGAATCCTTTGCAGTAGTGAATGAAGATTTTTGTTTTATTAATAACATCAAAAGCTTATCTAAGAAAGACACATTAATCAAAAAGCTGATAAGAATTCCAAAGGAAGATAAACTTGATATTTTAAGTCATCTCGAATCTCTTGGTATAGACGAATCTACATTGTTCCCTGAAAATTTGGATATTGGTTGCAGAATGATCAAACAAAATATTGGCTTATAACAAAAAAATCAGCCGCCTCAGACCCATAAAAGTCCGAGACGGCTGAAATTCTACCTACTTAATCTTCTTTGTAATCTCGTCGCTGAGCTTCTTGATGAAGTTCACGCCTGCAATGCCGTTCTCGCTGTACCCCCACTTTTTCAGCAGGGTATTAACTGCCTTTGCAGTACCTTTTCCATATGTACCGTTCTTGTCCATACCTACGTTGTGAAGCTTGACCGCCTTTGCAATAAGCAGCAGCTCCTTGAGCGCAAGCACACCGTTTGTTTTGTTGCCCTGCTTGTAACCTGTCTTGTCAAGCACTTTCGCACTTATCTTGCTCTGCTTCTTTGGTCTCAGGAAGCCTGCAATGTGGTCATAAGTATGCTTGACCTTAGTGCAGGCTTTTCCGCTCCAGTTCTGGTCATACGAATAAAAATAACTCGTGTTGCCCTCACCGGTGCAGATTGCTATGTGACCCCAGCCACCATTCAACGTGCCTGACCATATCGCTACATCGCCCTTTTTCGGCACGAAACTTGGCGTGTTCTTTACCTTTGTGAAATTCGCTTTCAGCCAAGTATTTTTGTCAAACAAATCCCAAAAGTGATGTGCGTCATACCAGAAATTCTTGATACCTGAGCCGAAGACCTCGTTGAAATATGCCGTTGCAAGGTCTACACACTGTTTGCCTGCTGCGCCGTCATAGTTAACAGCTACACCATTGTGCTTCTTGATAAACTCATCATATGTCATTTTCTATTCCTCACTTTCGTTTGTATCTTCGTTTGTATCCACTTTGTTTTCCACTGTGATTTTCAGTTTGTGTACGATTTTCACCAAGAATGACGGCAGTGGTATACCTATCACCGCAAGATTTTCCAAGATAGAAATACACTCGTTGATGATAAACCATATCGTCACGATAAGGCCAAAGTAAAAGCTGACGTTTACCTCAATGCCTATCTGCGAAAGTCCTGAGATAAAGAGCCAATCAAGTACGCCTGACACCGCCACCACAAATATGTAGCCGACCTTTTTGAAAAGCCCTTTAAGACCGACACGGCTTGAAAGTTCGCCCCTGTTCCATGCTTTCCACATTCCTGTAATGTAGTCAATGATCATCACAAGAACCAGAATGACTATAGGTATCGCCATGACACGGAAATACGCTGACAGCCCTGCGGCTATTGCTGATATGATGATTTTTGCTGTGTTTTCTTTCATTACTGTTCCTCGCTTTCGTATGTTTGTCCCGTGATTGTTGTATACTCCTCAGCCGTGATCCACTTGCCGACGGCGGCGTTTACCATAGCAACCGACCACAAACGGCTGTCATAGTACCTCTTGACCTTGACGTAGTTCTTACTCATCACCGCTCACCTCCAATTCTACACCGTTCAGCATAGCCAGAAAATCGACGTTTGCCTTTATCCTGTCTATCTCGGTGACCTTTGGTTTGCTGAAATTATCTTCCGTCAGCCCTGCGGCTTTCATCATTTTCTTCTGTAGCTCCGTCATGTTGTATCTCCCACTTCTGATAGTTTCACGATATACTCTTCTTCGTTCGGAACAGGTATGCGATAGCTGTCGTTGCTGCTTCTGAACGTGATTGAACCGCCTGCTTCGACCTCAACGTTTCGTAGAAAATCATCAGGTATCAGGTCTGAAATGTCGGTGACGATAGGGGTTTCCAATTCGTAATATAGCATTACGCCCTGCATTGCCTGTTTGAATGCGGTAGCGTCGGTGTAGGCGGTGTTCCGTATAGTTATATAATCATTTGCTGTTTTTACCGCAGAAGCCTTCATGTTATCGGTTTTAGTCGTTATATCATTGAAACAAACTATGTCATATTTTGCGACAACTATATTTGGAACGATTCCGAACGATTCAGAAAATTTTCCTGTTATACTATCAGCAATCGCATAGAATCGTTGCTGTTCGGGTCGATATGACCATGCCAGCGTCCCCAAATCAACGCTGCTCACGCACTGAACGTATCGTTTATTCTCATAATCAACGTAGTTTCGTGCCGTTCCTGCACTCCAACCGTAGCCAGGCAGTGCCCTAATGGTTTCTGGGATTGGGTAAACGTTGCTGTGGTAGGGGGCGTAGGCTGGCATGGTATCTGATTTGTATATACCATCCACAAGCATTATATCAAATGCGTCAGCTATTGATTGCATGGTTTCTTTGTTACCTGGATAACATGCCACCATAATTTGTGTTGAATCGGTCATATCCCTAGAATTTGTTATAGTTTCTCTGACACCATTCGATGTAATCAGCCAGTTTGCCATTGTGTTGCCATGAACATACACAATTCCAAACGACACATTTGTCGGACACGTTTTTTCGTCTTTCAGGGCTATTTGTAGTGTTTTATTTGTGTCAATTTCAAAACCGTAATACAGACCTAATGCTGCACATTTTTCAACATCAAACAAATTTCGTCCCTGCTCCACAACCTCTGTCACCCCAGCACTAACAATTTCCCCGTCAATGACCTCAGAATGACCGCCTATTGACTTCACGCTCATCAGCTTACCACCTGTAGGCACTGCTTTCTGATACGCCGTTTCGCTGTCCGTTTCAAATTTATGGGTCACACCCTGACCGATGGAATACAGTGCGTCCACACGCCTTTGCAACTCTTTATCCGTCAGCTTTACGTTAGCTATTTCAGCTGTATTCTCGGCTATCTTCCCGACAGCCGTCACATAATCATCAGGCAAACTGTCAGCCACCGCCTGTGCTGTCTGCGCAGCGGTTTCAGCGGCTGTTCTGTCTTCTGCGACCTTAGCGGCATTTTCTGCCACTGTCGCCTTGTCAACCGTGACCTGTTCCGCCATTTCCTGCACCGCCTGTCTGTCTGCCGCAGTGCTGTCAGCATTGGTCTTAGCAGTTTTAGCGTAGCCTGCTGTTATATTCTTATCAGCTGTGGTTTGCTGTGCCGCCGTTGATGCTTGGGCTGCGGATATCTTTGCGGCGTTCTGTGCAGTGACCGCCTGCTGACGTGCGATTTCTGCACCCTGCATGGCGGTGTCTGCCTGTGTTGCGGACGTTTCAGCCGCCGCCTTTGCGGTCTCAGCACGGCTTGCCGCCTGCGTTGCCGTATCGGCTGATACTCCTGCGGCTGTGGCAGATTTCTTTGCGTCCTCAGCAGACGTTGTCGCTGTTTCTGCGGCGGTGACGGCTGTCTGCATATCTGCGTGCGCCTGTTTACCTATGGCGTCTATGCGGTCTAGTGCGTCCATCGCCACATCAGGTGACGGCACGGCATTATCACCGATAGCCGCACCTATTCTCAGACGGAAAATGCGTGATTTTTTAACTAAAATATACTCATCGCCTGACAGTTTTTTTGCACATATCTGACAGCTGACTGTCTGCGCCGACCGCAAGATATCAGCAGTAGGCGTCCATGTGCCGTCTGTGATATCGACCTCATAGGCAGTGCCGTCGCCGTAGTCTATCGTTAACACATAGCGGTCTGCGCCGTCTACTGTCAGCCCTTCGACCGACACAGGACGGGCATTAGTTTCACCGACATAGCCCAGCAATGCAGTGTTCAGTGTTACGTCATAATCTGCATTTAATGTTATCGTCATTTAATCACCCCTCTTTACTCTATTGCAATGTAGTCAACATAGTATGTTCCTGTTGGAACGGTTTCCAATGTTGGCCCGTTATTAGCTCCCATGCAGACACTCATATAGTATGACGTTCCTGACCCATAAACGTGGGTGCAGTAGTTCTGATATGGTGTTGGTGTGTCTGTCTGCCGTAGCGTTGCTATTACCTGTTTAGGTGCAAAGGTCAGTCCAAGCGGTATCTGCATCAATGGATTCGCTTTCGTCATCTTGTATTCCACAGTGCCATAGTGTATCTTGCCGGCTCGGCTCAGTATTTCATCGATTTCCTCACCTGCGTGTTGCATAGGATAGTCATTTTCTGTGATGTCTTGTGTCAATGTCAAATTTTCATCAGCCATTATCTCGCCCCCTTAAAGCTGTTCTTCAACGCTCAGACCTACCGCAGAAATGTCTGCTGAAAGTCCGCCGTCAAAGGTAAATCCTAAATTCGTTATTGGTATGTCATAGCTGTCTGCGCCGTTGGTGTAGGTCACCACGTCACCTATGTCGAAACGTGGGTCACCAAGTCTGTGGTATAGCTCAGTGGTGTACCACGAAAAACCTCCTATCCTGCGCCACAGAGATTGCAAAAGTGATTCGGTCATGTATGGATTTTCAAATTCCAGCACACGCCCTCGTGTTGTATCTGTCACACCAAGCGACAGCGTTACATCATCACTCACTTTGCAGATAATGCCCACGATAGCGTTCTGCCTTTCAGACAGTGTTGGCAGGTCTATTGTGTTGTTATCCAATGTTTTCACAGACTTGCCATACCACTTTCGGACGTACTTTCCGTACCTGTCAACATAACCAAACTGACCTTGTGCAGAGGAAAGATAAGACAACATTTGGCGCATGGTCACGTCCTTTGGCACTGAGCTGACCTTGAAATAGAAATACTTTGAGTACAGCACCTTGCCGTTCTTATCTATCAGCCTTCTGCCGTTCTTGTCACGCAGTAGTCGCACCTCTGTGTAGTCATTGCCGTTCTGCAATCCTAATTGTCTGCAAATGTCGTCCTCGACTGCTTTATTCCAGTTTGGCATAGGTATGTGAGGTACATATGACTTATCCGAAAAGTACAGCCTGTCCGCCATTGTCAGCTGGACACTGCCGCCCGATTTCTTTGATTTTACGCAGGTGAAACGTCCCATTGGTATCTTTTCGTCTGAAAGTATGCCGCTAGTTTCGTAGTCTACGAGATATAGATATGTGTCATACTCTTTGCCGAGAAACGCTGTTTCAGTGGCACTTATGGTCATGTTCCACGATTGCGAACACACGGCACCCAGCTCGATGTCGTCGGAAAGGCTTGTTGCCTGCATGGAGCTATCAGCTGACATAATGCTGTCACCTGATATAACGCCCTCTGCATTCTCTATCCACAGTCGCCAAGTACGGCAATAGCTCTCAATACGCTGTGCCACAAGCTCCCCTGTTTTGTACATTCAAACGCCCCCTTACTGCATTATCAAGTCCACCGCAACGCCTTTGCAGAACTGTTTATTCTCGTCCCAGCCAAAAACCTCATAAGTTGGGTCGCCTGCGTAAACGTCAAAGGTGCTTTCCTGAAATGTCTCATCAAGGAGCGTGATACTGAAAAACGGACTGTCAACGTTGGAGATATACTCATTGAGCTTTGCCGTCTCCTCGCCTGTGAGATGATACCATTTCAGCGTGACAGTTTTCTTTATGGCTCTTATATCGCCCACCATTTTGCAGTTAGCCGTCCGCCCTGCATTGTTCGACCATATCTTGTTGTTTGTAAAGCTCACTTCCGCAGGTGTGGCGACCCTTTCGCTGCCGAATATAAGTCCTCTGCTTTTCATTTTCTGCACCTCCTATGCCCTTATGGGCGACCTGCCGTTGCGCTTGATATAGTCGTTGATATCATCAATAACTATCTGTGTGATAGTCCTGCCGTTGAGAGTCAGCGGTATGGTAACACTTATCTTCTGGTTGCCCCCCGCTCCGCCGTATGACACAAGAGCCTGCAAAACAGCCTGTGTGATAGTATCCAGCGGTGCCTCGATATTCGTGCCACGCTTCTGATCGCCCAGAACTGCAAGAAACTCAGAGTTCGGCGGTATCACTGCACCTTGGGCAAGTTTGGGTATTTCGGGGATATCAATTTGGCTTAGATCAAAGCCAAATGTCTGACCGCCAAGATCACCGGGAAGCCAATCAGGCGTCGTGAAGCTCAGCTCGTTTATGCCGTCGATTATCCAATTCAAAGCGTCCTCAACTGCACCTGTCAGACCATTTATAAGCCCGATTATCAAATTAATAGGTGTTTTTGCTATGTCAACAAGTGCGTCCCATACGCCTTTGAAGATCTTCTTTACACCCTGCCAAGCTTTTTTCCAATCACCGGTGAACACTCCCGCTATGAACAACACAACGCCTTTAAGTGCTGAAATGATGTTCTTCACGGCGTCAATTATATTGCTTATGACATTGCCCACTGTCTTTATTATCTTACCAAGCACACTGCTGACTATCGGTCCGAGTATGCTCACAAGCCAGTTCACAACGGGTGCTATGGCTTTGTTGTAAATGCTCAGAACGCTTGTGATAAGTGTTCCAACAAAGTCGAGAAACTCATCAAGCAGAGGTTTCAAGTGCTCCGTCCAAACGCTGTCAGCCACGTCCATGAGCTTGTCAAACACAGGTTTCAAGACTGTTTCCCACAGGTTGAGGAATACGTTCTTTGTGGTGGTTATACCCTCGTTTATGCCGTCAAATATAGGCTGTCCCCACTCGTTCCAAAAGTCTGAAATGCTCTGCCAAGTATCGCACCACAGTGTTTTCAAGGCGTTCAACACAGGCTGTGCAACGCCGTTCCACAAGGTATCGAAGATCTCTTTTATGTTATCAAACAGTACGCCGAGAGTGTTCCATACCTGCGTGCCAAAATCCGCCATTAGGGGTAATCCTACAGTGAGAAAGTTTTGCAGTATAGGGAACACTGCCACATTCCAGATATCAGAAAACACCTTGTTGAAGCTGTCAAAAAGTCCTATGCCTATCTTGCCAAGCGTGCTGAAAGCGGTCTGCATAAGCGGTGTAAAATCGTTTATAAAATAAGCTTTGAGCGGTTCGGAAAGCGACTTTATATCGCTGAAAACGCCGCCGAGTATCTGAGCAAGTTCAATGCTCTCTCTTTCAAGTCCGCTCCATATATCAGCGAAAATAGGCTTAAAATTCTTATCAAGATAGTCTGCAAGCTTTTCAAACTGAGTTCTTGCTGATTTGAAAAAGTCAGACAGCTTTTTATTTGCCTTTCCCGCATCCACCTCAACGCTAGTCCCGGAAGGCTGCATTATCTCCCCAGCTCCGCTGACCCCAGTGCTATCTGACTTGCTCTCATCATTCAGCTTGTTCATCTGGTCAAAGCTTGCAAGAGATCCTTCCTGTGCCTCCTGAGTCTGTTGTGCATTGTCGGCTATATCGCTGTAATTATCCGCCGCCTGAGAGGTGCTTTTCACTATGCTTTGAGCCTCGTCTGCACTGTTGCTTAGTTCAAAGCCGAACGCCTCTGAAAGTGACCTCGCTGCCCCCTGTGCCAAAGATATAAGCTGTGAAAGCAGACTGTTTATCGCCTTGACAGCAGGCAGAAGAACGTTCATCAGCACAGTGCCGATAGTCGCTCCGAACTCTTTCCATTGTTCAGAAAGTATTCTTGTCTGGTTTGCCCAGCTGTCAGACGTCTTTGCAAAGTCGCCCTGTGCAAGAGCCGTTTGCGACATAACGTAATTGTATCTCAGCTGGACTTTTTCAGCCTGCGACATATCGGCAGTTGATTTCGTGATACCCTTTGAAAGTGCATAAGCCTGCAAATTGGCGTCCGTCATAACGATACCGAACTGTTTGAGGGTCTCAGTTTCGCCTGTAAAAATTGATTTCAGCGCTGTGCTTGCCACGTCCTGACCGACATTATAAAACGAAGCCATATCCGCAGACAGCCCCGTAAGAGCCATAGCCATATCGCTTGCACTGTCATTGGCAAGACCCATTCCTGCCGCCATTGCCATGAAGTTTGAGCCTGTCTGCTTTGCGGTGAGCTTTGAAATGCCGTAGGTCTTAACAGCCGTGTCAGCGAAGTCCTCCATTTTCTGCTTGGACTCTCCGAAAGCCGTATCAACAACGTTCTGAACTTCCGCAAGGTCTGAGGCTGTTTCTATGGATTGCCTGCCGAAGTCCACAAGCTTCTTGACGGAGAATGCAGCTGTCAGAGCCATTGCAAGGCTTTTAAGCTTTGGCTTGATATCCCCCACCATATCGGAAAGACTTTTCAAGCCCTTTTCAAAGCCCTCTTTGTTTATGTTGGTGTCAAAATTCAAGCACCCGTCAGCCATTGTCATTCACCTCCCGTCAGTTGTTTCAGAAACTCTTTGTCCTCGTTTTCAGCCCTCTGCTCTTCTGCTGAGAGCTTTCGTTTAAGGTCTATCATATTGCGGTGGTTTCTGTAAAACTCCTGCTCGTATTTTTCAAGCTTTTTGCCCTTGTTAAGCTTTTGCCGTATGCCTATAACAGACGAAAAAAGCCCCTCGCCTATCTCATTGAAATAGCCAAGAAAAGTCCACCAATGAAGATATTTTACCGTCCTCGTTTCAAAGCCTGCCGCCTTGTTCACCGCAGGAAAAATAATACTCTCGTCCTGCTCCCAATCAATAGTCTTTGCAGGCTGAACGCTCTCCTGCGGAACATCTCCACCACCCACAAACCAATAAGCCTTGTTGACAGCCTCCTGCAAATGCTCTCGTGGGATATCCTCAGCGTAAAGGCATTTAAGACACACATAGCACTTTTCACGCTCGTCAAGTTCAGGGTCTGCAAAGGCTGAATAGATCCGCAGTATGGCCCGAAAATCTGAGCGTATGGCATACTCTCTGCCGTCTATTTCAAGGGCTGTTGGCAAGTTGCCTATCATTTCAGCAGCTCCCTAAGCAGAGCCTTTTTGTCCTCGTCAGAAAGCTCCGCCACGTTGACCACAGGCTGAGCAATATGTTGATGAGCGATAACAGGTGCGGTGTACTTCTCCGCCTTTTCTTCGAGCTTTATCTGAGCCGCCGTCTGTGCTGACTTTATCTCCTGCACCACCACAACAAGAAGCGCTTCAAGGAAGTTCACAAGCACAGGCTTGCCGTTTGAAGCCACAGAGAACACGTTCACGCTTCCGAGCGCCGCCGTACACACATCGGTTCCAAATATGTCATTGACCATTTCTCTTGCACGCTGGTCATACTCTTTGAGAAGCTGAGTTCTGTCCTCGTTCTTCTCACGTTCTGACACTTCTTCTGCGATATTGTCAGCCTTGCTCATAGCGTCCTGTATCCTTGTGATGATACCAACGTCTGACACGTTTATCCTTATAACTCTGTTCTCGTCGCCGTTTATAGCGTACTCTTTGTAATTGCCGCTGTTAAAATCTATTGACTGCATTGACATTTCTATCGTCCTTTCTGTATTATGGCAAACAAAAAGCACTCCGCTCTGAACGAAGTGCTTTCATATGTTTGTCATATAGTTTATTCTTCCGTAGCCTTTGCAAACGTTGGCACGCCTGCCGCAAAAGTGACAGAGCCTTTCACTCTGTTTCCTGCAAAGGTGCAGTTGAACGGGATATTTACGCCCCCCTGTGGTCCGCCATAAGACTGCGGCTTGACTATGACATCTTCCGTCCATGCGTCATACGCACCTGTGGTCTTGTCAACGATGACTTCAAGTACGCTTGTCTTGCAGGCATCACCGGTAAGACGATTCATCATGATATCCTTGAGCTTTTCGTAAAGTGCGTCACCGGGCTTTGCATAGAATGTGTCAAGGTCGAACTCAGGCTCATAGCCATTGTCCTCAACTGTGGTTTCATCAAGAATATTCTTCTTTGTGGAAGTGTCAGGATTGAGCTCCACACTTGCGTCCTCAACGTCCTTGCCGAGAAGATACCAGCTTGGTGATGAAGCGACCGCTGCGAATGTAGTGTCAAGATAATGCAGAAGATGACTTCTGTTGAGCTTTCCACTCTTGTATGAATAATCAGGCATATGTTTTCCTCCTTTTATATCTGATACTGTGCCGCTATCTGCAATTGATACTGCACAGTATCGTTCGTATTTTCATTTGGTATTGCGTATATCATTCCGTTTGCACAGGTGAGCTTTTCAAGAACGCCTGTCCTTTCCTCGCCCTCTGTTATGGTAGTGAACGTGGTATCTCGGTGCTTGTCTGCATAGCTTTCAAGCCACATCTGCAATTCAAGCAGCACACCGCTGTTTGACATTCTGTCAAAGTCGTTCATAGACTGATACACAGCATAGAGAATGAAGTTATGCTGTCTTGTCTGACCGCCCAGAATATCAGAGCTTATAAGGCTGTCGCCTGTTGAGGACAAGCCGTAATTTGTTGGCGTATCGTCGGTAAAGTCGATATGGATATCGTTGCAAACCTCCGATATTTTCGGAAACTGCTGCAAGATATCTTTCACAAGCTCGATTATGTTCATTTCGCTTTGCCTCCAATTATCGCCGTCGCTCCTCTGAGTATTTGCTGTTTCTTGTCGGCTTTCATTCGCTCAAACCAAAGCTTACCGGCAAGTGGCTCTTTAAAAGTGCTGTAAACAAGGTCTTTGTCCGTCAGCACTTTCTTTTCACCCTGTCGGGCGTATGCCGAGCCTGTAACAGATGATACCATAAGCTTGCCGTAATACTGATAGCGTGCGTAAGGTGCAAGATACTGTATCTTGCCGCTGCCTATTTTTGTGCCTCTCGTGGCAGACTTTCTCAGATTAGTGCTGAGGGTAGGTGTATACTTCACCATATGCCTTATGCACTCGGCGTCAATGAACTTTTGAGCCTTATCAAAGCGATCTGAATACTTGCCTGCAAAGGACTTATCCCAAGTGATAGCCCTGCTGTCCATAGGCTGACCTATCTTCATTTCACGCTCACCTCCATATGTGGCAGACCGCCGAACATATAATCATCAATGCTCATTACCGTAACAAAGTCATACTCCGCACGGAACATTTTCATGCTCTCAGATATGCTCTGCGGCGTTTGATTATCGAACTCAAACTCGCATTTTCCTCTCACAAGCATATCCTTTGCAGGGGTTTTCGGTGCATTATCGTCATAGAAATACACCCTTGTGCTGTCTGAGGTCTGCATACCGCTTTTCACGATACTTCCCGATTTATTCTCACACCAGTAAACTTTCTCTGCATACTTCCGCACAAATCCCTCTGTCTGCTTGTCGAAAAGATACACCGTGCAATCGCTGTTTGCAAGCATTTACCTCACCCCCCTGTAAAGCAGCCCTGTTCCGCTGAGCCATTTGTACACGATATCGTGAACGGCTCTGTCAGCGTTCTGCCTGCGGATATCTGAGCTTTCATATGACTTTGACCAACCCCCAACGCTTTCGGAAGATACCCCCTGAGTGCCGCCCTCCTGCTCTGCCTTGAAGATATTCTCCGCAAGCTCGCAGCAGCACATTTTCACTTCTTCGGGGATATCGTTCTCGTCAACGTTGTCAAAGGTATATTGCTTCATAAGGCTTGTGGCTTGCATTGCATAGAAGTCAAAAGCGGCAGATATGTCAGGCTCTCTGCCGCAAAGATAAACGCCTATATAATAGCTCTCGCTTGCATATGCTTTCATACTGCCGCACCTCTTTACTTCTTGAATCTTGCAAGCACTACCTTTGACTGGTCTGAGATAGCCACAGTGTAATGCTTGTCAGCAGATATATCTGTGCAGCGCTTTGTGCTTCTTCTCTCTGTTTCAACGTTGGTGTCACGCTTGAGGTAGATAGTCAGAGCTGATGTTTCGTCCTCTGTTTCAGTATCAGCGTTGAGCTTGATGATAGGGCATATGTAGAAAGTGCCAGCTTTGACAGCGGCGTTCTTTACAACATAGTCACCCACCTTTGGAGCGTAGCCATCTGCACAAGGCGTTACTGAGCCGAGCTTTATCTGAGAAGCAGTTGGTGAAGATGTGCTGTCCGCAACAACTTCCTTTGCACCCTCTGCATCGCTGTCAACTCTCACATACTGTTCTGGGATAGCCTCGTTAAGTGAAACTTTCTTTGACGGAACGATACGGCAGTTCGCTATTTTGCCTATCTCGCCTGTCATGACCACATTGCCGTCATACTTATCGGCAGAAATGAAGTTCGGGTCCTTTCTAAGCTGTGAGTTCTGATGAGGATTAATAAACATAGCCTTTTCGGTGTTCAGTTCCTCATTGAACTTGTCAACAGCGTCAACAATGCCGCTGTAAGAGATAGCAGAAGCCGAGCCGTCATAGATGAGCTGGGCTTTCATAAGTGCGTCCATGCTGTCTGCGTCCACCTTAGAAGCGATAGACATTGCAAGCTGTGAAGTCGCCTGACCCGCAGGATTGCCATAGCCGCTGAGAAGAGCCTCGTCGGTTATCTCCACCGCTTTCATGGCTTTCTTTACCTTAGCCTGAGTGGAGTCTGTTTCAAGCTTGACAGTTTCGGCTTCAACGCCCTCTGCAACATCAACTGCGTCGCCGATATACTTATACTGCGGCACTGTGATAGTGTCGCCAGGCACGCCAACGAGTGTTCTGTCTATCTTCGCAAAGGGAGATACAGTTATCTTAGACTCTATCTTTGCGTCGATCATATCACTCATTACCTCAGGGTCGATAAGGTCGGTGATCTTTGTCTGCTCTGCGAAATACTGCATAGAAATTCTAATGCCATTTGTCATTTTCATAATATCCTATCCTTTCAACTGTTCGTATTTTTCGGGGTCTGTTCGTTTAAGTTCCAACCTCTGCATATACCCCATTTTTGCAAAGGTTTCCTTGCTCACTTCACCTGCGGCGGGCGTCCCTGTGGGAGCAACCGGGTTCTTGATAGGCTCGGAGCTTTCAAAAAGATAATCGTTATCTTTCTTCACGTTCTCGATAGCCGTCTTGATATCCTCAGCCTGATTTTTGGAAGC
Source organism: Ruminococcus sp. RTP21198st1_G1_RTP21198_201120 (assembly GCF_040924265.1). Classification (NCBI taxonomy): domain Bacteria; kingdom Bacillati; phylum Bacillota; class Clostridia; order Eubacteriales; family Oscillospiraceae; genus Ruminococcus; species Ruminococcus sp. RTP21198st1_G1_RTP21198_201120. Next base: position 87,316 of record NZ_JBCOMH010000006.1, read on the forward strand.
TTTGAGAGTTTCCACATCAAGCAAAGCTTTAAGAGCCTTGACGTTTCTTGCCTTGCTTGCCGAGATAGCGTTATCAAGGGTAGCGTCAAACTCCATATCAGATATCTTCGCCTGATACTCGGTATCTTTCTTAGCAAGGTCAGCGGTGAGCTGTGCGACTTTGCCGTTAAGCTCCTTGACGTCCACGCCCTCAAATTCTTTGAGAGAGTTCTGTGCGGTATCAAGGCTGTCCTTATAGTTATCACGCTCCACCTCAAGGCGGCTTTTCGCCTTTTCAAACTCAGCCACAGTCTTATAATTCTCTGCCACCTGTTTTGTGATGTCCTGTTTCTTGTCCTCAGGGATAACGATACCCAGAGCGGCAAGGATCTCAAAAATGTTTTTCATATGTTTGTCCTTTCTACATAGCTTATATACCGCCCTGTCTGCGGTGTGAAAGTCTGACAGTTTAACGTCATATCAAGGACGAAATGGTATGAAAAAAGCACCCGTTAAGGTGCTTAGTTCCGATATTTGGGTATAAAAATACCGCCCGACCTTAGTCAAGCGGTAAAATTATCATTTGAAATACTCTGTAAGTTCAACTTCTGAATCAATGTACACAGCGTCAATATAATAACTGTTGTGTACGATTATCTTCTTTCCGTTTAATTCATATATCTGCGTTTGCGAGCCGTCAACATCTGTCAGCATATCGGACCGTTCAATGCCTGGAATATGCTTTTCCAATGCCGCACATTGCTTATCAAAAATTTCTTTGTCCGCAGCCGTGCAAATATTGTATTCATATTTCTTCATTGCGATCCTCCAATCCATACCTTTTATCTACTGATCTTCGTGTTTTTACAGCGGTCTTCAAAGTGTCTGCTACAGCATCTTCTCTGCTCATGTTTTTTCGTGCCATTTTATCTGACACCAAGTCTTCAAAAGAAATGATAGGGTCTGTCTGGTCAAGGGCTTTACGAGCTTTTTGATCTTCCATTAACTCTCTTGCCTGAAAGCGATACTTATTACGCAGTTCACAAGCTTGTCTTGCCTGTTCTTCAATAGACTTGCTTTTGTCGATAAGCTGAGGGATATTTTTGTTATGGTGTCTGTACCACTTTCGCACGTCTATATCAGACATCTTACCTTTCATATCAATTATATCACTGTAATCTTTTTGCGTCAAGTCTATCTTGGTTTTTCCCACCCCGATATTCCCCAGTCCGTCGGCATTCACACGCTCTCTTTGCTGAGGCAGACCCATTGCTTTTGAAAACCTTGTATACTCTTGGGAAGTGCCACGATATCGGCAGCGTGCGTTGATGATATCTTCCTCATCAGCACCTGCCTCTTCAAGAAGATGTATCTTCTGTCGCTGGGCTCTCATTGCAGTTTCAAGCTTTCTTTGTCGCTGTAAAGCTTCATACTTTGTGTACTCTTTATCACCGTACTTAACAGGCTTGTTCTCCTCTGCATTCATCTGTGCAAGCTCCTCATCTGTATAGGAACGCTCAGATATGCCGGGGATAAAGGGGTAATAATCGTGATAGCAATTCGCTCCGCACAGACCTGTCACAGTACCAAGACCGCAGATAGTTTCAAGTTCTTTTTTGCTGTAGACCTTGCCCTGCCATTCTTGATGAGAGGGTCTTGCTCCGCTGTGCCAAGTGACTTCAAAATAGTCCGTGCCAAGCTCTTTGGCGTTGTCCTCATTCATTTTTGCGGTTAGCTGTGAAAGCCCTGTCATCACCGAACGCCTTGCGGCTACGTCTGCTCTGTTGCTCCAGCCTGTGGCATAGTCCACAGTGCGAAGACCTGAGTTCGTCATATCCGAAATGACTTTCTTTATGATCGTGTTATAGTCGAACGCTCCGCTTGCTATGCCCATTATGGCGTTGTCAAGACTCTGCTGATAGAAGTCTGCCGCCTGCGTGAATTTAAGTTTGCCGTCAGGCTGTTTTACTGCAAATCCGAGTGACTGAGATATGTTTTTAAGCTCCCCCGAAGTCTGCTCCGATACAGCCGACAGCAGCCTTTGCAGGCCCTCATTTTCTTCAAGGGGTATCCGTGCCTTGCCTTTGGTCTTGTATATGCTATCGTCCCATTCATAGCCTTTTTGCAGGATATCATTGTACAGCTCTTTTATCTCAGCTTTGGAGAGGTCAAGGTTATCGGCAATGGCTTTCTTTATCTCACGCTTGTATTCTTCAAGTCCTGCGATAAAATCCGCCTGTCTTAACTGCGGTGAGAACTCGTGATAAAAGTCACCGCTCGTGCCAGCCGACACGTTTACCCCTCTGAAAAGCCGTTCATTGAGCTTAGGCATTTCTGCACACTTCTTACCTGTGAACGGGTCTTTCACAGGTCTTAGCACAGCCTCGTCAACGTCTATTGCACGCTCCCCAGATTCAAACTCCCAATCGAGCCTGCCGAATTGGATATCAGCTTTTCTTATGACTTCTTCCGCCCCTGCGAACACCGATACTCCTGAATGTGAACCGTCAACTGTATTGTCGATAGGGTTGACATAATAGCCGAAAGAGGGTCGCAGCATAAGGGGATAGGCTATCTTAGGGATAAGCTCCGCCCACTCTGCAACAGCCGTGAGAGGTATCTCAGCGCCGAGGGACACGCCGTCATTGGAACGGAAAGCTCTGTTTGTGATAGTCAGCCCTTTTTCATAGTCCAGAGCGTGATATTCAAGCCTTATGCGGTAATCATTATCGCCCATGCGTTTTATTTCAGGGAAAATGACCTTTATAAGCCTGCCGTTCACGTCATACTCCACAGGAATAAATTGCGACTGTGGAACATACTGCACCTTATCAGCACCCAGCGGTTTTATTATCATTGCTCCTGTTGCAAGACCTCTTTGCAGATTTTTGTTGAGGTTTTCAAGGGCGTTTTTCATTATGGCATCAAGCTTATCGTTGGAAACTTTCAGGGTCATTTCATTGATAGCCGTGTTTGCAAACTCCCTCACAACAGCGTGTTCAAGCCGCAGAGAGTGAACTCCCTTGGGTGCTGCATTACCTGCATACATTCTATCCCACTTGTCAATAGCTCTTATCATACTGTCCGTCACGGCGATATCAATGCCGTAAACGCCCTTTATATCTGACTTTGAAAGCATTCTGCTTATCCACTCCCTTATTTTTGAAATAATGCCCATAGCTTACTGACCCCGCCTTTTCCATACTCTTTCCATTGCATACCGAACGGCGTCGATAACGTGGTCATTGCCGTCGGGATAGCCGCTTATAACGTTGCCCTCTTTATCCCTGTCATACTCGCAGTTGATGAACTCCTCGCAAGCCACAGGACAACGCTTGTTATCTATAACGATACTTCGCAGAGATTGCAGCCACTTATATGAATACTCCCTGCTGTTAGGACCTTTCTCTGCACCTCTTGCAAGCAAGCCATATGCTCTGTAATCCTCAACAGACTTATTCTCTGCGCTGTCGCAGGTGATAAGATCGTTTGCCGTGATACCAAGCTCCAGCAAATGCTTTGCGGTATCAATGTTCTTTGTCTTGTTGCAGGTGTACTCCTGCCATATGAACAGCGTGTGCTGAGCAGGGGCATAATGCACTCTGACAAAAGCGTAAAGGTCGGGATACCAGCCCCAGTCAACGCCGTTATAGATGTTATCGAACTGTGCTATCTCGCCGTCGGTAATCTCTCTTATGAGGACGTTATCGAAAACATTTCCGCCCGTGCCGTTTGCAACGCCCATATACTCGTTCTCATAGGCAGTGGGATTGGTTTCTTTGAGAAATTCAGCGTCATCAAGGAAAGGCTTGCCAAGCCACTTTTTCGGCACAGTTAGATAAGTGCTTTCGGTAACGAGTCTGTCCGTTCTCGGCACTTTGATGTACTTATTCGCCCAGTTCTGAGCCGACTTCGGAGGGTTGAAAGACTTGAACTTATATGCTTTCTCGCCGCCTCTTATAACAGACTGTTCTATCGTTCGCACAGCTTCTTCACCGCCGAACTGGTCAAGCTCCTCAAACCACACGATGCCGATATAGCCAAAAGGCGGCTTGATAGACTTCATCTTGTACGGGTCATCAGCACCACGAAAGTATATTTTCTGTCCTGTTGAAATGCGTGTGATCTCAAGGGGCGACTTTGTGCAGGCAAACTCATCATCAAGACCAAGTGCAGATATTGCCCAGAGTATCTGAGAATAAACGCTGTCTTTAAGAGTATTCGCCACAGCACGCAGGACGCAGGCGTGCATATTCTCGTTCTTCATCAGCAGGTCGATAACGTTCAGACCGCAGAATGAGGATTTAGTCGAACCACGTCCGCCAGGGAAAACATACTCGGAATGTTCCTGCTCTGCAATATCGAACAGGACAGGCGAGAACGTAGGAGCGACAAGGCTCGCAGGGATACCGCTGTACGCCTTATCAGGCATAGAAACAGGCTCAAGCTTTTGTTTTTCAAGCCTGAGCCTTGCGTTATCGTATTTTATCTTATGCTTGAGCATATCGTCATCACGGATAATGTCACGCAGCTCTTTCACCGCCGCAACGTCCCCTTGCTTAGCCCTTGCCATAAGAGCCGCATTCACAAGCAGCATATTATTTATGAAGTCGGGGTCAAGGCTGTTAAGGTCAATGCCCTGCTCCACGAGAAACTCATAGTCCGCCCTGGTATTGGCAGGCTGTTCAAGCAGGAAGTCCATTACCTGCTTCATAGTCTTTTTACGCCTGCGGACTTCGCCTGATTTTTTACCGCCTTTTGCACCATTTTTTCGAGCTTCACTCGAGCTTGGAACTATTAAATTCTGTTCATTCGGCATTCACCTCACCTCGTTTTTTTGTTGTTTTGGGATATAAAAAGAACTGCCACATTGTTGTAGCAGTTCAAAAAATGATATTAAGCCTCCAAATAACGATTAAGGATATCACAGTTATCAGTACCGCCCTTAGCAGAACACCACGCCAAAACATTCTCGCAATATGCACGAGGAAAGCTTCCTTTCCTAAAATCGCAAAGTGAATTATCAACGTCATATGGAGTAACCCACTCTTCCTTAGCAAATGGGCAGTCACGCACATCATCCCAATTGATAACTGGATAGCTATATCTTGCTAACGAATCCATTAAATAACCCCCTTTCTGTTTATTAACAATGAATATTTTGTATAATTACATAGGCATCACCTCTTTAGTTGTTATTATACACGATTTATAACATTTTTTCAATTGGTTAACTGACTAAACTTTTAATTTCTTTACAAAAAATGTTTGTGTATAATTTTAACAAAATAATAACGATAAACTGCCTACAAACTATAAAAATATTGTACTTGCACTTTTTAGGCAACGCAAAAGACACCCCCATAGGAGTGCCTCTCGCAAATATATTATAAGGAGTTAAGTAAATGTTGGAGCAGATCTGAGCGGTGGCTCGCTCTCAACCTGCATACGGAGCTTTCGCCCCGTCGGACTTTTTTATGGAGGTCCGCAAAGAATTTTTTGCCGTTATGGCATATTATCATTATACTCTCTTGACAGGGGTGATACAAGGGCTTTTTCGGGCGTCTGATAAAATTTCTTGAACATTTTTATCGCATTTGGACCAAGCACCTTGCGAGTATAATTTGCCTCACGGTCAAGAGCCTCAGCTGTTCGTTCCCATGACATTCCGTTTATGTATTTGTTGATTATCAACGCCGCAAGTCTGCTGTCAGGCATACTGTCCGTGATACACAATACATTGTATGACATCTGTTCGTAACTTTTGCAAAGCGTTTCAAGCTCCGTCTTATAGTCCGCTATCATCACAACACTGTCTTCTATCTTTCTTGACGTGCCGCCTGTAAAGCTGGGCGGTATATCGGAGTTTTGCGGCGATGTACTCTCAGCCCTTGCATAGCATTTTTCTATGGCACGCCTTATCGCCGATATACGCTTGTCTATATCCACCAGCTTGTTCAAATATTCTTCTGCTGTCAACCTTTATCCCTCCTCGATCATTCTTCCGCAAACAGGACAGAACTCAAAGCGGACTTCCTTGCCGTCTGCACCAAGCTTTTCGCTCCACTCTGTCACTCCATTGCAGTATTCACAGCCTGCATATTCGGGTATGTTTACTCCGTTATGTTTCGCAAGCCCTTCGTCGCAGAGTATCAGCTCCAACGCCTGCAATGCGTATACGAGCTTTTCTTCCCTGTCCTGCGTTTTGTTTATCTTCCAGACCGTTGTCTGCCCTCTGCGGATATTCTCCTGCATTATGCAGGCTTGCCTGAAAAACCTGCCGTTTCGCTCTTTACTGTGAAGATATTCCCGCTTGTATTCCGCCTGCTTGTCCTCGCATATCTCTTTTGACCACCCCTCGTGCCTGTTCTTGTAGCCAAGTCTTGATAACTGCGAGAAATACTTATATTCCTCAGCAGGATACTCGTCATAGATGAGCCTGCCGTCTATTGCCATATCTTCATACCGTGCGAACTCTTTTTGTGACATTCTTTTGAAATCTGTTTTAATGATTATCCCCCCTCTGTGAAGGGTTGTGAAGGGTTTGCACCCTTTTTAAAGAACTCTTTCTTTATATATATTCTTTTTTATTTTCTTATGCGAAAGGTTAGAAAAACCCTTCAACCCTACACAACCCTACACACTTACAATTACTTACACATTATCAAGTGACAGTCCATTGAAGTATATACCGCCCCTTGTTCTTACTTTCTCAAAGCGTTTTGCAAGCTCCATACCGAACTTTGTTGAACTCATACGATATTCATTGTTCTGCTCAGCCCAGTTAAGATACGCCGCAAAAAGCTGACTTGACTTAACGCTCAGACCCTTGCCCACAGTACACTTATCCTCAACAAATGCAGAGATAACGTCCATTTCACGGCGGTACTCCCTCACTTCTTCAAGGACGGCACGAGGCATTTTAAGCCCCTCTTTCTGCCACAGCAGACAGCCCTCAACTGCCCAGCGGAATATGCCCGTAAGCTCCGCCGACAGCTTGTATTTCAGCCTGCGGTCTATCTTTTCTTCGGGTATCTGCACAGTGAAGGGTATCATATGTATCCTTCGCCATATGCCCGTATCTGTTCCTCTGATGACAGGCTTATGGTTTGTCGCCATCCAAAGTTTGAACTCAGGCTTGAACTCGAACTCGTCGCCGTAAAGTTTTCTTGCCGTAACAGTATCGTCGCCTGTAAGCTGTTTGAGCAGACCCTCGTTGATACGAACGCCCTCGTTAGGCTCAACGCTTGTCACGAGCCTTGCACCTTTGAGCCTTGCGATATCGCTGTTTATGGCGGTGCTCTGATTACTGCGCACCATAATAGTTTCAGGCTGGATATTTGCCGCATAGTCCCCGAAAATATCCCTTATGATATCAATGAAAGTTGACTTGCCGTTTCGTCCTGTTCCGTATAGAAAGAACGCACATTGCTCGGTGGTCGAGCCTGTCAGGGAATATCCCACAGCCTTCTGAACGTATCTGATAAGGTCTTTATCCCCTCTGAAAATGTCGTCAAGAAATGCAAGCCAGCGAGGACAATCGGCGTTCTCTGAATACTCAACGGCTGTCATTTTCGTCAGATATGTCATAGGGTCGTGAGGAGATATGCCGCCGCTTCGCAGGTCGATAACTCCACCCGGGGTATTGAGAACAGTTTTAAAACTGTCCATCTGAGCCGGCAGAACAGGAACGTGGTGCATGACCTCGCTTAGCATTGCGTTCTTTGATTTGTTAGAACGGCAGGACTTCATATGCTTTTCAAAGGCTTTCGCCATATCCGTTCCCTCATCTGCGTCAAGCTGAGCGTACACTTTTGCCTCTGCCGCCATGCAAGCCACAGCCTTATCAGCAAGACGTTTAACTGTGCCTGTCATATCGGTACACCACTTTCTGCCGTCATACCAAAGCCAGCGTTTGTCTGTATAGCAGTATCTCACCTGCTCGCCAAAAAGGTCAACAAAGCGTTCTGCGTTGCCTGTATCGTCAAATGAATAAAGTCTTGGCTTGGCTTCTTCCTGCTCCACAGTGCCCACAGAAATCGGCTCAGAGGGCGACTTGAAGTTAAGAGAAAATCCCCCTGCGAACTTTGGCGAATAGGTCTTGTCGCAATCTGCAATGGCTTTCTGGATCGTAAGTGCGCCGTAGGTCGAACCGCTTTGCGCCCTGTCCCACTTTTCACGCATAAGACCTGAGGAACGGAATATCATATCCATTTTCTCTGCATCACAGCCTGTCCAGAAGGCAAGCATCGAACAAAACGCCATATCAGCTTCACTCTGCGAAGCATATCCTGCGGTTCTTCCACTGTAGAGGGAAACGAACTTTCCTCCGTTCTTTGCACCTGCCGCCGCTTTGATTATCTGGTCTGCGGTGTCAAGTCTGACAGCAGGAACAGCCTTTGCCACAGGCTCGTGACCGCCTCCTATGTACTTTTCGTGCAATGGCTTTATGCTGTCGGAACACTCTGCGATGCCCTCATATTCTGAGCAGGAGTTGCCTGTCATAACGAAAAATCTGCCGTCCTCATACATCTCAACTGAGCCTTTACGTCTGCCACGCTTCGGGAGTGTTCCTCTGCATATGATATGTATGCCCTTGCCCGATTGAGATATCTCAGTATAGCTTTGCAGGGTGGAGATAAATTCAGATATGATGTTGCCGTTCTCTCCCCTTTGGTACGCTTCAAGCTCTTCCTCTTTGCCGTCAATGTCAACGCCAAAGTATGGACAGCCGCCGAACATAAATCCTATGCCCGAATGTTTTTCCGAGGCTCTCACAGCCGTATCGAAATCGCACCAAGTAGAGGGGTTATTTGACATAGCCCCTCCGCCTGTAAGTGCGTTTATCGGCACTTTCTTTATCTTCCCTCTCTTTTCATCTGGCACAGCGTCCCAGCATATCCAGTTTGGCAGGGCTTTAATCTCCTGCGGTATTTGTTCGTACATATATCCAACTCCTAACATAAATTTTGAAAAGTCAAAGCCTTTCACTTATCCCCGAAAAACGTCCCAAAAGTTGCATTAAAAATGCAACAATTGCAGAAATGTTGCCAAATTAAAATATAAATCATTTGTTTGCACAAAATATCATCTGCGTTTTTATGCAAAAGCACTATGACTTTTCGCTTTTCTCAGAAATCAGAACGGCACGCCGTCATCTGTAAGCACGTCCTCAAAATCTTCAAGGGAGCCTATGGCGCTGTCAGCCTGCGTATTTGTCTTAGGCGTTGCAAAGCCCGTCTGCTTAGCCGCAAAGCTGTCCGCCTTCGGTGCAGAGGATTTGAACTTATGCTTGCATTCAGGATACTTTGTAGGGCTGACAAAATTAATGCGTTCCTGCGGCTCTCCGTTTTTGTAATTAGGGTTTGATTCGTGCTTGAGGTTGACCCTTATGCACTTGTTCAGCAGGTCGGTGCAGTATGCTTTAAGGCTGTCATACTCCTTGCCGTCAGGGAGCTGAGCCGCCTTGCCCATTGCCATAAGCTGAGCAAAATTGTAGCCCTCCACCTGCATATCGTTCTCGTTAGGTTCATGCTTTTTCCATATGGTGTGGAACAGGCAGGAGTTGCCGTATTTCTGCCCCTGCACGTCATTTCTGATGACCAGCGTGAAGTTAAGACCCACCGAGCCTTTCTTTGTTGTGCGTTCCTCGATAGCGGTTATGATGCACTCGTAATCGCCCTCAGGCTTTAATCCGTTCTGAAATGCCTCTGATTGATTTGACTTAAATCCCATTTTTTATTCCTCCGTTAGTAAATTTACTGCGTCCTCTGCTGATCGGCATATGCCTGCCAATGCTCCGCACTCACGCATTTTTGTTATGAACTTCTTCTGCTCAGGACGAACTCGTCCCGACTTTGTTTTGACTTCGATAAAGACAGCTCTGCCGTCCTTATGCCTTACGCCGAACAGGTCTGAAAAACCTTTCGGCACACCTGTGGTGAAATATCTGCCGTCAACAGTTTTCCCCTCGCCCACGTTCACACGAAAGACAGTACAGTAGGGCGATACCGCACAGCGTATCTCGTTTTGTATCCTGTGTTCCTCTGTCAACCCATAAGCCCCCTTTGCCTTGCCTGATAATATGCCCAGCCTGATTTGTAACCGTGACTTTTCGCATACTGCAAAAGTTCGGGATAGGTATGACAATCGGCAGGACTTGAAAAGTCAAGCTTGAATCCCTCCACCTTTACAAGCCCCACGCTGCTGTCTGTTTCAAGCTTTCTCTCGGCTGAGGGAAACTCATATCCGCAATGAGGACAGCATACTTTCACCCCCGCAGGAGGAGCGGAGAAAGTATAGAAACATTCGGGGCATTGTTTCACCTTGTCGCTCTGCTCCTGCTTTTTATGCTGAGCTTTCGGCTTTTTCTCCAAGCTCCACTGCCTGTCGTCGTCAGGCATACCAAACCTTGCATAGTTGCCAACGTGGTCGATTATGACGGCTCTTTTATTTGGGCGATACCGCATACATCTCATAGCCTGCTGAATGTAAAGAGTAAGGCTCTTGGTGGGTCGCAGGAGTACTGCACACTCGCAGTCAGGAACGTCAAAGCCCTCGGAGATAAGGTCAACGTTGCACAGCACAGTTATATCTCCCCTGCGGAAAGCTGAGATAATGCTGTCACGCTCTGCCTTTGGGGTCGAGCCGTCGATGTGTGCCGCCTTTATGCCGTTTTCATTAAACACCTCTGCCGTTCGCTGAGAATGTCTGACGGAAGCACAGTAGCAGACCGCTTTTTTGCCCAAAGCAAGCTGTTTGTAATACTTTATGACGTCGCCGAAAACAGTGTTTTTCACCATAGCTTTCTCTATCTCCGCCGCCATATATTCTCCGTGAGAAACGTGAAGTCCTGTAAGGTCGGCAACGTCAGGAGCATAGTAATCATAAGGTGCAAGACAGTTGTTATCAATAAGCCACTTTGCGGATACGCCAATGATAAGCTTGTCGTTCACGTCACCAAGCCCGTCACCATTAAGGCGAACAGGAGTCGCTGTAACGCCCACTCTCGGCACGTCTGAAAAGTATTCGTATATGCGTTTGTAGGACTGAGCAAGGCTGTGATGATTTTCGTCAGTTATGATAAGTGCAGGTATGGCAAGCTTTTTAAGACGGCGTGTGACAGTCTGCACCATACCAACCTCGCAGAGTTTCATATCAACGCCCCAGCGAATAAACGTCTTTTTTATCTGCTCCACAAGCTCACGTCTGTGGACGAGAAAAAGCACTCTCTTGCCGTTAAATGTCGTTCGCCTTGCCATTTCAGCCACAATGCAGGACTTTCCTCCGCCGCAGGGCAGGACTATGCAGGGTGCTTTATACCCTGCACGCCAAGCCTGCCTTACCTGCTCCACCAGCTCATTCTGATACGCTCTCAGCTTCATTGGACTTCGCCGCCTTTACCCTTTTCAGAACGCATTTCATGCAAAGCTGTTTGCCGTAATTCTTCATCGAGCCGTCTATTATCTGCTGAACTGTACGCTTGCCGTCTGACATTATCGTCTTTCCGCACTCTGAGCAGATATGTTCGTCTGCAAGGTGATAGTATGTTCTCAGCGCTTCATCAACAAGTTTCAGATCGTTGCTTATGTACATACTGTCAAACAGCCCGATAGGACTTTTGCAGGTGTCAGTGCCGTCCGTCTGAGTGGCGAAAAGATACTTGCCGTCAACCACAACAGTTTTAAGCACAGTTGTGAACATACCCTCGACAGTTATCTTTTCGTCAAGCAGCTTGCCGATAGTTTTAGCTTTCTGCCTGCCGTCCTCGCCTGTATCAAGGTGATTGAGAAAATACACGATAACATCTTCGGGAAGCATTTCAACGCTTCTCACAAGCTCCCAAAAATTCTTTGCAATGTCAGTGAACTTCTGATAGCCCGTTTCCTTTGCACGGCGCATAAACTCGTTCACCATAAGATACTGACTATCGTCAACGGCTATGGACTTTGCCGTCTGAGCTTTCATAAAGCGTTCTATCTCACCGTAATTGTCGGTATGTATCATTGACTTAAACTGCGTGCGGAACGGAAGCTGTTTTCCATTCACGTTCACAAGTGCAAGCTCGTCCTCTTTGAAATTTCTCAGGGAAGCAGATTTGCCGCTTCCCGAAAAGCCTAATACAAGTATCGCAAGTCCCATTCTCTTTTCCTCCTTATCTTATGGTCAGTCCCGGTCTGCGGACAACTGCCGCATAGGGGATCTCTCTGCCTGCTTCGATAGCCGCCTTGACAGCCGTCTTGCTTATGTCAGGATCCTTGTATTTCAGCAGGCTGTCATCATTGACCTTTGCCCACTCCACAAAGGCTTTCGGGTCTGTTATCTCGGTGCTTTCCCTGCCCTTTGTAATGCTTATCTTAGCCATAACGCCCTCTATTTTGTTAAGGTTGACCCTCTGCATACTGTTCATAAGATAAGCTTTAAGGCTCTCTGCCTGCTTGACCTTCTGCTCACGTCTTGCTTTGAGGGCTTTCTCCTCTGCTTCAAGCATTTTCGCCTCGCTGTTCAGCACCTTGACATAAGCCGCAATGTTCTCCGCCTTATCTGTAAATTCAGCCTCGACGCATTCAAGGGTATCAAACCACACTTTTTCAGCCTCAGCCTTTTCCTCTGCCGTAAGCTCGGCATTTTCCGTCATATCCTCAAGGCTGTCAAAAAGCCTCTGAAAATCGTTTGTAAGCTCATAAAGTTTCATTTTTATACCTCCAGTGTTGTATTGATTATATCCGCAAGCTGTCTTACTTTCTGTGTGAAAAGTCCGTAATTGTCGCTGTCACTATGCTCGTTCACAAAGTCCACGAGCCTTGTTACGCTGTCAACAGCGGTTGAAAGATAGGCCTTGAATATGGCTTTATCGTCCTGCGTTGACGTGACATCAGCCTTCTCCGCAAGCTTTTTCTCATACTCCGCCTTAGTTCTGTCAAGCTCTTCACGAAGCTGTGAAAGCTTGTCCTGCTTATCCTTTTCAGCCTGCTCAGCTTTCTGCAAAAGCTCTCTGCGGTCTTTAAGGCTGTCTTCTTCAAGCTTTGAATATTTTTCCGACCAGTCAAGGTCAACACGCCGCATAGCGTCTTTAAGGTTTGCCACCTCTTTGCTGTCCGTTTCCACAGCCACCTCTATAGGACGGTTCTCAAGCTCCTTTATCTCGGCTTCAAGCTGACGTATTCGCCTGTCTGCCTTATCTCTCTGTTTCGAGATCGTATCGCAGATGTTGTTCATATCCTCAAGCCTGCCACTGAGCATATCTGCCTTGTCAGCCTTGATCTTAAGCTGTTTGACCTTTTCTTCAAGCTCTCTTACTGATGTATTTTCAAGGTCGGTGTTCTCGGTAAGTTCAGAACGTTCGTCCTCAGAAAGCTTGGTGAGAAGTGTTAGTTTCTTTACTCCGATTAGTGAACTCGAGTTCACTAATTCTTTCGGCAACTTCTCGACAATCGAAATGTAGTTATATACTTGTCTGTCCGAAAAGCCTGTTTCAGATTTACAGTAATCATTAAATTCCGAATACCCAAGCTCCTTGTAAAGCCTGCTGTCCCTCATTTCCTTAAAGCCCATACACATATCGTAAAGGCTCTGCTGTGCAAGCTGAGCTGAGGTCTTTATCCTGCGGTCAAGCTCAGCCGCCTTGATATATTCTGCCGATAGTTCGTTCATGCTGTTTTACGCTCCTTTCGTTTCTCAGCGAATACCCTGTCAAGATACCGCTGATATTTCTGTTCAAAGTCCTTTATCTCCTGCGGTTTGTCCTCGCCGCCGTTTTGTACCACGTTGTTCCTATACCCTCTGCACTGCACGATACCGCCGTATTGGCTAACTTCCACAGTATAGTAAGGCTTGTTAGGTTCAGAGGCTTTCCGCAGGAACATTATGCTGAGTTTCCCCATAGCATGGCGTTCTGCATATCCGCCCACACAATGGGAAAGTATCCTGCCCTCGTCCTCTATCTCTTTCAAACTGTGTGGCTGTCTGACAAGTAAGCCGTCTGCCGAAAATTCAAGGCAGACACGCTCTGCAAGTCTTTTCGTGAAGTTCTGCAAAACAAGCTCGTCATGCTCATAGTTGATGATCTTAGTGAGCCTGTTGTGCATTGTCCAGAAATCGTGTGGCAATGCTATCATTGTATCGTGAATGTTATACTCCAGCGTTTCGCACTGCTCCAGATAGTCGCTGTAATCAAGAGGTGTCATTTCCTGCTCGTTTATGTATCGTGCCACCCTTTGCGGTGTAAGACCTGTTATCCTCACAAAACGTTCAAGAGTGCCGTGTTCGTTCTTAAAGACCTTTGCTATATTCAGTAAATCTTCTGGTCTTAGTTTTGGATATTCCTCACGATAGTCAAGATACTGCTCCCACAGCTGTTCGCTGCCTTTGAGTGTCTTGAACTCCGTCTTGTTTAGTCCGAGCATTTTCAGCAGGTCATTACTTTTCCAGTTCACACGCTGAGAGAGCAGGAACTTTTCCTGATATCCCCAAAAACCTGTATAGCCAACGCTTGTCACGTCATATCCCTGCTTCATAAGATACTCGAGATTTGGGTGCTTGCAGTAAGCGTGAAGATAGCTCATCAGCATATTGCCGTAATAACGCTGATACTGACTGTACCTCATATCCGACTTATCTATAGCTTCCCAATTCAGCACCGAATAGGAATTATCATAGTTATATCCCATACAGCACTTGCAAAAGACAGGCTCACGGAAGTCATTACGCACCGACCAGTTAATGCCGTTGTCACTGCCGTATCTCACAGAGCCGTCACGGGCGAAAACATACCGCTGACGTTCCACAAGCTCCCCATTTGAGTATCGGTGAAAGCAGCGTGCGAAAAGCTCAGCACCCCTTGTGAGGAACACCGCATAATTCTTTGCACCCTTGCCTTTCATCTTATCCATAAGCTCATTATCCACCGCAGGAAAGCAGTAGATAAGAGCCTCTTTTCTTGTCTTTTTCATACTGCTACCTCAGAAGTCAAGCAAGCCGTCAAGGGATAGGCTGACAGGCGGTTTTGCTGTTTCTTCGCTGTCCGAGCCGTCGCCCAGGTCGATAGTCATATTGAAATGAACGTCCGCACCCTTGAAGTAAAAGCTTACAGCTCTGCGGTAGACCTCGATATCCGAAATACTTTCCCTTACACCCTTAACAGCGTTTTCCGCACACTCAGCGAAAGTCCTGTCCGTCTGCAGGACCGCCTGAGCGAACTCCTCGTTCTGCTCACAGAAAGTTTTGAGAGCCTCAAGAGTAGGCTTTGCGACCACCTGCGCACGCTTGCCAAGCTTAGCAACGGACAACTCTTGTGACAGCTTGTCCTGAGCTTTCTTTGCGTTAATGTTCATTGCCGTCACCGCCTCTCAGCTCTTCAAGTTTACACCTTGTACTGAATATTTTTCCGTATGCCTCTCCGATATCAAAGGCTCTCTGCTCACATTCTGACATTCCCTCATAGACAGCAAGTATATTTGAGCAAGCTTCATCAGCGGTTTCGTATGCTTGACAAATCTGCTCTTTTGTGCTATCATCAAGGTGTGTTGAATTGATATTTTTCAATATCTCTGAGCTTGTGCTGTTGGCAGACAGTGCAGGCTCGCTTTCTTTTAGGTACTCTGCAAAATATGCACCGCACATCAAGTTTTTTTCAGCAAGCGGACAACCTTTGCAATTAACAGTAAATTCTGTACAGTGGTTTACTGCCTTTTCAAATTCCTCTTTCGTTATCATCTTCGTCCTCCTCTTTCTCAAAACGTTTCTCCCAGTGCCTATCCGCCACACTCAGCGCAAGATACATTACTACATCTATGCCTGCAAGCACAGCTATTGTTATCAGCAGTATCAACGCCATTTTACCACTTTCCTTTCATTTCAACTTCGACCTTGACAATTGGTCTGCCTGCTTCTCTCACCGCACGCTTAATGCTCTCCTCTGCTTCCTCGTAGGCAGTTTCTTTTACGCTTACATACCACCTGTACGCTACATACATTGCAAGCACCACCAAGAGTGCTACCGCTGCGGCACATCTGATTATCTCTAACACGGCTATCATTTTCTCACGTCCTTTCATTTAAACGTCCTGTGTTTTAAGCTATCCACTCAGGGTGCTCAGTCCTCGCCGTTTCACAAAGCTTATCCCAGAGCGATGGGTCACGCCCGACCATATCCTGCAATGCTCCGGCAAGCTTGCGACCGATACTGTCCGCAGCTGCCTGCCGCTCCTGCTCCGTGCAATCGTCCCAAAGCTTGTAGCTTTTGCCACCGTCGAACGAAACGTGCCTTATGACCTTTAAAGGCGGATATTTCGGCATTTTTATCACCTCCTACTCAATTCTATTTGTTATCAAGGTTGTACTATGCTAGGAAAGTTCCTCGATAACGGCGATATCCTCGCCCTCTGAGCGGTCAACAAGGTCCATAGCCTCGCCTGCCGTCTTTGCCGTGACTGTTACCAGCCTTGCGCCGCTGAACTTGTCCGTCAGCTTGATTTTGTAGTGTTTCATTTTTGTACCTCCTTGAAAAATCTAACTTCTTGTGGTATAATGTAGAAAATAAAAGGAGCTGACCATAAATGATAAAAGTCATTCGAAGCAAGCAAATCGAATATCCTAGTGTCAACTTAAATTTTAAAGTTGATATGCCAAGAAATTGTCCTCATTGTGGTGTTGTTTTAGAGCCTAAAGCTCTATCAAGCCATTTTGTTGAAATGGCAGACTTGGATGACCACCATTATAAAATATATGTCCATTGGCTTTGCCCAAGTTGTGCAAAAGCATTTTGCTCAGAATATGAATACATTGGTCCTCAATATCGCACTGAATGTGATGAAGCTACACTTATTCAAACTGATCCTAAGTTCTGCTCATCTCCAACATTTGACGCCGAGATTGAAAAAGTTTCTGAGGATTTTGTTAAAATATACACACAGTCGCATAAGGCGGAGCAACTTGGTTTCGATAAAATATGTGGAATGGGTTATCGAAAAGCGTTAGAATTCCTAGTAAAAGATTTTGCGATTAATCTTCACCCAAAAGAAGTAGAAAAAATCAAAAAGCAAACGTTAGCTCAATGTATCGAAAACTTCATAGACAGTCCAAAGATAAAAACCCTTTCAAAAGCTTCTGCTTGGATCGGTAATGACGAAACCCATTATTGCCGCCAACACGAAGATTACAATATAGAGCATTTAAAAGCTTTTATCAATGCCATTGTTTCATACATAAACTCAGAGCTTGAACTAAAAAAAGCTGAACAACTTGTAAGAAAATCTGATTAACCCTTTTCGCAGAGCAATTTTCCGTCAAGAGTCCAATATTGAATGACCTCTCTACAGGGGTCATTTTCTGTTCCTGCGCCTTTCAAGGCTCTTGTTACGATCACCTGCTCAATCCTGGCACTGTCACATCCTCTTGGAATAGCAGTAATTTTCTTTTCCACGTTCCTCTCACCCCCTCTTTAATCACTTGTTGCATTATGCAACTCACTGAGTAAAAAAATATTTGCCGAACTCTCCAGCATCAATGTGGAGCAAGTGTGACAGTTTCTCAGCCTCGTCCAAGTCAAACGGACGAACATTGTTTATTTTCTGATTAGCTGTAGGTTGAGCTATGTTTAAACAATGTGCAACGTCAGCTTGGGTCAGTTCAAGCTCCTTCATTCTACCCTTGATCTTGTTCGTGTTTACCATATGCCAGCCTCCTTTCTTGTTGCATTATGCAACTTACTGCATTATCATAATAGCACATAACTTTTCACTTGTCAATAGCATTTTGCAACATTTTTTTATTTTTTTCAAAAAAGCTATTGCATTATGCAATTTAATGTGATATAATCATTATAACGAAAGCAGGTGAGCAAGATTTGAATACCGTAGAAATTGGAAATAGAATAAAAGCTGCAAGAGAAGAAAAAGGACTTACACAAGAAGAACTTGGTATCCGTCTTGGATTGAATAAATCAACTATCCAAAGATATGAGGCAGGAAAAATTCTCAGAATAAAATTACCTGTTCTTGAATCAATCGCTATTGAGTTGAATGTTAATCCTGAATATCTTGCATTAAAAACTGATGATCCTAGCCCTAAACATTCTTCTCATATTATAGACTCCAACGCAACCATACTCCCGCAAGACAACGTACATATAATACCTATATATGAGAGCGTGTCAGCTGGGTTTGGTGCTTATGCTGACGATTATATTGTGGGCTATATGCCGCTTTATATCGTCAACGAGGAAGAAGCTAAGAATACAATGTGCATTGTCGTTTCGGGGGACAGTATGTATCCGAAGATAGAGAACGGCGACAAGATACAAGTATTAAGGCAGGATTGGGCTGAGGACGGACAGGTAGTTGTTGCCCTTATCGACGGCGAAAACGGCGTTGTGAAGAAAATCAAGTATTCTGATGACAAGATAACCCTTGTATCATTCAATCCCGAATATCAGCCGAGAGAGTTTGTCGGTGCAGAAAGAGACCGCATAAGAATACTCGGCATTGTAAAAACAGTTATAAAATCCTTATAATAAAAAAATCCCCGCCAGCACCGCAAATACTGACAGGGATAGCACACAGAATTTTCTCCCGCATGATTACAAATACATTATATCACCAATTTAAGACAATGTAAATGATTTCATAAATTGTTTACAAATGTCGATTTATAGGGAGGAAAAAATATGACTTGTCCAAATTGTAAAGGCGAAAACGCACCAGGCGTAGCAGTATGTGAATATTGTGGTCACGAACTTCCGCAGCCACAGAAAATTGATAACCACGTTGAGCATAACAGCAATATCGTTCAGCACATCACATACGTTACAAACGTCCAGCAGGTCGCACCGCAAGCTCCTGTTGAGCAGATAAGCCCTAAGAGCAAAAGCACAGCTGAAATACTTTGCCTGCTGACCTTTTTAGGCTTGGGCGGTTTGAACAGATTTTATGTAGGCAAAGCTGGCACAGGTTTGCTGTACTTCTTTACTTTCGGAGGTTTCTTTATTGGAGCAATAGTTGATATGATAAATTTGTTTCAGGGAAACTTCACTGACGCTCAGGGCAGAGTGTTAAAATAAAATTCCCTGCTAGTATTGTAAATACTGACATGGAAGAAAAAAATCTCGCCCCCAAGTGCTACCAACACTCAGAGGCGAGCAGAGCGGATACTACCAATATCAGCTCAAAACGAACAAAACCCAATCACCACAAAAGGGCTTATTCTGCCCTTTTATTATACTGCATATTATTAAATATGTCAAGAAAATAGGAGGAAAAAATCAATGAAGATCGCAGCGGCTTACGTTCGTGTTTCCACCGAAGAGCAAACAGAGCTGTCCCCTGACAGCCAGGTCAAGCTCATTCGTGAATACGCCAAGAAAAACGGCTTTATCGTGCCGAAAGAATTTATCTTTCACGATGACGGCATTTCGGGACGTTCCACCGCCAAGCGGCAGGGCTTTAATCAGATGATAGGCACAGCTAAGATCAAACCAAAACCCTTTGACGCAATCCTGCTGTGGAAATTCAGCCGTTTCGCCCGCAATCGTGAAGACAGTATCGTCTATAAATCAATGCTCCGAAAGCTTGGTATCGACGTCATTTCTATCTCCGAGAATGTCGGTGACGACAAAATGTCCGTGCTTATCGAGGCTATGATAGAGGCAATGGACGAGTATTACAGCATTAACCTTGCCGAAGAAGTCAAGCGTGGTATGACGGAAAAGTTCGGGCGTGGTCTGAAAGTTTCAGGTCCTCCGCTGGGCTATGATATGAAGAACGGTGAGTTTGTGGTCAATGAGCAGGGGGCTGAGATAGTTCGCCGCATTTTCGATATGTACGTCAACCAAGATATGGGCTACCTCAATATCGCCCGTGAGCTGAACGCTGAGGGCATACGCACCCTGCATGGCAATGATTTTGAGACCCGCACTATCGCTTACATCATCAGAAATCCCGTCTATATCGGTATGCAGCGTTGGACGCCTGGCGGAGGTGGCTCAAAGGGTCACTACCGCTCTGCCGTAGCCGATAAAGTTGTTATTACTCAAGCTCACCACCCTGCAATTATCGACAAGGAGATTTTTGAAAAGGCTCAGCAGAAAGCTGCAAAGACTCGCAGACCATACGAACGCAGTGGATCCACCAAGCACGAGTATATGCTCAGGGGTCTGCTGAAATGTAGTTCTTGTGGCTCAAACCTTACAATGGCGTCGGTCAAGAGCGGCACTCTGCAATGCTATCAGTACGCTCACGGGCGGTGTAAGGAGTCCCATGCTATTACTATCGGTAAGATAGACAAGGCGGTCATAGAGGACATACAGGGGCTTGTGGACGGCACAGCGACCGATTACAAGCTTGTTGACCAATCCCCTGCCAAGCCGAAGAAAGACACGTCCAAGTTTGAGACACAGCTTGAACGAGAGCGAATGAAACTCGAACGAGTTAAGGCGGCATATGCAGACGGCATTGACACGCTGGAGGAATACAAACGCAACAAGTCGGAAGTCCTCGCCAGCATTGCAGAGCTGGAAAGCAAGCTCCGCCAAGCACAGCCGCCAAAGCCACAGCACACAGCCGACCGCCTGCCTGATCTGAAAGTCAGAGCGCAGGAAGTCCTCAAGGTTATAACCTCGCCTAATGCCACACCTATGGAAAAGAACAACGCCCTGCGGAGTATTGTTGACAAAGTTATCTTTGACCGCAAAACGTCAAGTATTGAAATGTATTATCTGTGTTGAAACGGCGTATTTAGGCGGTTTTAGAGTGGGTATAACTTTTTGAAGTCTGGTGGTGCGGACGGCGAACTTGGTGCAGCGCTTCGCTATCTCAATCAGCGTTACTCAGCCCCCTGTCGTGAGGTGCAGGCAATACTCAACGATATCGGCACGGAAGAACTTGCCCACATCGAAATGATCGGCACTATTATCTATCAGCTGACCCGTGACCTCTCCCTCAAGGAAATAAAAGACAGTGGCTTTGACACCTATTTTGTTGACCACACTACAGGCGTTTACCCTATAGCCGCCTCTGGTGTACCATTTTCTGCGGAAATCTTCCAAAGTACCGGTGACGCTATTGCTGATATACACGAAGACCTTGCTGCTGAGCAAAAAGCCCGCCTGACCTACGACAACATTCTCAGGCTTGCTGACGATCCTGATGTCCGTGACCCTATCAAGTTTCTTCGTGAACGTGAGATAGTCCACTATCAGCGCTTCGGCGAAGGACTAAGACTTATTCAGGATATGCTTGACAGCAAAAATTTCTACGCTTTCAATCCTAGCTTTGACAAATAATAAAAAAAGCGGGCTGTTGTTATCAGTCCGCTTTTTTGTACATATATCAAAAATCTTCCTTGTCCATCTGCTTGCCGCTCCTGCTGACCTTTTTATTAAGTATCAGCGAAAAAGCCAGCGTTGCGGCTATGAGTGCTATCATCACAAGCACTGATTTTATTGTCAAATGCTTCAACTGTGTTCCAATATATGTCTGCACAAGCATTTCAGGCATCACTCCCATTATCGAGCCTAGAAGATATGGTCTGTAAGGCATTCGCAGTGCGCCGTGTATCATTGAAACAAGGTCGCCCGGCACAACCACCACTGCCCTTGAAATGTAGGAGGCGAACAGATTATTGTCATGCCCATAATTTACAAGCTTTCGTGCCTTAGGATATTTCATCTCAATAACACGCATGATATCGCCACCAGATATTCTTCCCACAAGATAAGGAACAGTAAAACACACCGATAGTCCTATTACATTCAACAAAATGCCCACCCAGAACGGATATATTGCACCCACGCACACAAAAATAGCCGCAAGTGGGAATACCACCGACAAAGACTTCAATCCATAAAACCCCAGAATAACAAATGCGGCAAGCCACAAATTGTCCGGGCAATAACTGAGTATCTCAGAAAACTCATGGTCTTTCAGAAAAAGAGCACAGCAAAATATTATGATAATAGTTAAAGCAAAGGGTACATATCTTCCATATTTTCGCACAAAGCTATCCATAACTCCTCGCTCCTCTCCGATTCTTTAGGGTATTATACCATATTTGAATGTTCAATTAATTATCAATCAATGAAAACTGTGTTACAACTTTCGCTGTCAAAACAAATTTATAACTTTATCGTTCGTCAAATTGACCAACCATTCTCATTTTTGCACAATATCCCACTATCACTATAATTTTTATAAGTAGAATTATGTCGTCTTATGTCGTGAAGTGTTCTTAAACAAGTCGATTTCTGTTTTAATTTATGTATATCTAATTAATAGGTTAAATTTGTACAATATTGCTATTGACCAACGTACCAATTAATGTTATAATTAATTATAAGAATTATTTGGGAGGTATTTTTATGAGATACACAGTATACAACAAAGCAATGAAACGTCCAGTTTTTCAAACAAATGACCTTGAAGAAGCCATTGACTATACACGTCGCCGCCCAAGAAAGTCAAGACGACACTGCATATACGATGACAAACTAAAAACTTTTGATATAAAAAAAATAAGACATGCCGCAGGAATATAAAACGCACAGGGTGTAGAACTCTGTGCGTTTTTGATGTATTTATGAATAAACAAGTCTTACAGTCACTCTGCTGTAACCACTCCATGTGCAGGTGAACAAGGTCAGATCCCAGTCGCTGCCACCACCTTTTATGAGCGATGGAGAATCCCAGCCGCTCAGCAGTTCGCTGTTTGTGACAGTATAGTTAAATTCTCTGCCGTAAACATCGGTGAAAATGACCTGGTCACCTGAGCTGAGCTTATCCAGCTTATCAAAAAAGCCTGTGTAATTGTGAGCGCAGATTATAAGATCATTGTCTACACGTCTGCCGCTGTACTGACAAGCTGCAGTATTCATTGCAGCATAGCTCCAGCCACGAGTCACAGGAAACTCCTGCCCCAGTGTCGGGAATGAAATCAAGCCTATATATGAGTTGCCGTCAAGCACGATATCCTTATCCGGGTCATCTATCTCGCTGTCCGTGGATCGACTATCGTCAAAAATGTCAAAGGGTGAACTGCTGTCGCTGTCCTCTGAACTGTCTGAGATCTGCGTTTTCAGATCACTCAGCACAGCCTCCATCCTTTTATTACTTTGCTTTTCATGAAAATAGTTGTAATAATTAAGGGATAATGCCGCCGCTATCAGCATTATCCCCATTATTATCAACAAAAGTCCTAGCTTTTTTTTAGTCACTATTTTTCTCCTGTTGTAAAGGCAAGCCTATGTGGTTTCGCCTTTATTTCTCTTTTCTGCTTACTCTCCAACCTGCCACGATAAGGATAACTCCACCGCCTATAAGTACAGGCACCGGCCAGTTGAGCGAACCAGTCTGTGGTATATTGTCAGGCGTTGAGCTTAATGAATCAGAGCCTGACGAGCTGCTGTCAGGTGTGCTTGAACTACTATCTGTATTACTCGAACTGTCTGACTTATATGTGTTCTCTATAAGAAACAGCTTGTCATTGTTTTTGGTAACAACTGTGTAGTTGGCAGGAATATCTATCTCCTTAACTGTCCACTCAGCCGCAGAATTGTCTTTCCAGAAATACTCCCAATTGTTGTCAGCGTCAAGAGTAACAGTATCGAAAAGCTTGCCATCACGATATATCTCCACCTTGATACTATCAGGTATGAGCTTTTCCTGACCATCAGGAACTATCCACGACTTTCTTACACCATAATCACTGTCCCCTGCTGGGATCTCTTCGTATGTGAACTTGGTGTAAACTGTTATCTGACCCTCAGCCACGATATCCTTATCTATCTCGATAAGTGACGGAGAAGGTGTAAACTTAGCTGTTGTGTTTTCAAAACTCTTGCCTGAAACAAGATACAGACCCACAGAATCAGCAGAAAGCTTTACTTCACCGTTTGCGTCCGTCTTGCCTGTTGAAACTGGTGTTATGCCATCGGTTTTTACGTAGTTGTCGAGCGTATCAGCGACAGCCTGCATTTTTGAAGCGTCAGTAAAATCAGACATATCTATAGGATAATCGCTGAACTCTCCGGTAAGGACAAAGTCAGCTTCTTTACGCTCACCGACCTTATATATACTCCACTCGGCATTACTAACAGTCGTTGTATCATTTTTGCACACTATATTCACATTGATATTATCCGCTGCAGAAGCTGAGATCGTCATGCTTCCCAAGGCTGAAACAGCCATTGCCGCCGTACACAAAACAGCCTTTGCAAGCTGAGAAAATTTAAGTTTCATCTTTGCTACTCTCCTTATCAGGTAGATTTTCAACATTATCGTCACTCTCTGGCTTATCCAGCATTGCCACAAGCTCATCATGAGAGATTTTTTTGCGTTTTGAATCCACAAACCACCACACCAGCAGTACCACAAACAATGGTATTGCTACAAAAGGCACGACCACAAGAGAATCGAGCTGAACAGCGTCTGCCGTTATTTTTGAGACACTCTTTGTATCGTCCGCAGTTTCAACTCTCTTTGCACGAACAAGAAGCCTGTGAGAATTGACTCCGTATGGTGTACAGGTAGTCAACGTAACATGATCCTCACCTGGAATAATGTTCAGCTTATCCATTTCATTAGGCAGAACTATATAAACAGCCTCGACCTCATATGTATAGACCTCTTTCAACACTGTTATAGTGAACTCATCGCCCTCTGCAAGCTTATCAAGGTCGCTGAAAAGCTTTGCCGACGGCAGACCTCTATGTGCTGAAATGACCGAATGAGTGTCCGCTCCGCCAACAGGCAGGCTCGAACCCTGCAGATGTCCCACAGCGACATTTAACACGCCGTCACTTGTGCCATGATAAATAGGCAACTCCACCCTTATAGTCGGAATGGAAATATAGCCCATAACACCCGTCCCCGTTATATCTAGGATATCCTCATAGCCCTTGACCTGATCATAATCCACAAAAGGTCGGGCAAGCTTTGCTATCTCTTCATTATATTTTCTGGCAC
Source organism: Ruminococcus sp. RTP21198st1_G1_RTP21198_201120 (assembly GCF_040924265.1). Lineage (NCBI taxonomy): Bacteria > Bacillati > Bacillota > Clostridia > Eubacteriales > Oscillospiraceae > Ruminococcus > Ruminococcus sp. RTP21198st1_G1_RTP21198_201120. The sequence continues at coordinate 112,248 of NZ_JBCOMH010000006.1, forward strand.
GGCTGAGTATCTCTTCATTCTCCTTGTCAGAAAGGTCATTTGCCGCTTTCTGATAAGTCGCCACCGCACGGCTTTGCGTTTTGGAGTTCCACCAATCGCTTATTGTTGGATATAACATCACGGAGAGCCCCACAAGCAATAACAAGACCAATAAAATTGTAGTTGATTTACCGCTTTTCTTCCTCATGGAGTCCTCCCTGATGCCTGCCGACCGAGATCGGCAGGACAAAGGTAAAAATAAATTCAAAAATTAGTCGTTCTTAGCTCTCTTCTTAGCAATGAGAAGCACACCTGCGCCCAGTACGATAGCTCCGCCTACACCGTAGAAGATCTGAGTACCGATACCGCCAGTTGTTGGAAGTGAGCCGCCCTTCTGGTTTATGATCTTAACTGTTGAACCGCTTGTGCCTGAATCAGTGCCGTCGAGCATACGAATGGACTGAAGCGTATTAGCAGGATCATATGTTGTGTCAAACTTGAACTCATATGGATCAGCTCTGTTATACTGAGCAGGAGCTTCTGTCTCAACAAGCTTGTAAGTTGTCTGATCATCAATGCCCTTGATAGTGAACTTACCTGTTGCGTCTGTCCAGATAGTATCTACAGAGCCTGCCTCATCGCCAATCTCAAGTCTGTAAACATTGTCTTCTATCTTGACAAGTCTAATAGCATCGCCGTGTTTATCCCTAAGCTGGAATGCAGCACCTGCAAGAGGCTCGCCATTTTCGTTTACCTTGTTACCAACAAGTGAGAATGTCCAGTCATAAACTGTAACCTTAGGTGTTTCACCTTTCTCCTTACCTGTTGTGTCCTGAGGATTGTTTGAATATGTCAGATAAGCTGTGTTAGGGTTATTGTTCACGCTGTCAGGAGCAGTAACTGCTACCTTAGCTTTTTCATTGAGCTTAGCAGAATAATAAGTTTCGATCTTAGCAACTGTAGGATAGTTCTTTACAAGTTCCTTGATATCGAAAGTAACATAGAAAGATTCCTTATAATCGGTTGTACTGCTGTCGTCGCCAACTGTTGTGTTAGGACCTACTGTAACAGAAGTGATCTCCTGACCGTCAGCGTCATAGTACTTGTATGTAAGGTTATCATTGAATGTAAAGCCCTCGCTGAGCTGGTCACGAACTGTGTATGTATACTTGTCATAAGCTGATACATCGCTTGGTATAGTTGTTGTGATCTTGAATTCTACATCGTCACCGATTGCGTTGTCACCAACATCGCCCCATGAGTCACTCTCATTGTGCTTGATCTGCTTTGTAAGTGTTGGCTTCGTCTTCTTTGGAGTAACGTTTGTTGTGCCTGAAACGTTAAGGATAAGAGCTGAGTTAGCCTTATCAACACCATTATTTTCTGTTGCATCGACAACGAGATAATAGCCAGCATTTGGAAGTGGAATAGTGTACTCACCGTTATCTTCATAGGCGGTTACAGACTTATTGTCGATGATGCAGGCAGAAGCGGCTTTTGCAAACTTGGCAGTATCTTCCTTTGTCCAATGATCTGCGTCTGAGATTATCTTTGCAACGTCTACCGCACTTTCAGCACTGTCGAACTGAGACATATAAGTGCTAAGACCAGAAGTTTTCAGGCTGGTAAGCAGAGCATCGCCATTAATGCCTTTGCCCCACTTGATAGTATTTGTTGCAGATGCCTGGTCAAAGATCTGATAAGCCTTATATACTCTGTTTGTATCAGAATCCTTGATAACAATGTTATTAACGCCAGCATCAGTAGTAGCAAATACTCCGAATGCTGATGTTGCAGCAATAGCTGAAACTGACATAACTGTTGCAGCGGCAAGAGCTGCGAATTTCTTCATCTTCATAATAAATTATCCTTTCATATTTGATTATTTATAGCGTTTTTTTGCGACGCTTTGTAACTAAAAGTATTGTTGCAACAACAGTGACTGTTCCGCCTGCTGCCACGAATGGGATAACACCCATGCCGCCTGTTTCAGGCAGCTCTCCCAAGGTTTCCTCAGAGTTGTTATAGACCTGAACATACTGATCACCGTTCTTTGTCATATCAATGCAATTCTCATTTTCTGAGCCATTGTATCTGAAGTAAGCTTTGTATGACGATGTGCTTATCGGCTGACCGTTCACGTCTATCTCCTCAAACCAATAGTAATACTTATTGCCCTTGATGTCATTTTCTTCAAGAGAAACGGCATTTGACCAGTTGTTATCAGCCGTGAGCGTTATCTGCTTCCACAAGAATACTTCACCACTAGGTATCGCATCTTTATTAGGAACAGGTGTAACGTTCGTCTTCTCAGGTGTGCCAAGATCATTAGCTGTTACCTCATAAGAGCAACTGCTATCATCATTGACCTTTGCTGTAAGCTCAACTGTAACATCGGAAGTAATACCGCTGAGGTCAACTGTGAACTTGCTGGAATTATAAAGATCAGCAACAGACACACTTATATACTTACTTGAAGCGCTCCATGACGCAACACTCTGATTTTTGTCACCGTCCCAAACATCCTTATCTCTGTAGAACTCAGCAAGAACATCGCCAGACGAATTGATAAGCCTTACTCCGGAATATTTCATATCGCCCCTTTCGAGCCATGCGTTATTAAGGGTGAAGCTGAACTTAGCTGAGCCATACATGGTATACTCAGAGGCAAAGCTTCCGTTCTGAGCCATTTCTGCACCATTGCTTGTAAGGATCTTGAATTTAACATTCTGTCCCTTATCCATTGTGCCTGTAAACTTGTTATATTTTTCAGGCACATCAGCCTTATTTGTTGACCTATAGATATTGAACGTTACCTTATCATTGGTATGGGTATTGCTATCGCCGTCAGACCATGCCTTTTGCAGGCGAACATCCATATTTTCTACCTTCTGCGGGTTCTTGGTATTGACGATCGTATCAAAGCCCGTGGCACTGCCGTTATTTGAATAAGTATACGTAACGCCAAAGCCGTCAGGTATATTCTTTTCAAGAACATAGTAATACTTGTCCTTGTCAAGACCGTCAAGAGCTACCGTCCAATTCTTAGACTTTTCCAGAGAAACAGTTTTTATAAGTTTGCAATCTGTTGGTATTCCGTTATCTCCATTCACTCTTGAAGTTGAATTTGGTGCAACAGAGGACTCATAAACATCTGCCTCGATCTTGTCGATACCAGCAGGAAGCTCGCTGTCAGCAAGCTTGTTTCCAAGCTCATCACGCCATTCCTTCGTAATGTTAAGTCCCTTGACGTTCGTAACTGTAACATCAGTGTTTTTGCTCATTGCCGTTGCACTGTATACAGCCTCATATCCTGTTGCAAGATCGATCTCTTTGATATAGTAGTAAAGCTGCTTGTAATCATTGCCGACCTTTGTATATCCAGGAAGCTTTGTCCACTCATGTTTCCAATTGTTAGCTTCGTTAAGAGTTACCTCAGCACTGCCCCACTGAATATCATCTGGAACACCGCTTAAAACCTTAGTTGTAGACGAGCCAAGAAGAAACTTTACGCTCTCTGCCGAATGATTGCCGTTTCCATCGCTCCAAACCTTGCTTGCAGTTATCTTAAACTCTTTCAGCAGATTTGTTACTCTGAACATATCTCCGTTCTTCACGAACTGATATCCGTCCTCACCGACTTCACTTGGAACTACAGCCGGACGCACTTTAAAAGCAAAATATATAGGAGTTTCGTCAAGAAGATAACCCTCTGGACTTTGCTTTTCTATAAGCTTATAAAGATGACCCTCAGTATCTCCGGTGCCTGCGGCAGGTTCAAGGTCAAGGTTGTATGACCCGTCAGCATTTACATTGAATGTCTGCGCCTTATCCTGCGCCGAACTTCCCCAGATAACTGAATTTCTGTCTTTCGCAGCATTTTCTTTGAAATCTACTGCCGGGAGCCAATCGTATGTGCCATTTTCCAGCTTAGTGTATCTGTAGATCTCAAAAGAAGCCTTAAGCATAATACTATAGTCTCCGCTGTCTACCTTCATAAGCTTAAATGGCTCAACAGTTGTTGATGACGCCTTTGACTGATTTATCAACTCAAACTCGGAATCATTATCTTCACTGTCATTTACAGCAGAGCCGTTTGTGTCAAATGATATATTATTGAACACATGGACTTTATAGCCATCGTTCTCAGCGTCCTCATCATTTGCAGGACTTCCTGTATAAACGTAAACTAATTTCAGGTGACGCTGATCTGGAACGTTTATTTCAAGTTTCTTTACAAAATCTCGTGTCTTCGCAGTCAGTGCGGAACACTTTACAGCCGAAAGCATTTTTTCATTGCTGACTTCAGTGTTTGAAAAGCCGCTGCTATCCCTGTATTCATATTCGACTCTGAAAACACCGCCCGCCTTCTCAGAAGAAACCTCTTCCACAGGGACGGATATGCTTGAGCCAAAATCTGACCACTCGCTTCTCTTGTTGGCAAAGGCTTTTACTTCTTTGAAGCTGTTGCCGTCCATATAGCCATAAGCCACATAGTAACTCTTTATATTTCCGGTTTCGTAGCCTTCAGGCAAAGTTAGATCAATAGTACCCTTAGCGCCAACAATACTTTCACTTGGAATAAAGTTAGCGATAAACTTGCCCTTTTCGTTGGTAATAACATCTGCACTGCAAGAAACTGTGCTGTCAACTGCCTCCGGATCTGATATCACATAACTGTAATCACTCACAGCAAGCTCTGCACCCGTATCTGCGTCAAATACCTTGATAGACTTCAGATCCATGTCAACAGCGGAATTGCCATTTATGCTTACCGTTTTTGTCTGAACGTTACCCTGAGCGTCCTTTGTCTTAACTACAGCCGTGCCTCCGCACTTGATAACATCGTTGAGAGTTATCATTCCGTTTGTTGAGCATTTGAGCTTTTTAGGGTTAACATCAATGGTATAAGTTATCTCACAGCCGGTGGACTTCGGAGAAGAAGTTTTCTTCAAGTTCTTTTCCTTAACTGTCTGCGTCTGGCTTCTCTCCGGATATTTTCCAGCTTTATCCTGGACTGTGTTTTTGAACGCTGCAGTACCATTCTTGTAAACACCATTCTTAACATCATCAACCTTTACAAGAGTGCTGTAATAGAACGTCCAATACGTAGTGCTATATCCGGTTTTTACTAGGTTTATCTTATTTGTACCCTTATCATAGGAATATCTAAACTGATACCAAGGAGTCGTCGTAAGCTGATTGGTTGAAGAACTGCCGCCAGTTGAATATTTCAGATAATCATTATTCTCATATAAGATCATGCCAGATGGCAAAGTATCCACGATCTCGACATCTTCCTCATACTCATAAGTGCCGTCCTTATTGACATCAAGCCGCCAATCAAACCTGTAATACTCAACACCATTTACAGTAACAACAGGCAGGCTGCTAAGATCATGCACTGTGTCGCCTGCTGTGCTGCTTGCAGCGTCATACTTTTCATAAGGTGCTTTGGAGCTGTCGCCTATAGTAAACTTAGTCTTATCTGCACTAGGCTCGAATGTTTCACCTTTATAAGTAGCCTTGTTATTTACATTTATAATAGTACCCTCGTCAAGACCTGTTACATCTACGGTACTGCTATACTGTATCTGCACAAGGTTTATATTGTCAAATTCTTCACTATCATTGAACTTTATCTCAAACGAAGTGTTGTCGGCATTAGATACTACAGTGTAATTTGAACTGTCAAGCGGTTCATAGCTTCCTGTTCCATTTCTCTGAACATACATGATAATGGAATCAGTGTCAAGAACGCTCTTTATTGACTTACCATCATTTGACGTAGCGTTCATTATATCGCTTATAGTCTTGCCCCTAAAGGAACCGTTTGTCTGCTTGACCTCTACCTGCCACTTATATGTAACACTGCTTCCGTCCTGAGAAATGTCAAGAACTGTTTTTGACTTCTCGTTTACAGGTTTATAGTAAACTGTCTTGTCAGAATGGAATCCGTCAATACCTGCAGTATTTTTCACTGCATAATTTCCATTGCTGTCAGGGTCGCCAAGATCATAGTCAGCAACCTTTGTTTCATAGGAAATAACTACCTCGTTATTGTCACCTATTCTGTCAGGCAAAACAAGCTCACCGTCACTTGCAACTGTTGCATCAAAGGTATCATTTCCAACCTTTATGCTGACAATCTGTCCTGCTTTAAGCATATTGTCAGTTATTGTCTTGCCTTTAAGGGTAGAATTTTTGTCATTACATTTAACAGTTACTTCCCATTTGAGTATACCTAACGTGTTATTATCTATCCAACCACTTTTTGATATCTGATACCTATTATAAACAGTTTCACTTGATGTGATATCAGACCATGGTTGGCTTTTATCAGGTCTTTGCATTTTAACTGTATTTGTAGTTTCCGCCTTGTCAGGATCGATAGCTGTCACATACTCGATAGTAATTTTTGACGCTGTTGTTTTATCGTCAAACGTAAGCGTGTTTCCGTCAAGTGTGTATTTTACATCTGAACCATCATCAGCTTTAAGTGCAAAGCTTCCTGTCTTTGCATCAGGGAATGCTTCATCATAAAGGTGATAGCCCTTGAGGTCTGCACCGCTAGGGTTGCTTACAACAATTTCCCATGTGACTTCGTTATTGTCGTAGTCAACATTCTTGCCTGTTTTTGAGATCTTATCCTTCTTTGACTCAGAATAAATAGTTTTATCTGCTTTTACTCCATTTCCGTCCTTATCATATGTGGTGGATTTGTTTTCCACCTTACCTGACATAACGAAATTCGGGTCGCTTGTAGGATATGGGGTCGTGTAGCTTATGGTAACATTTTCTTCACTGAATCCATCGCTGAAAACAAACTTTCCGCTTGACGCGTCATAGCTTCCTGCACCCTCAGGTGAAACAGTGAAGCTTCCGTCAACAGCATCCTTAAAAAGCTCGTCCTCGATCCTGTCAAGAGGCTTCTTTGCAGGATTGTCCACTGTGATAGTCCACCTAACTCCGTCAGCAGTTTCGCTTGCGTCCTTTATGGCAGACATAGTGAGCGGAGTAAAACCGTCTATTTCAACCGTCTGACCGCCTATCTCAACAGTGGTCTTATCACCTGTATCTGTATCCTTACGCTTTACATTACCCTCAAAGCTTGCCTTACCGCTTATAGCGTCCTTCTCATTTTTATGTTGATATCGCTCGTCAAACTCAATAAAAAGATACTTCTTTCCATCTATCTCGTCGACTCTGTACTTACCTGAAATTCCATGTCCTTCATCGAAGTGAGTATCCTCGACATCGCCCCAGGTTCCGTCTGACGGTATACCGCCCTCGGGCAGGCTAACATTATCGTCGATAGGGAAATAAATATACCTATTGGTCATTTCGCCCTTGTCAAAATTAAATTCCACATTGAATTCGATCTTTTTAGATTGGTCTTTTCCTGAACCGACCGCATCATAGGATTTTATCGTGACGCTATTCGCATCCTTATAAGAATAGCTTCCGCCGTTATAGGAAACATCTCCACCTGCCTGCAATAAGTACCCTCAGTGGCACTTATTGCAGGCATAACAAGACTTGCCAGCACCGACACTGTCATAACTACAGACAGCACCACACCGAACAAGCGGCTGCGTTTTTTCCTTTCATTTTCTTTTAGATATTGCCGAACTTTACCGTTAAAATTCTGCAAAACGGATCACTCCCTCCGAATTTATACACTATTTATGATAAACGCTAGTCCACTGTGCCTATCCTTTTAAAAGGATATATCCTCAGTGAGACCTTTCCAAGCACTGCTTCCTCAGCAATACAGCCTATCCTCTTTGTACGGCTGTCAACAGACGTAGATCTGTGGTCGCCCATAACGAATATTCTCTCGTCAGGCACCTGATAAGGCAACTCGATATCACATTCTCCCAGAGCTTTGCCGTCAACATACGGCTCATTCAAGGTTTTTCCGTTGACGATAACAGTACCGTCCTCCTTGATATCCACCACATCTCCTGCTGTAGCGATAACACGTTTCAACAGTATCTTATTGTTATAATAGAACGCAACTATATCGCCCTTCTGAAAGCTTCCACGCTTTCTGCACACCACCAGCTCGTCGTCATGCAAAGTCGGCGTCATACTTGTACCCGTTACTCTCAAAACAGGCAAAAATAACATTGATATGATCACTGCTGCCGCTGCCACAACAAGAAGCGACGCCACGGTGCTGCGGAGTATCCTCAGATATTCCCGCCTTTCATGACGCTTTTTTACCACGCGCTCAAGTGTCTGGACATCAGGAAGCTCATTTTTTTTTAACACCTCGTTCTTGCTATCTGCTGCCATGATCTTCCTCCACTACCGGCTGCTCAACAACCAGCTTGTGACCTGTCAGTGCAGCTACCTGCCGCTCCAGCCTGTCAAGTCGGTCAGTGATACTTTTTTTATCTTCGAGCTTTTGAAGAAGCTTTTCATTCTCTGTGTTAAGCTTATCATATTCTTTTCGTAGATAAAGCATTAACTCGAGCAGCTCATTTTTTGACAATTTTTCAAGCGCCTTATCCTTCAAAAGCCTCACCTCCGACGCAGTATGCCTATATAATTACAAGTATTATATCACTTGATTTTCCATTTGTCAGTCCCACAATATATCATATTTGTATTTTATTACATATAAATATACTGATAGTTTACACAATATTGATTTATCATTTTTATAGTGCCGGCAGATGATAAAACGGCATATTTATTAGCCTTGAACATGAAACAATACGAAACCTGCGTTTTTACGCTAATTGCAACTTTCCCCCAAAAAATCTTTCCTATTTTGATTATAGCAGCCTGCATAGTCAATATTTTAACATTGTATACTAATACTGTATTTATTAATATTTTGTAAACTTTGATAAATAACTTTCTATCATTAGCCAAATATTAATTTAGTCCCAGATCGATCCTTATTTAACGACAAATGTTCACTGCAAAGCAAATAAACTTTACATGTCTACATTGACAAGCTTTCAAACTTTACACGTTCGACAAAGCAAAAAAATCGGCAAATTTCATGTATTCACCGATCTATCATCAATTTTGCTTTCTCACAACAGCATATTCATCATCAAGCCTGTAATAAGGACAGCTATATTCGCTGTCGCTCATTGATCTGTATGCTTCGTCCTCGTCAAGATCGACCATGCAGCAGTAACATTCACAATCCTCATCAAAAACGTAATTCACACAGCTTTCGCAACGGCTGACTATTTTCTTTGCCTTTGTCATAACAGCCTCCTATTTAAGCACCTTTTTAAGTATACTATTTATAAATACAAGTGCGTCCTTCATTTTTTTCATATCACTATCTGAAACGCTGGAAAATTTACCAAGTATATCATCAAGTATCTCGTTTTTCATCTTTTCCATAAAGCGCATAGCTTCGTCAGTGAGCCTGATGTTGATAACTCTGCGATTATCGGGGTTTTGCATTCTGATAACAAAGCCCTTGTCAACAAGCTGTGCCACAGCCCTTGTTGCCTGCTCATTAGAAGTGTTTATCTTGCTTGCAAGCTGTGACATTGTGAGCGTTCCCTCAATACATAGTGACAGCATTATTATCTGCTGAGTTCTTGTTATATCATACTTTTTCTTATCAAACGTATCAAATACCAATTTTCTGCTGAGAGGGTATATCTCATACATTGACATGATACATTCACGACGTACATTGTCTACCATTTTTACTTCCTCCACATAAAGCTAATTATAACGTATTTTCGTTGATTTTTCCACACACAGTAATTATAACATACGCTTCTCATTTGTCAATAGCAGAAATATATCAATATTTGATTTTGTTAAGTTATTCTTTTGGGGGTTTTGTTTATGAAGATAAATTATATGCGCATGGCAAGTTTTAGAATTTTACCAATTTACAAAAAGTTCAGTCGAAATTTCTGTAAATTATAGCTGCCAGCTTAACACAAGACGGTAAGAATGTGGTATAATAGTTAATGAAGTAAAAATAGATTATGGAGGTTTAAAGTATATGTTGTGTACTGAGTGTAAAAAAGAGCAAGAAAAACGTATTCCTAACGAGGAAAAAGAAAATGCACAGCCCGCCGAGAAAGTGTGCAGCGATGTACATACAACACTGAAATCAAAGCGTTCAGCCGCCTTGATACTTTTGACTGGTGCTACGCTTATGCTTATAATAGTGTTCATTCTTTTTTGGCTTATCATGTTGCCGAATCTGCCACAAGACAACAGCGTCCTTGCGAATAACTGTGCTAATATATGCCAGACCGCTAAGGAATATATTGGGATCTGATCTTCAAGACGATCTGCTCCTACCTTCGGGCGGGAGTTTTTTTGCTTTATGGCGATTTTACAAGCTTTTTACGGCACCTGCATTGACATCATATGCGTTTGGCGGTATAATAATACAGTATGATATAAGATGCCTTTCTTACGATAGGAGTTAGGAGAAATAAGAATATGAATAACAAGGTCTACGATAACAGAGAGTTATCATGGCTTAAATTTAACGAGAGAGTTCTTGAAGAAGCTCAGGACAGTGCTACACCGCTTCTTGAAAGATTGCTTTTTCAGTCGATATTTGCAAGCAATCTTGACGAGTTTTTTAGGGTGCGTGTGGGCTCACTTTATGATTCCTCGCTTGTGGACGACGATCATAAAGACAACAAGTCCAAAATGCGTCCATCTGAACAGCTTTCAGCAATATTTGAGCGTGTTCATGAGCTTATACCAATAAAAGATAAGACATACAAAGCTATCTGCGAGGAACTGGAGCTTAAAAATATAGTACATAAAAACATAAAGGCTCTCACTGAACAGGATAAGAAATTTCTTGAAGCTTATTATGCCTATGAGGTCAAGCCGTTTCTTAACGCCTTTATTATCGATAAAAGACACCCTTTCCCGTTTCTTGCAAATCAAAGTATTTATGCGGTTGCAAAACTCGCTTCAAAATCTGCCGTCACAGTGGGTATAGTTAGCTGTAACGAGAAATTCCAGCGTGTGATCTTTCTTCCTGATGACGAGGGGTGCATAAGCTATATCCTTGTAGAGGAGCTTATTCTCCATTATGCCGACAAGGCATTTGAGGGCTATAAAATAGAAGAAAAGGCTCTTATGAGAGTGACACGAAACGCCGACATCGACGTTGACGAGGGCTTTGACTCGGAACTTGATTTCAGACAAAATATGTCTGAGCTTATCAACAAGCGTAAACGCCTTTGTCCTGTAAGATTGCAGCTTTCAAAGCAAATATCCGACACTGTGCTAAACGAACTGCTTTCAAGGTTGGAGCTTTCAGAAAAGCAAGTCTTTGTGGAGAAAACTCCCCTTGATATGTCCTATGTGTTCGCTGTGTTTGACAAGGTGGCAGACAGAAAAGAGCTTTTTTTTCCGAAGCAGGAGCCGCAGCCCTCTGCGATGATAGACCCGTCAAGGTCAATGATAGAGCAGATAGACGAAAAGGATCTTTTCCTGCACTATCCTTATGAGTCCATAAAGCCTTTTATCAGGCTCCTTGACGAGGCGGCAAAGGACGATAGCGTTACGTCTGTCAAAATGACTTTGTATCGTGTGGCGAAGAACTCCAAGGTCATAAAGGCGTTGTGCAACGCCGCAGAAAATGGCAAGGACGTGCTTGTGCTTGTAGAGCTGAGAGCACGTTTTGATGAGGAAAACAATATAGGGTGGTCAAAGCTGTTGGAGGAGTCAGGCTGTCATGTAATGTATGGTCCGCAGGGACTTAAAGTCCATTCAAAGCTTTGTCTTATTACAAGAAAAGTTGGTGACAGCGTAAAGTACACTGTTCAGGTGGGTACAGGAAACTACAACGAAAAGACCGCAGGGCTTTATACCGACCTTTGCCTTATGACATCAAACAATGACATTGCTCAGGATGCTTGCGAGGTGTTCAGAACGCTGTCAATGGGCGAGCTTGTGGAAAGCTCAAAGGCACTTATGGTCGCTCCCCACTGTCTGCAAAATAAGGTAGTGGAGCTTATGGATAATGAGATAAGCATTGCAAGAGCAGGCGGTGAGGGATATGTTGCCGCAAAGCTCAATTCTCTTACTGATAAGGTGCTTATGGACAAGATAATAGAATGTTCTCAGGCAGGCGTGAAGGTAGAGCTTGTTATAAGAGGTATATCCTGCCTTGTTGCAGGTGTGGAGGGCGTTACTGACAATGTGCAGATACGCTCAATAGTGGGCAGATATCTTGAACACGCAAGGATATATATTTTCGGCACAGGTGTTCGCAAAAAGGTATACATATCCAGCGCAGACTATATGACAAGAAACACCACAAGGCGAGTTGAGGTCGCCGCACCTATCCTCAGTGAAGAAGTAAAAAAACGTGTCCTCGATATTTTTGACACCCAGATGCAGGACAACGTAAAAGCAAGGATAATGCAGCCTGACGGAAAATATGTCCGTGCAGAGCGTGGAGATATCGCCATTGACGCACAAAGCAGATTTTACGCTGAAGCATACGCCAATGCACCAAAGCCTGCTCCTGTTAATGATTCAAAGGCTGTCGAACCTGAAAAGGAGAAAAAGGGCTTTTTAGGCTGGCTCAAAAGGCTTTTCAGAAGAAAAAAGAAATAATATATAATGCGGTCATATTCTATATGGCTGCATTTTTTGTACAAAAAAAGGGACAGACTTTCGCCTGTCCCTTAAATTTTATTTATTACTTGTTGTCAGCAAAAGCGTTGTTGATAGCTGAAACAAGACCCTTGATAGAAGATACGATGATATCTGAGTGTCTGCCGACGCCCCAATACATCTTATCACCGCAGGAAATTCCAACATACGAAACAGCCTCAGATGTTGACTTTCTTTCAAGAGCGTGTTCTGTGTATGTTTCCACGGTAAAATCAAAGTTCAAAGCCTGCTTGATAGCATTTGCCACAGAGTCAAGACGTCCGTTACCCTCTGCTGTATGATCGTCTGTTACGCCGTTTACTGAAGCTGTAATAGCGGCGCAGATAGTGCCATTCTGCTTCTGAACATAGTGTGCTTCAGGAATATCAACAGGTGCGCACTTGTTGAGGTACTCGTCCTTGAATATCTTGTAGACCTCATCAGGCATAAGCTCCTTGTGCTTGTGGTCTGAAACAGCCTTTACCTTATAGCCAAAGTCCTCTCTCATCTTCTTTGGAAGATCGTAGCCGAACTGATTTTGGAGGATAAAGCCTATTCCTCCCTTGCCTGATTGCGAGTTTATTCTGATAACGTCACCGTCATACTCTCTGCCAACGTCATGCGGATCGATAGGAAGATAAGGAACTGTCCACTTGTCACAGCTCTTTTCTTTTCTCCAGTTCATGCCCTTTGCGATAGCGTCCTGATGTGAGCCTGAGAATGCAGCGAATACAAGTGCGCCTGAATATGGGCTTCTGTCATAAACCTTCATTCTTGTAACTCTCTCGTAAAGCTCTACCAGTGCAGGCATATCTGAGAAGTCCAACTTAGGGTCAACTCCGTGAGTGTACATATTAAGTGCGATAGTAACGATATCGGCATTGCCTGTTCTCTCACCATTGCCGAAACAAGTACCCTCTATTCTGTCAGCACCTGCAAGCAGACCCATTTCGCAGTCTGCCACTGCACAGCCTCTGTCATTATGTGGGTGAAGTGAAACTATAACGTTCTCTCTGTTGTGAAGAGTGTCGCACATATACTCTACCTGCTGAGCATAAACATGAGGCATTGACATTTCAACTGTTACAGGCAGGTTGATGATGACCTTGTTATCAGGTGCAGGCTGCCAGATGTCGATAACAGCGTTGCAAATATCTCTTGCAAACTCAGGCTCTGTGCCTGTGAAGCTCTCAGGAGAATACTCGAATACGATATTGCCCTTTGCGTGCTTCTTATACTCGTTACAGAGCTTTGCACCGTCTGTAGCTATCTTGATTATCTCTTCCTTAGACTTTCGGAAAACCTGCTCTCTCTGTGCAACAGATGTTGAGTTATAAAGGTGGACAACAGCGTTCTTTGCACCGTCGATAGCTTCAAATGTTTTCTTTATGATATGCTCTCTTGACTGTGTAAGCACCTGAATAGTAACATCATCAGGTATCATGTTCTTCTCAATAAGTGTGCGGCAGAACTCATACTCTGTTTCAGAGGCGGCAGGGAAACCTATCTCTATCTCCTTAAAGCCTATCTCAACGAGCTTTGTGAAAAACTCCAGCTTTTCTTCAAGGCTCATAGGAATGATAAGAGCCTGATTTCCGTCTCTCAGGTCAACAGAACACCATGCAGGAGCGTGGTCAACATACTCTTTTTCAGCCCACTTCATGCACTTTACAGGAGGCATATAATAGCCTCTCTCATACTTTTCTACGTTTTTCATGTCAGATCCTCCTTATAAATATAAAGCCGATAATTATTTTGATAGTGATGTGGAAAAGGGCATAAAAAAAATCGCCACTCCTACCAAAAAGGAGAGACGAGCTTTGCCGTGTTACCACTCTCATTCATATACGGCTCACACCGCATATCTCAGCCGCATCTATCAATGCGTATCTCTATAACGGGAGAACCCGTGAGCGGCTAATAAGATTTCACCGTTCAGGCTCGGGGACGAGTTATCACAAATTCCGCATACCGTCTTGCACCCACCGACGGCTCTCTGTAATGTCAGAACTTTGCTTTTGTTCCTGTCAACGCCTTTGTCATATTGTTTTTATTATACCCATACTTCCCGCTTTTGTCAATAGGACAATTGTCGATTTAACAATTTGTTAATATTCGGTGCTAAATCGTTTTTCCTGACGTTAAATGTAGGGGTAGGCGTCCCTTGCAAAATAATCTTAAAATATTCTTATTACGCTTTTCAAATGCTTAAAAGTATCTTAATTAGCCTGTCTGTCGGTTGACAAAGAATAAGCAATGGTCTATAATAATAGATGCTGGCTGAGGGGGTTACCACTCATACTTTTGTACAAAAGGGGATCTATAACATGATATTTGAAAGCATTAAAAAGCTTGTAACATATGGTCTGGAAAGCGGACTTATTGAGGAGAGCGACAGAGTTTATACTACAAACAGGCTTCTTGAAGCCCTTGACCTTGAGGAATATGACGAACCAGCGGAGGAGTTTTCTGACGTTGATCTTGAAAGCACTCTCAAAGAGCTTCTCGATTACGCTGTGGAAAAGGGCCTTACAGAAAATTCTATTGTATACAGAGATCTTTTCGACACAAAACTCATGGGGCTTCTTACTCCAAGACCGTCAGAGGTAGACACAAAGTTCTGGGGACTTTACAACCACCAGTCTGCAAAGGTCGCAACTGACTATTTCTACAAGCTTTCGCAGGACACGGACTACATAAGAAGATACAGAGTAAAGAAAGATATGCGCTGGATAGCTCCAACAGAGTACGGCGACCTTGATATAACTATCAATCTTTCCAAGCCTGAAAAAGACCCGAAAGCCATTGCGGCGGCAAAGCTTGCAAAGCAGTCGGGATATCCTAAGTGCCTGCTGTGCTATGAGAACGTGGGATATGCAGGACGAGTGAACTCCCCTGCAAGACAGAATCACCGTGTTATATCCCTTAAAATAAACGGCACAGACTGGGGACTTCAGTATTCCCCATATGTTTATTACAACGAGCATTGTATCCTTTTCAATAAGAAGCATACGCCTATGGTAATAGACCGTTCGGCATTTGAGAAGCTTTTTGACTTTGTCAGACAGTTTCCGCACTATTTCATAGGTTCAAACGCTGACCTGCCTATCGTTGGCGGATCTATCCTTTCACACGAACATTTTCAGGGCGGTCATTATACTTTTGCAATGGCGAAAGCCCCTGTTGAAGAAAAGATAGTTTTCAAGGGCTTTGAGAACGTTGACGCTGGTATCGTAAAATGGCCTATGTCCGTTATCAGAATAAACAGCGAGGACAAAAACGCTCTCGTTGACCTTGCTGACAAGATACTCAAAGCTTGGAGAGGCTACACCGACGAAGAAGCATTCATTTACGCTGAAACTGAAGGCGAGCCGCACAACACTATCACACCTATTGCAAGAATGAGAAACGGCAGATATGAGCTTGACCTTGTGCTTAGAAACAACATCACAACGGAGGAATATCCTCTTGGCGTTTATCACCCCCATCAGGAGCTTCATCATATAAAGAAAGAGAATATCGGTCTTATCGAAGTAATGGGTCTTGCAGTGCTTCCGTCAAGACTTAAAGGCGAAATGGAGAAGCTTGCTCAGGTTCTGGTCACAGAGGGAACAGAGGGTGTACGCCGTGACAAGCTGATAGAAAAACACGCTGACTGGGCTGAGGAGATATCAAAGAAAAACAATATAACAGCCGAGAACGTTCACGAGGTCTTGCAGAAAGAAATAGGCATCGTGTTCGCAAAGGTGCTTGAACATGCAGGCGTTTATAAGAGAAACAAAGACGGAAAAGCTGCATTTGAAAGATTTATAGACTATGTGAACAACAAGTAATAAAGAAAGAGGTGAACGCCCGTATCTCGCAGAAGAGATCCTGCAAGGGTGCGGGCATTTTTATGCTCAGATTTACAAGACAGCATATAAAGGAAACAGCAATAATTCTGGCAATAGTCATTTTTATAGGCACACTGTGCTTTTTAGGCTACAAAAGGCATATAAGAGATACGATCAATCAGGCTTATGACGTTACGCCTATATCCGCCATACAGTTACAGCTTGCTTCGTCATCAAAGGCTGATAAGCTTATGATAGTGGCTCACCCTGATGACGAAGTGCTTTGGGGCGGAGGACATCTTTATGATAAAGGCTATCTTGTTGTGTGTGTAACAAACGGAAGAAATAAGGTGCGTTCTCAGGAGTTCAAGGACGTGGTGACTGCCTCGGGCAACGAGTGTATAATGCTTGAATATCCTGATAAAGTCAGGGGTAAGCGTGACGATTGGGCGCTTGTTAAGGACGGTATCGAATCTGACCTTGAAAAGATAATGACCTGCAAGGATTGGAAGCTTATAGCTGTGCATAATCAAAAAGGCGAATATGGTCATATCCACCATGTAAACGTGCATAATTACGTCACTGAGATATACGATAAGAACGATATCCAGTGCGACCTTTACTGCTTTGGCAAGTATTACAAGGCTAGCCGTCTGAAGGTGGTGGGCAACACTTTGCCAAAGATATCAAAAGAGAGATACGAGTTCAAGAAAAAGCTTGCGGATATGTATACCTCTCAAAAGAAAACTGTAGACAAGCTGTGGCATATGGCTTATTATGAGGATTGGACGCTGTATAAACGCTACAGTGAACACCCTGAAATGAAAAAACAAACTGCAACTGCGCTGGGAGTGGCTGTGAATGAAGCTCAGTAAGAAAAATATAATACATCTGTGTGTGCTTACAGGGATATATCTTCTGTTTGTCCTTGCGCTCACAAGGTTTAAATACGCCTATGGCTCTGAGCTTGACTGGGGCGGACAGCACTATGCTATCCCTGATTATTTCAGAAAGCTCTTTTACAAAACAGGGGACTTTTTTCCCTCCTTTGCTCCGAACATAGGTTGTGGTGAGAACATCTATAATCTGTCATATTATGGGCTTTATTCGCCTATAATACTTTTTTCTTATCTTCTGCCCTTTGTGAAAATGTCCACCTATATACAGATAGTATCCATAATAGGCATTATAGCAAGCCTGTGGATATTCTATATATGGATGCGTCAGAAATTCACAGACAACACAGCGTTTGCACTGAGCTTTGTGTTTCTCTTTTCAGCACCCCTTATCTTCCACAGTCACAGGCACATAATGTTCGTGAATTATATGCCGTTCCTGCTTTTAGGCTTTATGGCTATCGAGGATTATTTTGAGGGCAAGAGAAAATACATGGTGACGCTTTGGGCATTTTTGATGCTCATGACAAGCTATTTCTTTGCAGTGTCGGGTCTTGCGGCAATGGCAGTGTATGGCGTTTACCGCTGGCTGAAAATAAATGAAAAGCCAACTTTCAAGAAGTTCTGTAAAGACGGAACAGCGTTCGCTTTCAGGCTTATCCTGGCAGTGATAATGGCGTGCGTACTTATCCTGCCGACACTGCACTGTATGCTCTCCGGCAGAGAGGCAGGCAACAGCCATGTTGATCTCAAGTCGTTCATACCAGGTGTAAACTTGAAATTCCTGCTCTATTATCACTACTCAATGGGACTTTGCCTTTTCACAGTGCTTAGCATAATATCGGCGGTGTTCTCAAAACAACGCTATAGAAGATTTCTCGGGATCGTTATGATGGTAATAGCCACCTGCCCTATAATAGTCTATATGTTAAACGGCACACTGTATGTTGACCCGAAAGTTCTTATACCTTTCCTTCCTCTTGGTATGCTCCTTTTCGGACACACCTATTTTGATATAATAAGAGGAAAGCTAAAGCTTAAACCACTTGCAGTGATAACCCTTTTAGTTGCATTGGCAGGAGTTTTCTGGTTCAAAACCACCAAAAAAGTGGAGTTTTATATTATCGCTGACTTTGTTGTGCTTATGTCGAGCCTGTTTGTATACAGACGTTGCAAAAAAGAATTCATACTTAATATAGGAATGTCCCTTTGCCTCGTGGTATCCACAGTATATGCAAACTTTGCAGACGAGCTTGTGCCTTTAAGAGAGCTTGAATATGATAACAGCAGTGATATGAATACACTTGCAGATTATGTCGGCTCGCAAGAGGAGATATCGAGAACTTCAAACTGCGTTGACGAAGTGAACACAGTGAATATGATATATAATGCAGATTATTACACCATGTCAATATATTCCTCACTGCACAATAAAGATTACAACAAATTTTATTACAGCGAGATATACAACGAAAATTCATACCGCAACACTTCCCTGACCACTCAGACACGAAGCCTTATTGCTGATATGTATTTTTCAAACAGGTATCTTATCACTGACGACCCAGTAAAGGCAGTGTCAGGCTACAAGAAGATAAAAGAGAGCGGAAGCCTTTCACTTTATGAAAACAATGACGTTCTGCCTTTCGGATATGCTACCAATGCTCTTATCGGCAGAAAAGAATATAATTCCCTGAATTATCCTTACTCAGTGGAAGCTCTTTTCAATAATATAATAGTTGAGGATAAGACGGAAAAGTCATTTTCATCTGATATCAAAAAGGTGCGCTCCATCAACTTTACAGAGTGTGACCAGATAAAGCGTGAATGGGGAAAATACACCATTGACGCCAAAAAGCCTTTCACTCAGGAGATAACGCTTCCCGAAACGCTCACGAACAATGAGATAATGTTTGTATCTTTCAATGTGAACAACGATATAAAGGGTGGCAGAAAGGACGCTTGGGTGTCCATAAACGGCAATAAAAACAAGCTCACTGCACCTGATTGGAAGTATTACAATAATAACAGACGTTTTGAATATGTCATAACCACAGGTCAGGACTATAGTGCAGACAGCGTTAAGGTGAAATTCTCTGACGGCAAGTATGAGATAACCAACGTTCGCTGTTATGTCATCGACAAAGACAGCCTTGTGCGTGATGTTGACCCGTTTATCATAGACAAGAAGACCTCTCACGGAGATGTGATAAACGGCACTATAGACGTTAAAAATGACGGCTATTTCACCATTTCCATTCCGTATACCGACGGCTTCACCGCTGAGATCGACGGCAAAGAGGTGCAGTGTGAAAAGACCGACACTGCATTCCTTGGCTTCAAGATACCAAAAGGCAGCCACAGCATAAAGATAACCTTTACCGCACCGTTGCTCCACAAGGGCATAGCACTTTCAGCGGCAGGCTTGCTGATATTCATAGCATTCGTTATTATTGACAGAAGAAAATCAAAAGCTTCAAAGTAGAAAAAAATAAAAGCGACAGAAATTTATATCTGTCGCTTTTTTTGTCGTATGTTTAGGTTTGTCTATTCACTTATTACATAAAATATGATAAAATAACAGAGTGATTGTGTGACTTTTGTCAAAGGTTCTGTCTGAATCCCTCACCAATGGTAACATTTTCGTATGCAAGTTCACGCATTTTCAGCATTACGTCATGTGGAGTTTCTCTCATTCCGCCCGTTGCCCAATCTATTATTATTCCGCAATAGCCATGAGAATAAAAATCGGCAAAGAACTTCGCCTTATCGGAACGCTTTCTGGTTATAGCAACAGCGTGATAGAAAAATCTGATGAACAGCTTGTGCATACTTCTGAAAAGATAATGCTCAAATATCTTTTCGTTGCTTTTTAGCGTGTTTGAGTAAAAGCGCTTGTCTTTGAGCATATTTACGAGAAATCCTTCAAGACGCTCATACCAGTTGTCGTAGTTTACGCCTTTGGTGATGTCAGCGAAAAGCTCGTGAAGATAGATATAGCTCAAAAGCTCATATTTATCCTGAAAATGGTAATAAAAAGATTGGCGGTTAAGACCGCACTCACCTGTTATATCGGATATGGATATTTTATCAAAGGGTTTTTGCTCGCAGAGTTTTTTCAGTGAATCACACAAAGCACTTTTGGTTATTGCAGAGCTTGACATTTAACTACATTCCTTTCAGATTCATAACGACAAAAGGCCTTTTTTGAGGAAAAATCAGACTAAGCTGAATTAATGTCAAAAAAGCAGACAATTTGCGCTAACTTTTATTATATCATAATTTTATGAAATTTCAATAACTTTTTATAAATATTTTATCATTATCATATTTTTCACAGGGGGAAACGGCATGAAAAACAATATCATCACAGAATTTATAAATGGTCAAAGCTGTAGAGCGTATGAAGCCCTGGGGGCAGTAAAAATAGAGAACGGCATAAGATTTTCCACCTATGCGCCCCATGCAAGAAAGGTAGAGCTTTGCCTGAATGGAGATATTATCCCTATGGAATGTGATGAACGTGGGGTATGGAGCGTTGAACGCCCTGCAAAAGAGGGTGACATTTATCAGTATGTTATCACAACGCCTACTCTTGAAAAGCACTACCGCTCAGACCCTTTTGCGGTGTACAGCGAGGTAAGACCGAAAAATGCGTCTGTGGTGTATGATATCGACAGCTATAGCTGGAATGACCAAGAATGGCTCTCAAAGCGTGACAAATGCTATGAAAAGCCTATGAACATATATGAGGTACATTTCGGCTCGTGGCGCATAAAAGAGGGAAAAGAAGAAACCGACCGCTTTTACACCTATGAAGAAATGATAGACCTGCTCATACCTTATGTAAAGGAAATGGGCTATACCCATATCGAGCTTCTGCCACTGACGGAATATCCTTATGACGGCTCATGGGGCTATCAGGTGTCGGGATATTTCTCCGCAACCAGCCGTTACGGCGACCCTAGAGGGCTTATGAAGTTCATAGACGCTTGTCATGCGGAAAATATCGGCATCATTCTGGACTTTGTACCCGTACATTTTGTCCGTGATTTCTATGCCCTGCACATATATGACGGAAGCTTCCTCTTTGAAAGCGACAATGAGTATGACAGATACTCCGAGTGGGGTACTGCCCTGTTTGACTACACAAAGCCTCATGTGCTTAGCTTTGTAAAATCCTCAGTTAATTTCTGGATAGAAAAATATCATGTTGACGGATTGAGATATGACGCAGTTGCA
This sequence comes from Ruminococcus sp. RTP21198st1_G1_RTP21198_201120, assembly GCF_040924265.1. Taxonomy (NCBI): domain Bacteria; kingdom Bacillati; phylum Bacillota; class Clostridia; order Eubacteriales; family Oscillospiraceae; genus Ruminococcus; species Ruminococcus sp. RTP21198st1_G1_RTP21198_201120. Next base: position 133,828 of record NZ_JBCOMH010000006.1, read on the forward strand.
AACCTTATCTATCGTCACGGCCACACTGATGACGCTGTGAACGACAGCGGTATATGGTTCTTGAAGAACACTAATTACGCCATTCAGAAAATGCACCCTGACGTTATGCTTTTTGCAGAAGATTCCACAAACTACACAAAGGTAACTGCCCCTGTTGAGTTCGGCGGTCTTGGCTTTGACTATAAATGGGATCTGGGCTTCATGAACGATACCATCAATTATATAAAGACTCCGCCTTTTGAACGCAGAAATCATCACAATAAAATGACCTTCTCCATGAGTTATTTCTATAATGACCTTTTCATTCTTCCTTACTCCCACGACGAGGTAGTTCACGGCAAGAAAACCATGGTGGATAAGGTGTTCGGCAGTCAGCAGGAGCAGTTTGCTACCATAAGAGCACTGTATACTTTCCAGTTCACTCACCCTGGCAAGAAACTCAACTTCATGGGCAACGAGCTTGGCGAATATCTTGAATGGCGTGATGAAAAAGAGCTGGGCTGGAATCTGCTCACATATCCTATACACGATTCATTACACGAGTATGTGAAAGCACTCCACAAGCTTTATCTTGAACAGCCTGCACTGTATAAGTCCGACTATAATTCCACATCTTTCCGCTGGATAGACGCAGACAACAAAAATCAGTGCATTTATGCCTACCGCAGAAGCGACCCTTCCGGCAAGACGCTTTATATGGTGTTCAATTTTTCTGGAAGCTATCAGAACTATATCCTGAAGGTCGAGCAAAACGGAGCCTACAAAGAGCTTCTCAACTCTGACCGTGATATTTATAGTGGATCAAACTGCATAAACAGCGGTCTTTATACCACAAACTATAAGCTGCCACTCAGACTCGCACCTCTCAGTAGCGTTATAATTACCACAGAATGAGAAAAAAATATTAAAAATCATAAAATACTATTGCAAAATGGCGAAATATGCGTTATAATATGAGTGTATGTAATATACAACATTTACACCAAAATCATTTGAGAGGAGTTATGTAAATAATGGTTTATTCTCACGAAGTTGAAACAATGTGCCCTATCGCTCAGGGCGTTGCTCACGGTGCAGCTCCAATTCCAGAAGAAGCAAAGTGGGTAAAAGCTAAGGAAATCAAGGATATCTCAGGCTTTACACACGGTATCGGCTGGTGTGCTCCACAGCAGGGCTGCTGCAAGCTGACACTTAACGTAAAAGAGGGCGTTATCCAGGAATGTCTCGTTGAAACTATCGGCTGCTCAGGTATGACACACTCTGCTGCTATGGCATCAGAGATCCTTCCAGGCAGAACAGTTCTCGAGGCTCTTAACACAGACCTCGTTTGCGACGCTATCAACACAGCTATGAGAGAGCTTTTCCTCCAGATCGTTTACGGTCGTTCACAGAGTGCATTCTCTGAGGGCGGTCTTGTAGTAGGCGCTGGTCTTGAGGACCTTGGTAAGGGACTTCGTTCACAGGTAGGTACTATGTATGGTACACTTGCAAAGGGTCCTAGATACCTTGAAATGACAGACGGCTATGTTACAGGTCTTGCACTTAACGAAGATGACGAGATCATCGGCTACAAGTTTGTAAACTTCGGCAAGATGATGGACTTCATCAAGGCTGGCGACGATGCTAACACTGCTTTTGAGAAAGCACAGGGTCAGTACGGTAGAGTAGCTGACGCTGTTAAGATCGTTGACCCAAGAAAAGAATAAGGAGGATTTGTTACAATGGCTTTATTTGAATCATATGAGAGAAGAGAAAAGCAGATCCTTGCTGTTATCAATCAGTACGGTATCAACACTATCGAAGAGTGTGCTGACGTATGCAAGGCTAAGGGTCTTGACATTTATAAGCTCGTTGAGGGCATTCAGCCTATCTGCTTTGAGAACGCTAAGTGGGCTTACACAGTAGGCTGCGCTATCGCTATCAAGAAGGGCTGCACAAGAGCTGCTGACGCTGCTGCTGCTATCGGTGAGGGACTTCAGGCTTTCTGTATCCCTGGCTCTGTAGCTGACCAGAGAAAGGTTGGTCTTGGTCACGGTAATCTCGGCAAGATGCTTCTTGAAGAGGATACAGAGTGCTTCGCATTCCTCGCAGGTCACGAATCATTCGCTGCCGCTGAGGGTGCTATCGGTATCGCTGAGAAGGCTAACAAGGTTAGAACAAAGCCTCTGAGAGTTATTCTTAATGGTCTTGGCAAGGACGCTGCACAGATCATCGCTAGAATCAACGGCTTCACATATGTTGAAACTGAGATGGATTACTACACAGGCGAAGTTAAGGAAGTATTCCGCAAGGCATACTCTGATGGTCTGAGAGCTAAGGTAAACTGCTACGGTGCTAACGATGTTACCGAGGGCGTTGCTATCATGTGGAAAGAGAACGTAGACGTTTCTATCACAGGTAACTCAACAAACCCAACAAGATTCCAGCACCCAGTTGCAGGTACATACAAGAAGGAAAGACTTGAGAAGGGCAAGAAATACTTCTCAGTAGCTTCAGGCGGAGGAACAGGTAGAACTCTGCACCCAGATAACATGGCTGCTGGTCCTGCTTCTTACGGTATGACAGATACAATGGGAAGAATGCACAGCGACGCTCAGTTTGCTGGTTCTTCTTCAGTTCCTGCACACGTTGAGATGATGGGTCTTATCGGTATGGGCAACAACCCAATGGTTGGTGCTACAGTTGCTTGCGCAGTTGCAGTTGAAGAGGCTATGAAGTAAGGTTTTAAACCACTTCACAAGTCTTGTAATGTGGACAACGATAAGACTTCGTGTTCAAAAGAATATCAGTAAGGCGTTAGATTTTGTTCTAACGCCTTATTTTTATGCACAAAAAGACCTTCCCATGCTGTAAGGAAAGGTCTGACGACCAAACTAAAGCGCAGGAAGGTCAATATCACAAATACAAGCTAAAAACTGCATAACTCCCATATTAAAAGAACTTTGCAATATCCTCAACAGCTCTTCTTTTAGGTCTGGCAGGGGCTTCTGCAGGATAGCCAACGGCTATAACCGATACTACGATCTCGCTTTCAGGTATTTCAAGCACCTCACGGAGCTTTTCTCCGTCCCTGATGCCCATTACAAGCGAGCCTAAGCCAAGCTCAGCCGCTTTGAGAAGAAGTATCTCATTGTGCAGACCAAGATCGTAAAAACCCCAGCCATTGCCGACTTCATTATCAGGATCACCCTCTTTGTCAAAACCTGCTCTTGTATGTACAAAAGTCGTTACAAGAAGTGCCGCATTTTCAGACCTTTCTCTGTTAAATCCAGGCAAGCACTCCTCTCTTACCCTCTTTGTCATCTCGTCGCTTAGAACGCAGTAATACCTTGCAGTTTCAGAGTTTTTCCACGATGGTGCTTCTGTTGCAGCAGCTATGAGCGTTTCTATCTGCTCTTTTGTTACCTTTTTACTGCCGTCATATTTTCTTATGCTTCTTCTGCTTTCAATAAGCTTCTGAAATTCCATTTATATCTCTCCTTGTCAAAATGTGAGGCTCACGCCTATTTCAGATACAATTATAACATATCACTTCCACCATTTCAAGTAGCAAAAGCCCTTGAAATGTTCATATTATTGTGATACAATAACGTAAAGACAATATGGGGGTGCAGACTATGAGCTTTGTAAAATTCGAGAACGTTTATAAAAGATACAAAATGGGCGAGATAACCATAAATGCCGCAGACGGTGTTTCATTTGAGATAGAAAAAGGCGAATTTGCTGTTATAGTAGGCGCAAGCGGTGCAGGAAAAACTACTATACTTAATATGCTCGGCGGCATGGATACCTGCGACGAGGGCAAGATCCTTGTTGACGGCAAGGACATTGCCACTTTTAATAAAAAGCAGCTCACAACATACCGCAGATATGACATAGGCTTTGTTTTTCAATTCTATAACCTTGTGAATAATCTTACTGCTAAGGAAAATGTAGAGCTTGCCACACAGATATGCGCACATGCCTCAAAGCCTGAAGAAGTGCTGAAAAAAGTGGGACTCGAGGACAGAATGAACAACTTCCCCTCCCAGCTTTCAGGCGGCGAGCAGCAGCGTGTTTCTATCGCACGAGCATTGGCGAAAAATCCTAAGCTTCTTCTTTGCGACGAACCAACGGGCGCTCTTGATTACAACACAGGTAAAAATATCCTCAGACTTTTGCAGGATACCTGCCGAAATGACGGTGTGACAGTTATAGTCATCACCCACAACTCCGCTATCGCACCAATGGCTGACAGAGTTATAACCGTCAAAAACAGCAAGGTAGACAAAGTTGAGATAAACAAAGACCCTGTTGACGTTTCTACTATCGAATGGTAACGGAGAAATATATGAAACTTCTTTCACCTGTCAAATACGAATATGGCAATCTGAAAATAGGCGGAGGCGGCTTTGTGACAGGTATCACTTTCCACCCCACCGACAGCAAAACGCTTTATATACGCACCGACATCGGTGGTATCTACCGCTATGACTTTGATAAACAAACTTGGGCGTATCTGGCAGACAAAGTTACCGCAGACGACCCTGCACAGACCTATCCCCTTGCAATAGCCCTTGACGAAAACGACCCAAATAAGCTGTTTTTCACCTGCGGAGATAAACGCTCAAATTATATCTGCATATCTGATGACAAGGGAGAAAATATAATTCAAAAGACACTGCCATGCAGCGTTCACGGAAACGAAGTTGGCAGAGCCACAGGCGACAGACTTATTTACAAAAACGGCAGGCTGTATTTCGGCTCGCAGACCGCAGGAATTATCTATTCTGAGGATATGGGCGAAAGCTGGCAAAACATAGACCTGTTTGGTGAGAAAAACATCTCGCTTATATGGACAAACAGTGAGGGCAAACTTTTTATAGCAGGCTGTTCAGGTGAAGCAAACTCCCCTGACGGTGTAACAAGAGGTCACACTCTGTATTGCTCCACAGACGGCTTGAAAAGCTTCGTTCCCCTCACCGCCCCCGATCCTGTGAAATACGAAAACTCCTCCTATTATGGCTTCGTGCCACAGCGTATCACCAGCGACAGCAGATATATATACATCACTTTTGCTTCAAGCGGAGAAGTATTCTACGGTGGCATGGGTGCTTATGCTTGCGACACAGGCTCGCTTTCAGGCGGCAAGGTATACAGATACCGCATCGAAAATGGAGTGACTGTTTTTGACAAAGACATAACCCCCGAGGACCATATCCCATGCGGCTACAGCGGAATATGTTCCAACGGCAAAATGCTCTTGCTATCAACTGTCTGCCGAAAAAATGGCGGAGATATGATCTATACAAGCACCGACAGCGGTGAAAGCTGGAAGATAATAATGAATAGGCTTGAATATAGCCGATTCGATTGGAATATCCCATACATGAAGCCTTCATACAACGGCGGCGGAAACTGTGTCCACTGGATAAGCGACATAAAGTTTTCACCTTTTGACAGCGACACAGCCTTGTTCAACACAGGAACAGGTCTGTTCATGATAACAGGTCTTGCAAGCGGAGATGTGCTTGTCAAACCATTCTGCGAGGGCATAGAGGAAACTGTTCACCTTAATGTATACACCACTCCCCATGGCAGTAATCGCATTATAGATATCATTGGCGACCTTGGTGGCTTTGCCTTTGAAGATTATGACAGTGAGTGCGAAAATTCCTTTGCAAACGAAAATGGCGACCGCTACATCACCTGCCTTAATGCTGATCTCACCCTCAGCGACCCCGAATACATCGTCGCAACTCCCCGTGGCAACTGGACAGGCAAAACAAAAGGTGGTCTGATCTTATCCAAAGATTGCGGTTCAACATGGGAAAGACTTCCCATGCCCCGTGGGCTTTCTGAGTTTATAGACAAAAAACTTGACAACATCGAAAAGCCTAATGTAGACTCAGGTTGGACAGCGATATCTGCCGACGGCAAACGCATAATGTGGGCTGTTGCAGGCGGCAGAGGCTTTTCTAACAAGGCTGTCTGCTATACCGACGATGAGGGCAAAACATGGCAAAAGTCCATTTTTACGGACAGTAGTGGAAACTCAGCAGATGAACACAACGTAAAAATTTTCTCGGACTATTACAACAGCGATCTTTTCTTCGCCATAGCAGAACGAGGAAATCTGGGGCTTTACATCAGCCGTGACAAAGGTGCAACTTTCAGAGAAGTGTCCATAAAAACGGACATAAAGTGTCCACGATACGCTCACTATCAGCTTTCAAGACAGCCAGATAAAAGCGGAGTATTCTGGCTTGCAAACGGCATAAAGGGACTTTACCGCTTCGAGATAAAGAGTGACAGCGTGTGGATAAGTGACATTCTCCCTAAGGACAGGATAAACTGCATAGGCTTTGGAAAAGGGCTTGAGGAAACTCCTGCAATGTATGTCACAGGAAATATCAGTGGTGAATACGGCTTTTATATTTCTGATGATCTGGGCGAAAGTTTCGCACGTATAAATACCGATAGACAGCAATACGGTGTTATACACTCAATATGCGGAGATATGCGAGAACACGGCGTTTTCTGCCTTGCCACAGGCTCTCACGGACTTATGTTCGGCAGACAAAAAAGCCTTGCAAAGCCGTGAAAAATGTGGTATAATCAAAGTAACATAATTGAAAGGAAGTTCAATATGACCTACAAGGAAGAATTTATAAAATTTATGGTAGACAGCGGAGTTCTCACATTTGGCGACTTCACTCTTAAAAGTGGCAGAAAAGCTCCGTATTTCATCAACTGCGGAAACTATAAAACAGGCGAACAGCTTGCAAAGCTGGGCGGCTTTTACGCTGATTGCATAGCTGACAACAAAATACCTGTTGAAACACTTTTCGGACCTGCATATAAGGGTATCCCTCTTGCTGTTTCAGCCGTTATCGCACTTGCAACAAAGTATGGCATTGACGTTTCTTACTGCTTTGACAGAAAGGAAGCTAAGGATCACGGCGAGGGCGGAATGTTCGTTGGAAAGAAGCTTGCAGACGGAGAAAAGGTAATAATCATCGACGATGTTATGACATCTGGCAAGGCTCTCAGAGAGTCAATGCCAAAGCTCAAAAGTGCCGCAGACGTAAACGTAACAGGCATGGTGATAACAGTTGACAGAATGGAAAAGGCTCTTGACACCGACCTTTCAGCTGTTGAACAGGCTTATAAAGACTTTGGCGTAAAGGTATACTCTATCGTAAACATCAACGATATCATCAAGGCTATTCAGGACGGTGTTGTTGAGGGCAAAGAGTATCTTGACAAAATGCTGGAATACCGTGCAGCATACGGAGTTGACCACGAATAATAATCCTGCTTTGAGGAAAATTTAAGGTTATTTTAAAGTTACAAATTGAAATAATTTGTAACAGTATTGTAGTGAAATGTAACTTGTCTGTTCTTGAAGTTACAGCCCCTAAAGGCTATAATATGTAATGTAGAACAGAGAAAGAAAAAGAATGTAAACACTAAGATTAAACTCTTAGCTCGTTTCATCCTCTCCAAAATTTTTACACAAGCAAAGGGCAGCCAATGGGTTGCCTTTTTGTTTTGTCGAAACGAGCAGGATAAATGTAAAAAAAGTGTTAAGTGCTTGACAAGTGACGTATATAATGGTATAATAATAAAGCTGATTTGTTCAGCATATTGATAAATACTACATAGAACTACTGTCTAAACTGAAATGATGGGCTTCTATGAGTCATAATTTTAGTTTGGAAGGAGGAAGTCAAATGAGAGAAGGAATTCACCCAAAGTATGAGGAAACAACAATTACTTGCGCTTGCGGTAATGTTATCCATACTCGTTCTACAAAGAAGGATATCAAGGTTGAAATTTGTTCTAAGTGCCACCCATTCTACACAGGTAAGCAGAAGCTCGTAGATACAGGCGGACGTGTTGACAGATTCAAGAAGAGATTTAATCTTGACTAATTTTCAAAGGGAACGGATAATTCCGTTCCTTTTTTCTTTTATATGAGGAAACCAAATGGGATATACAACAATCTATGAGGAAGCTCAGGCGAGCTTTACGGAGAAAAAGTCCGAATTTATCGGGCATATCGCACCTGTCAGCACCGCTGATGAGGCTGTCGCATTTATAAACAGGATAAAAGCCGAAAACCGCAAGGCTAGGCACAACGTCTATGCCTATGTGTTGAGAGAGGGTAACGTTTCACGATACAGCGACGACGGCGAGCCACAGGGTACAGGCGGAGTGCCAGTGCTTGATGTAATAAACAAATCTGGGCTTACAGACGTTTGTGTGGTGGTGACACGATATTTCGGTGGAATACTTTTGGGGGCAAGCGGTCTTACAAGAGCCTATTCTCAGGGTTGTTCAATGGCGGTGAACGCTGCAAGAAAAATGAAAATGTGTGAGTGTTCAAGAATATCCTTTTCCTGCGACTATACACTTTATGGCAAGGTCAGCTATGCGTTGCCTGAATATGGCGTGATAATGGAAAAAGAGGACTTTGCCGATTCTGTAGATCTTGCGTTTCTTGTGAAGTCTGAATTATCAGACAAGCTGAAAAAACAGCTTACGGATATATCCTGCGGCAAGCTTGAATTGTCAGAAGAAACAAATCTTCTTGCTGATTTTGCATGAAATTTGTGCGATTATACAAAAACATTCAGCCTTTATGTAAAAATAAAGGCTTTTTTGAACTATTATAGTATATATTATATAGAGTTAGTATGTTTTATATACTGTAAGGGGGAATTTTTGTGCTGCCGAGAGAACAAACCGAGTTGTTTGAAAAACAATTTCTGAGCGAAAACGCCTGCTTGTCTGTTGATTCAAAAGGGCGTAAAGATCCTTGCGAACCTTGTCCGCTGAGGACGTGTTTCCAGCGTGACCGTGACAGGATACTTCACTGCAACTCTTTCAGACGGCTGAAGCATAAAACTCAGGTCTATCTGTCCCCTGCAGGCGACCATTATAGAACACGACTTACTCATACCCTTGAGGTAAGTCAGATCGCACGGACTATCTCACGGGCTTTGCGGCTCAACGAAGATCTCACCGAAGCTATCGCACTGGGTCATGACCTTGGTCATACGCCTTTTGGTCATGCAGGAGAAAGGGCTCTCAACGAGCTTAGCCCTGACGGCTTTCACCACTATGAGCAAAGCCTGCGTGTAGTGGATATTTTGGAAAAAGACGGCAAGGGTCTTGACCTCACAGAAGAAGTCCGTGACGGAATATTAAAGCACACTAACATGATAGCCGACACGAAAGAGGGCTATGTTGTGCGATTTGCAGACGTTATCGCCTATATAAATCACGATATCGACGATTCCGTTCGTGCAGGCATTATGACCGAGGAGGATATCCCGAAAAATATCACAAAGGTTCTTGGCGGATCCAAGTCTGAGAGGATAACCACTCTTGTGACCTCGCTTATCAAGGGCGGAGCAGAAAGCCTGCATATGGACAACGAAGTGAGTGACGCCTACACTGCACTGCATAGATTTATGTTTGACTTTGTATACACAAATCCAAAGTGCAAATCAGAAGAAGTCAAGGCTAAAGACATGATAGCAAAGCTCTATGACTACTATGTTCATCATATCGAAAAGCTGCCTGCCTTTTATATGAATCTCGCCTATCAGTTCGGAATTGACCGTGCTATCTGCGATTACATATCAGGCATGACAGACGGATTTGCCATTGAGACCTTTAAAAATCTGTTTATCCCATTGGGGTGGACAAAGTATTAGCGCATACCCAAGGAGGAAGAAATTTGCCGCTGCCTATAGATTTTATAGAAAGACTTAAAGCTGCCAACCCTATCGCAGAGGTCATGAGCAGCTACGTCACCCTCAAAAGAACAGGCAGAGATTATGTTTGCCTCTGCCCTTTTCACAACGAAAAAACCCCGTCCTGCCATATTCACCCTGACAAAGAGTATTTTCACTGCTTTGGCTGCGGAGCAGGCGGAGATGTTATCACTTTTACAATGAAGTACAATAATCTGGACTATTGGGAAGCTGTCAAGCTCCTTGCAGAACGTGGCGGAGTGCCGCTTCCGGAGGATAACGGCTATGACAGCAAGCGCACCGATACCAGAAAGCGCTTCTATGAAATGAATAAAACAGCCGCAAGGTTTTTCTATCATCAGCTAAAGACACCACAGGGCAAGGAATGTCTTGACTATCTTATAAACAAACGTAAGCTCAGTATTGAAACCATAAAGAAATATGGAATGGGCTTTGCTCCAAACAGTTGGTCTGCCTTGAAAAGCTATATGCTCTCTGAGGGCTTCACCGAGGAAGAATTGGAGCAAGGCTCGCTTATCTCACGTTCACAGAAGAATACCCGAAATACGTTCGATTTCTTCGTAAATCGTGCAATGTTCCCTTTTATCGACCTTGCAGGTCATATAGTGGGCTTTGGCGGAAGAGCGCTCACAACTGACGATAAGAGAAAATACCTTAACTCAAAAGATACCCTTGTGTATTCAAAAAACAGATTTCTTTTCTCCATGAACTTCGCCAAAAACGCCGCAGTGAAAGATAAGACCATTCTTCTGTGCGAGGGTAATCTTGACGTTATTTCCCTTAATCAGGCAGGCTTTGAGAATGCCGTAGCTTCCTGCGGAACTGCGCTCACCCCTGAGCAGGCGAAGATAATATCCAACTATGCAGACAACGTTGTCATATGCTATGACGCAGATGGCGCAGGTCAGAAAGCCACAACGAGAGCAATAAAAATTCTAGGTGAAACTGGCCTCAAGACCACCGTTATAAAAATGAACGGTGCAAAAGACCCTGATGAGTACATAAACAAATTCGGAGCAGACCACTTTCGCCATTTGCTGAAAAAATCAGACGGTGCAATAGAGTTTGAGTTAGAAAAATGCAAAGACGGCATTGATATGGACACTGATATAGGCAGGATAGATTATCTCAAAAAAGCCTATAAAGTCCTTGCAGATATAAGCTCCCCTACTGAGCGTGAGATATACGCAAAAAAGGTGGCGGCTGAACAGAATGTGAGCATCACAACTGTCAATGCAGAACTTAATGCTATACTTAAAAACCGTCGCTATCAGTATAGCAAAAAGGAATGGACTCGCACTATAACCTTCGCTGACAAGCGTGACACCATAAACCCCGAAGCCAATGAACACAGACGAGAATCCGCCGCCGAAGCGGGTATCATATATTATCTCTACAATAATCATGACGCCTGCGGAGATGTTCTCAAAAGGCTTCCGCCCGACAAATTCGTTACCAGCTTCAATAGGCGTGTTTACGAAAGCCTGACGAGCAAGATAACCGATTTGCAGGATTGCTCTGTATCATCTTTTAATGGTGAATTTTCACCCGAGGAAGTGGGTAAGATAACGGAGATACTGGAAAAATACAGCGAACTGGGCATTGACGCCAAGGTCGCTGAGGATTATATAAATGTGCTTTTAAACTACAAGCCGAAGGAGAAACAGGAGAATATATCCGACGATGACTTCTTCAAAAAGTATGAAGAAATGCGCAAAAAGAATTAGCAAAGATCAACCGATGTAAAAATTGAGATTGGAGTGTTTGAAATGACAGACAAGAAACAGATACTTGATAACCTTATGGAACACGGCAAAACTACAGGCAAGCTCACTACAAAAGAGATAACTGACGCTCTTGAAAAGCTCGACTATGACGTCGAGCAAATGGACAGCTTCTATGATAGCTGTGCCGCAAATAATATTGAGATAATTGATGATATCATCACCGACGACAGCCTTGACATGGTAAACCCAGAAGACGATCTGGATCAGGACGGCGTTGATATTTCCCTTTCAACTGACGGGATCGCTATCGACGACCCGGTTAAGATCTACCTTAAGGAAATAGGCAGAGTGCCGCTTCTTACCTCCGAGGAGGAGATACAGCTTGCAGAAAAGATGTCTAGCGGCAATGAAAAGGACGCTAAAAAAGCAAGAAAAAGACTGGCAGAAGCAAACCTCAGACTTGTTGTTTCTATCGCAAAGAAATATGTGGGCAGAGGAATGAGCTTCCTTGACCTTATCCAGGAAGGCAACATGGGTCTTATCAAAGCCGTTGAAAAATTCGACTATACAAAGGGCTTCAAATTCTCCACATATGCCACATGGTGGATAAGACAGGCTATAACAAGAGCGATTGCCGATCAGGCAAGAACTATCAGAATACCTGTACACATGGTAGAAACTATCACAAAGGTAAAGAAAGTATCCTCACAGCTTCTCCACAAGAACGGTCATGATCCGTCACCTGAGGAAATAGCAAAAGAGCTTGATATGAGCGTTGAAAGAGTAAGAGAGATAATGCGTATCGCTCAGGACCCTGTTTCTCTTGAAACACCTATCGGTGAGGAGGAGGACTCACATCTTGGCGACTTTATCCCTGATGATGACGCTCCGGCTCCGGCAGAAGCCGCTTCACTTGTGCTTCTTAAAGAGCAGATAAATCAGGTGCTTTCCACTCTTACAGAGAGAGAAGAGAAGGTGCTCAGACTGCGTTTTGGTCTTGAGGACGGACGTTCAAGAACTCTTGAAGAAGTAGGTCAGCAGTTCAACGTTACCCGTGAGAGAATACGTCAGATAGAGGCAAAGGCTCTCAGAAAGCTCCGTCACCCTAACAGGAGCAACAAGGTAAGAGATTATCTTGACTAAGTTTCGGAGGAAATAAATGTTTATAACACTTGAGGCGGATTACGCAGTAAGAATAGTATCCGTTCTATGCCGCGAAAAAGACAAAATGGACGCAAAGACCATTTCCAATGATGCCTGCGTTACACTTCGATTTGCGCTGAAGATACTGAGAAAGCTTGTTGCGGCTGACATAGTGAAGTCATATAAAGGCACGCAGGGGGGCTATATCATAAATAAAGACCCTGCACAGCTTACCTTGAAAGACGTTCTTGAAGCCATAGAGGGTACATATTATTTTTCAAGATGTCTTTCCCCAGACTGCACCTGCAACAGAGGTGCAGACGGTATCTGCTGTTATCAGAAAGCTTTTAACGAGATATCTGAAATGGTAAGGAACAAGCTTGACACATATACCTTTGCGGAGCTTATCGCAAATTCTGAGGAATTTAACCGAGAGGATACTGCTAATGAAACGCAGCAAGAAATTCAAGCTTGACAAGGAAGCTATAAACAAAATAGACAGCGAGTATGACGATCGTGACCTTTCAAACTACACAAACTACGAGGTCTGCGAGGAAGAAAAGCCGCGTCACAGATTTCTGAAAAAGCTCGTAAAACGGCTGATAATACTGTGTGCAGTTGTGCTTGTGATAAACATTGCGGTGCTTTTGTATACAGGCAGACTGTGGTTCAATGAGCCGAAAAAGCGTGACTATCCAATAAGAGGACCTGTTGTAACAGAGTCAATGGGCGAGATACGCTGGAAGAGTTTTGCTAAGCAGAATATCCAGACCGCCTATATAAGAGCCACCAAAGGCACTACCTTTGAGGACGGTGCGTTCCGTGACAACTGGAACGGCTCAAAGGACACTGATATATCAGTGGGAGCATACCATGTGCTTGAGCTTGATACTGACGGCACTAAGCAGGCAGAGCATTTCATAAATGCTGTGGGCGAGGATCTAAGCGGCAGGCTTATCCCTGCAGTGGAGGTAAGACTGAGAGGACTTTACAGACTTCTGCCCCCTGACTATTACGAAGCCGCAGATAACCTTGCAGACTTCTGCGGCAGGATAGAAAAGCAATACGGCGTAAGACCTGTCATATACTGCACAGAACGGACGTACAAAAACATCGTTGCTTCAGACAGCAGATTTAACAAGGACAAGATATGGTATGAGAGCCTGTTTTCAAGGCCTGACGAGGATATGGATTGGACGTTCTGGACTTATACCAACCGTGTAAAATTCTCATTCTATGAAAGCGGCGAATATCTCCACATGACGGTATTTAATGGCAGCGAAGATGATTTCAAAAAACTTATAATATGAAAAAGCGTGTATGTTTTTTTGCATACACGCTTTTTCTATCACATAAAATAAAAACAGGACAAACACTTTCATGTCCGTCCTGTCTGTTTCATAATATTACTACAAATATGTAATTACTTAGCTTCACCCTTGAGCTCTGCCATACAAGCTGCACAAATTGTCTTGCCCTTGTATTCAACGCACTCTTCACCGCTTCCGCAGAAGATACAAGTTCTCTGGAACTTCTTCAGAATGATCTTGTCATCATCTGTATAGATCTCGATAGCGTCCTTAACAGCAAGGTCGTAGGTTCTTCTGAGCTCGATAGGTAGAACTATTCTTCCAAGCTCGTCAACTTTTCTTACAATTCCTGTAGATTTCATAAAATCAATCCCCTTTAAATTAATTTGAAACACAAAAATAGTATTTCATTTAACATAAATCTTATGATAAACATATTATAACAAACATAATTACATTTGTCAAGCGTTATCACCAAAATTTCACACTTATTGTCAAAGTTTTTTATATATTAACTTGATATGAATACTAGCTGAAAGGAGTGTTAATTATATTAAGCGTAATAATTGTGATATTGTCCCTATCCGCCTTGTTATGCGGTTTTCTTAAAGGCGACATGACTGCAGTATCAGTGGCTTCTCTTGAAGGATGTAACAAAGCGGTGGAGCTTGTCATATACCTGAGTGGCTCGATGTGTCTTTGGGGCGGACTTATGAAGATATGTGAAAAGGCTGGCATAACAGCGGTCATTGCCCGTATGCTATCCCCTGTCACTAGGCTACTATTCAGAGATGCCGCACACTGCCCCGAGGTCATGAATGCCGTGACAATGAACCTGACCGCAAACCTTTTAGGATTAGGCAATGCCGCCACACCCTCAGGCATAGCCACAGTGAAAGCCATGCAGAAGCTTCCGCCTGCGGCACGAAAGAAGTGCATTTCTATGCTTGTGGTGCTTAACACGGCTTCCATTCAGCTTATCCCCTCCACCATTGCGGCAATGCGCCTTGAACACGGTGCAGTATCCCCCTTTGACGTAACGCCTGCTATCATTTTCTCCTCCCTTATCTCCGTGACCGCAGGCTGTCTTATGGTCTATGCCCTCAACCTCAGAAAGGACGAACGCCATGAATTTCGGTGACATTTTCGTGCCTGCGCTTATGGTTTTTATACTTTGCTATGGGCTTGTGAAAAAGGTGGATATAGTGAATGTGTTCTGCGAGGGTGCGGCTGAAAACCTCAAAATCGCCTTGGGGCTGATACCAATGCTCATTCTGCTTATGACAGCAGTGGGAATGTTCACATCATCAGGTGCGGCTGATATTATAGCAAAACTTCTCCGACCTGTGACCACTTTTCTGGGCTTTCCAGAAGAGTGTATACCCCTTGCTATAGTCAGACCCATTTCAGGGAGCGGCGCACTCGCCTGCCTTGAAACCATTCTTTCAAGCGTTTCCCCTGACAGCTACAGCGGACGTGTAGCAAGCGTTTTAATGGGGTCAACGGAAACGACATTCTACACCATAGCAGTATATTTTTCAGCCATAAAGCAAAAAGCTTACCCCTCAGTATTTGCAGCGGCGTGCCTTTCAGACCTTATGGGATTTGTGTTCTCTGCACTTGCAGTAAGGCTGTTTTTCTCATAAAACTCAGGAATAAATTTCACATATCGGTACATAATAGACCTATCACAAATATACGGAGGTCTTACCAGTGAAAGATATGTTTTGTTTCCAGTGTCAGCAGACTGCACACAACACAGGCTGTGACGGAAAAGTAGGCGTATGCGGCAAAAAAGCCGACACAGCAGTTTATCAAGACGAGCTTATCGGTGCACTTATCGCCCTTGCAAATGCCGCAGAAAATGGCTCGTCAACTGAAAAAACAGATATGCTCATACTCAAAGGGCTTTTTACGACTATCACGAACGTGAACTTCAATAATGTCACCATAAAACAGCTCACAGAGGAGATACACATTGAGCGAAACCGCATCAACTCTCAGAAGTTTGATGACTACGACATGAAAAAACTGTGGAACGATCATGAGGATATCCGCTCGCTGAAATCACTTATCCTCTTCGGAATAAAGGGTATGGCGGCGTATGCTTATCACGCACAGGCACTTGGCAAAACTGACAGCGAGGTGACAAACTTTTTCTACAAGGCTCTGCGTGCCATAGGCAGCGAGAACGACCCTGAAAAGCTGTTGGGGCTGGTGCTTGAAACAGGCAATGTGAACCTGAAATGTATGGCACTTCTCGACGCCGCAAACACTGACGCATACGGCGACCCTGTCCCTACAGAAGTTCCACTGACCATTGAAAAAGGGCCATTTATCGTCGTGAGCGGTCATGACCTGCACGATATGAAACTTCTCCTTGAGCAGACCAAAGATAAAGGAGTGAATATCTACACTCACAGTGAAATGCTCCCTGCCCATGGTTATCCAAAGCTCAAAGCCTATCCGCAGCTAAAGGGCAATTTCGGCACAGGCTGGCAAAATCAGCAGTCGGAATTTCACAATATCCCTGCACCGATACTTTTCACAACAAACTGCATAATGCCTGTCCGTCAAAGCTACTGCGACAGAGTTTTCACCACCTCTATCGTGTCATATCCTGAGCTTGTGCACATTGGCGACGACAAGGATTTTACGCCTGTTATAGAAAAAGCCATTGAGTGCGGCGGCTATGACGAGGACAAGGAAATGACAGGCATGAACGGCGGTCACACAGTAACAACAGGCTTTGCACACAACGCAGTGCTGTCAAATGCCGAAAAGATAATAAGCCTTGTGAAAGAGGGCAGGATAAAGCACTTCTTCCTCATAGGCGGCTGTGACGGTGCGTCACCGAGCAGAAGTTACTATTCTGACTTCGCAAGGCTCACGCCGCCTGACAGTCTTATCCTCACTCTTGCCTGCGGAAAATATCGCATAAACGATATGGATCTCGGCACTATCGACGGCATACCAAGGATACTTGACTGCGGACAGTGTAATGACGCATACTCAGCCATAAAGATAGCCATTGCACTTGCCGAGGCGTTCGACTGCGGTGTGAACGATCTGCCGCTGACACTTGTGCTTTCATGGTATGAGCAAAAGGCAGTGTGCATACTTCTCACCCTGCTTTCATTGGGCATAAAGAACATCTACCTCGGACCGACCCTCCCTGCATTCGTTTCAAAGGGCGTGCTTGACGTTTTGGTCGATAAGTTCCAGCTTACTCCTATCAGCACCCCTGAAGAAGATATAAAGAAAATACTTGGCTGATAAGCCGCAAACGCAGGAGCGTGGTAATACGTTCCTGCGTTTTTGTCGTAAAAAAATCTTCTTCATTTCTTGTATAAGGGAATAAAATATGGTATAATCATATTAAAGAAAAAATAAGAAATCGGAGGTACATAAAATGTCTGAAATAAAATGTCCCCACTGCGGAGAGGTATTCAAAGTTGATGAACAGGGCTATGCGGCTATCGTGGCTCAGGTAAAAACCGCTGAGTTTGATAAAGAGCTTGACAAGCGTGTGGCTGATGAAAAAGACAAGGCTTTGAAGCTTGCTAAGCTTGATTTTGACAGCAAGTATACAAAGGCTGTCAATGATAAGGATATGGAGATACAAAAGCTGAAAGCGGCTGCGGCTAACGGTGAGAGTGAAAAGACACTTGCAGTCACAAAGGCTCAGGAGAGCACAAGAGCCGAGTATGAAAAAACGCTTGAGCAGCTAAAAGAGCAGATAAGTCAAAACGAAAAGCTTATTGCACAGCTTACCGCTCAGACCAAATCTATGACCACAGAAAAAGAACTTGCCATATCAATGGCTGTGGAGAAAGCAAGATCGCAATTCAACAGCGAAAAGGACAAGCTCAGGCAGGAGATATCTCAGCGTGATATGCAGATACAGCAACTCAATTCTGAGCATACTCTGCAAATGCAAAAGTCAGAAAATGAATATAAAGCGGAGATAACACGTCTTGAAACAGATATCAAAAATAAGGATACTGAAAAGGCTTTGGAGCTTACCACTGCACTTTCAAAAGTGGAAAGTGAGAAAAATTCCACTATTGCAGAGCTTAATGCACAGATAAAAAGTAAGGACGAAGCTATCGCATACTACAAAGACCTAAAAAGCCGTCTGTCTACAAAAATGGTGGGCGAGAGCCTTGAACAGCACTGCATGAACGAGTTCAACAAGATAAGAGCTACCGCATTCAGAAACGCTTATTTTGACAAGGATAACGACGCAAGCTCAGGAAGCAAGGGCGACTTTATCTACCGTGAATGTGATGAAAACGGTGTGGAGATAATATCCATAATGTTTGAAATGAAAAACGAGCAGGATACCACCTCCACCAAGAAAAAGAACGAGCATTTCTTCAAAGAGCTTGACAAGGACAGACGTGAGAAAAAATGTGAATACGCTGTACTTGTTTCACTTCTGGAAAGCGACAGCGAGCTTTATAACGCAGGTATCACAGATGTTTCATATGCTTATGATAAAATGTATGTAGTCAGACCTCAGTGTTTTATACCAATAATCACCATACTGAGAAATGCCGCCATGAATACCCTTTCCTATAAGGAAGAGCTCGAAAAGGTGCGCAACGAGAATATCGACATCACAATGTTTGAGCAAAACATCAACACTTTCAAGGAGGGCTTTGCCCGAAACTATGAACTTGCAAGCAGACGTTTTGGCGAAGCTATCACAGAAATAGACAAGTCTATAGCACATCTCACAAAGATAAAAGAAAACCTTATTTCATCAGAAAACAATCTGCGCCTTGCAAACAAAAAGGCTGACGCTCTCACTATCAAGAGTCTTACCAAAAATAACCCTACCATGCAGAAAAAATTTGCCGAGCTTAAAGGAGAATAATTGCTGACATATGAAAGGAGTGGCAAAGCCATGAAAAAAGATATCAGAAAAGACATTTTCACAATTATCGCCGTGACTGTCGCCGCCTTTCTGATGGCGCTAAACACAAAGACCTTTGTAAACACAGGCGGTCTTTACCCAGGCGGAATGACAGGAATGTCCATACTCATACAGCGTGCAGTGAAACAGCTTGCAGGCATAATGCTTCCGTTCAGCATCATAAACATAACTCTGAACATAATCCCCGTGTATATCGGTTTCAGATTTATCGGCAAAAAGTTCACGGCTTTTTCCTGCGTGATGATACTGCTCAACAGCTTTTTCACCGACCTTATCCCCAATCACATAATCACCCAGGACGTGCTTCTCATAAGCATCTTCGGAGGAATGATAAACGGCGTTGCCATTAGCCTCTGCCTTAATCGTGGTGCAACATCAGGTGGAACGGACTTTATATCCATTTATCTTTCAGAGAAAAGCAATATGGACACATTCAATGTTATACTTGGCTTCAATGCGGTCATATTGTGCGTTGCAGGCTTTATGTTCGGCTGGGACAAAGCACTGTATTCTATCATCTTTCAATATGCTTCAACAACTGTTTTGCATATGCTCTACAAAAAATTCCAGCAAAGCACCTTGCTTATCGTAACAAACAAGCCCAAAGAGATAGCAGACGCTATTTATGCAGTGAGCCAGCATGGCGCGACCATACTTGACGGCGAGGGGTCTTATGAACACTGCGAAAGACAGATCGTCTATTCAGTAGTATCAGCGGCACAGACCAAAAAGATCATACACGCTGTAAAAGAAGCCGATCCGAAAGCCTTCATAAACGAAGTAAAAACACAAAAACTCTCAGGAAGATTTTATCTGCCAAAAGAGAGCTGATATAGAAGCGGACTGAAAAAAGGTCCGCTTTTTATTAAAAAAAATCTTGTTCAACCCTTGTACTTTGCGAAAAAATATGATATACTATTAATATATATAAAATCATCTGTATTTGTTTTGTTTTTTTCATTACATTTACAGAAATTATCGAAAGGGTGTGAACTATGCTTGACAGTATCGCTTATGTTATAAACGCTATTTGGGGCGTTTTTACATCAATAGGTCTTAATGACATTGTCGATATTGCTATCCTCTCCTTTCTGATATTCCACGGCATAAAGCTTATTCGCGAAACAAGGGCGCAGCAGCTCACAAAAGGTATCCTTATACTTATAGGTTGCTACCTGCTTGCAGTATTCTTTAATTTGCAAACTATCAGATTTTTGCTAAGGATCTGCTTCCAGTGGGGCTTCCTTGCTCTTATCATAATGTTTCAGCCTGAACTCAGACGTGTTCTTGAAAAGGTCGGACGAACAAGTCTGGGTGGCTTTAATTTCTTTAGCTCAAGTGACTCTGACGACAACACCGAACATTGGAAAAAAGCTATTGACGCTATATGTGATTCTGCCGCAAGTCTTTCTTCCACCAAAACAGGTGCGCTTATAATCTGTGAGAGAAAGACAAAGCTTGGGGAACAGATAGCTACAGGAACGATACTCAACTGCATACCGTCAACAGCGATATTCGGAAACATATTCTTCCCGAATACACCGCTCCATGATGGTGCTGTAATAATCAGAGACGGAATAATACTTGCGGCAGGCTGTTTCTTGCCAAGACCGCAGAAAGACGAACTTATAAACAAACAACTCGGTTCAAGACACCGTGCAGCTATCGGAATGAGCGAAAACTCTGACGCAATAGTCGTCGTGGTATCTGAGGAAACAGGCAACATCTCAGTTGCCGAAAACGGAGAGCTTACCAGGGGATATTCAAAGGACTCTCTGAAAAGACTTCTGGACAATCGTCTTTTGCCTGAAAAGGACGCTAATTCCATTAGAGAAAATTCTTTTGCAGGAAGGGTGATTTCAAAATGGAAAAAGTAAAAAAGGCTAAAAAAGAAAATCGCCATGGTGCAGACTTTGGTCTGAGAATACTTTCCATAATCATTGCTGTAATAATATGGTTCGCCCTTTCTATCACTCAGTATCCTACAATAAACAAGACTATAACAAACGTTCCTGTTGTGTTCTCACTTGACGGAACGCAGGCAAAAGAAAAAGGACTTTCCGCACTCAACTATAAGGATATCTCCGTAGACGTTGAGATAAAGGGCATGAACTATGAGATAGGCAGCTATACTGCCGCAGATCTTGTGGCAACTGTCAATCTTGATGACGTAACAAAAGAGGGTACCTACGACCTTGACATTGATGTCAAGTCATCACATTCCACCGACAAGGTAACTGTAGTTTCTGTCAACCCTGACACTGTTTCTGTGGAGTTTGACAGACTTACCACAAAGACTATCCCACTCACCGCAGAAGCCCCGCTCATAAGCGCTGAGGAGGGCTATATCCTTAAAGAAACTACCACATCGCCAAGCGAGATAACAGTTGAAGGTCCGAAAAATGACCTTGACAACATAAGCAAAGCAGTGGCACAGATCTCAAAATCAAAGAAAATATCCGAGGACACGACTATCAACACGCAGGATATCGTATTCTATGACGATGACGACAACGTTGTTGATCCATCTAAAATAGAAGTCAAGGATACAAAGTCTGTCGATGTGAATTTTGTTATCTACAAGAAAAAGACAGCAAAGCTAAAGGTAGATATCTCTAATTGTACGGATAATTTTGATGTCAGCTCACTGCCACTGAAGCTTTCCGAGGAAGAGATATCTGTGGTGTCGCCAAATCTTGACGACTCAGATACAGAAACGCTCACTATCGGCTCCATAAAACTTTCAGAGATAAACCTTGCAAAGGTGTTCAGCTTCAAGATCCCTCTTAACTCAGGTGAGATTAATATGAATGGCGATGAAAACGTTCGTGTATCCTTTGACTCAGAGGGATACACCTCGAAGGAGTTCACCATAACATCAGACCATATCATCACAACGGGCAAGCCGTCAGGCAAGTCCACTGAGATAGAAACAAAAAAGCTCACAAACGTCAAGGTCTACGGTCCTGAAGATGTGATAAACAATCTTAAAGACAGCGACTTATACGCTGAGGTCAATCTAAGCGACATAATTGACTCTGGTTCTTATGCTCGAGAGGCTATAATCTATTCACCGACCTACAACAACGTTTGGGGTTTCGGCAAAAACGAGATACAGATAGTTGTTTCAGACTAATAAAATTTTATCGGGACGATCTATTCGTCCCGATTTTTCGGTAAAAACGCAGGAGGATATATGCCAATAATAGTAAATCAAATAAGTTCCCCCCTTAACGCAACAGAGCAGGAAGTTATCTCCACCGCTCTGAAAAAGCTAGGCAGTGTCTCAAAGCACGCCATAGACTGCGAGATACACAAAAGCTCTCTTGATGCACGAAAGCGCAACGACATTCACTTTGTCCACTCAGTTTTCGTGACACTTGACAGTGCCGACCTTGAAAAGAAGCTCTGTGAGAAGAACACTTCCCTGACCTATGTTGAGCGCAGTGTTTACAAGCCTGTCATATCCACAGAAAAAGCAGAGGGCAAAGTTGTCATTGCAGGTTTTGGACCAGCAGGAATGTTCGCAGGGCTTGCCCTTGCCGAGCAGGGATATAGACCGATTATTTTAGAGCGTGGCAGCTCAATGGAAAAACGTACTGCATCGGTACAGAAATTCTGGCTCACAGGCGAGCTTGACACCAATTGCAACGTGCAATTCGGTGAAGGTGGTGCAGGCACATTTTCTGACGGCAAGCTCACCACACGAATAAAAGACCCTCTTTGCAGATATGTTCTTGAACGCTTCGTGGATTTCGGTGCGCCGAAAGAGATCCTCACAAAAGCTAAGCCGCATATAGGCACTGACAATCTGCGAAATATCGTCACGGCTATCCGAAAAAGGATAATAGAGCTTGGGGGCGAGGTAAGATTTGACACTGCCCTCACTGATCTGGCTATCTCAAACGGCAAAGTGCAGACTATATCAGCAGGTGACAAGGACGAAAAAGTGTCTGCCGTTATACTTGCTATTGGTCATTCCGCAAGGGATACTTTTGAGCTTTTGCAGTGCAAAAACATCTTTCTGGAGCCTAAGCCGTTCTCTGTTGGCGCAAGAATAGAACATAAGCAAGCGGCTGTGGACGAAAGCTTATACGGTGACCATGCAGGCAATCCACTGCTTCCAAAGGGTGAATATCAGCTTTCATGGCGTGATAAAAACGGCAGAGGTGTTTACACTTTTTGTATGTGTCCAGGCGGTACAGTTGTGCCGTCAGCTTCCGAAAGCGGAGGCACTGTCACAAATGGCATGAGCGAGTTTGCCCGTGACGGTGAAAACGCAAACGCCGCAGTTGTCGTGGCCGTTACCCCTGACGACTTTGGCCACTGCCCGCTTGACGGAGTGGCTTTCGCACGGTCTATAGAGCAAAAAGCTTATACTCTCACAGGCTCATATAAAGGCGCAGGCACGACAGTTGGCGGATTTCTTGATGGCAAGCCTGAAATAGCAGGCACAGTTTCACCCACCTACGCACTTGGCTGTAAGGCGACAGAGCTTCGTGATGTATTCCCTAAATTCGTGACTGATATGTTGGAGGGCGGCTTGCAGAATTTCTCACGAAAAATGAAATGCTTCGGCGATAAAGGTGCAATGCTCACCGCACCTGAAACCCGTACAAGCTCCCCTGTTCGCATTACACGAAACGCAGATATGGTATCTCTCTCAGTGGAAAATCTTTATCCCTGCGGCGAGGGTGCAGGCTATGCAGGAGGCATAATGTCCGCCGCCGTTGACGGTCTTAAAGCCGCAATGCAGATAATGGCAAGACAAGCACCGTGTGATAAATAACAAAAAAAGCCGTTTGCTGTACAAAAGATCGTACAGTAAATGGCTTTTTATTGTAGGGGCGAACACTGTTCGCCCGTTTACCTACACTCGTTTGTATAAGCCGAAATATCACACAAAAAAGGGCTGTAAAAAAACGCGCAATAAAAAAAGACTGCAACCACCCTTAAAAGGGTAGGAAAGCAGTCTTTTTTGTGGT